>JBDTMC010000424.1:0-6906 GCA_039934475.1 Bryobacteraceae bacterium | reverse complement strand
CGCGGGGCGTACGCATGCTCGCCGAGAAGATCGAGACCCGCGAGGTCTTGGAATCTGCCCGTGAGATGGGTTATCGCCATTTCCAGGGGTATTTTCTGGCCCGTCCGGAGATCATTGAGGGCTCTACGATTCCCGCGTACAAACTGAATGCTCTCCGATTGCTCGCCCAACTTCACCAACCCGAATTGGATTTTGATCGATTGGATCGACTCATTCGTCTTGATGTGGCGGTTACGCGAACTCTCATGCGGTATCTGAATTCCGCGGCCTTTGCCTTCCGCGGCTCCATCGGATCTCTTCGTCATGGCTTAGTGGTGCTCGGCGAAAAAGACGTCCGCCGCTGGGTCGCCTTGGCAGTCTTGCCGCACTTGACCACCGACCGGGTCTCCGAAGTGGCGCACATGTCTCTATATAGGGCAAGGTTGTGCGAACTCATCGCATCGAAGAGCTCTATGGTTTCTGCAGCGCCGGAATGCTTCATGATGGGGCTCTTCTCGATGTTGGACTGCATGGTGGGTCGTCCCTTAAGTGAACTGCTGCCCGAACTGGGATTGAGGACTCAGATCCGCGATGCTCTGCTTGATCAGGTTCGCGAAGACGATCAATTCCGGCGCATCTTCGATTTGTGCCTGGCCTGCGAGACCGTAGACGTCCCCAAGATTCGAGACTGTGCCCAAAACATGCACTTATCCCCTGAGAGCCTTCCCGACCTGTGTCTGGAGGCGTTGAAGTGGGTGGACGTCGCCTGCAGCGCGCTGGGCTATCCGAACTGACTGTGATAGGCGCCGGATATACTCGCGTGGAAGAGGCCGTGGACCTCAGTCGAAAAGAATAATGGATACGCTTCCCTTGGTGAAACTGTTTGTCGGCCGGCAGCCTATTTTGGACGACCAACTCAAGACATTTGCTTACGAACTTCTATACCGTTCCGGCGGGACTAATCGCTATGATGCGGAAAATGAGGTGGTGTCCACGTCGACCGTGATCGCGAACGCATTCCTCGCCCTACCCTTCGATCGGGTCCTTGAAGGACACAGGGGTTTCATTAATTTTCCTGGCGAATTGTTAGTCGCACCAGAGGGTCCGGGTCTGCCGCCGCAATCCGTGGTGATCGAAGTCCTCGAGACAGTGACGCCCGACGACGAAGTGATTGCGGCATGTCGCAGGCTGAAGAGGCAAGGTTACCAGCTGGCCCTTGATGACTTTGTGACGAGGGAAGACTACGGGCCCCTCATCGACCTTGCAGACTACATTAAGATCGATTTCCTCAATACATCGTTGGACGATTGCCGTCACCTCAGTAACGAGTTTGGCAAGCGGGGCATCCACATGTTGGCCGAGAAGATCGAAACCCGTGAAGTTCTGGAGTATGCGCGCGGCGTGGGCTATCGGTACTTTCAGGGGTACTTCCTGGCGCGTCCTGAGATCATCCAGGGTTCTGCCATCCCTACGTACAAATGGAATGCCCTGCGGCTGCTGGCTGAAATCAATCGGCCGGAATTGGATTTTGACCGGCTGGATCGACTCATCCGTCTTGATGTCGCTGTTACCCGCAGGCTGATGCGCTATCTGAATTCCGCGGCGTTCGCATTTTCTGGCTCAATGACAACCCTCCGTCATGGCTTAGTGGTGCTCGGGGAACGTGAGGTACGACGGTGGGTAACCTTGGCCGCTCTGCCGCACTTGACCACGGAGACGATCTCTGAGGTGGCCCACATGTCGCTGTACCGGGCGAGGCTGTGCGAGCTCATCGGCGACCGAAGTCCTCGCGTTTCTGCCGCACCGGAATGTTTCATGATGGGCCTTTTCTCGATGTTGGATTGCATGGTAGGCCGGCCCTTGAGCGAACTCCTGCCCGAACTGGGATTACAGCCTCAGATCCTAAAAGCACTGCTTGGGCAGGTCCGCGAAGAAGATCCGTTCAGACGCGTTCTGGATCTTTGTATTGCCTGCGAGGCCGTTGACGATCCTACCATCTCGGCTCAAGCGGAGGCTCTTGAGTTGTCGATAGGCTCTTTGACGGACCTCTGCCTTGAGGCAATGAAGTGGGTTGAGGACGCCTCAGGCGTCTTGGGCTATCCGCACTGACCACGCCTACTGCCCCAATCTGTTTCGATATCATAACGGGCATCGATGATCTGGCGCGGGTACTCACTTCTGGCACTGCTGCTGGCCTCGCTCGCCTCTGGACAGGAGAAGGGTGCGATCCTCTTCGCCACTCACTGCGCCCCTTGCCACGGAGCAAAAGGCGACGGCGGACGCGGCTCAAATCTCGCTGTGCCCAAACTGCCCCGCGCAGCCGACGATACCGCGCTATCCAACATAGTCACCCTTGGCATACCGGGGACACAAATGCCCGGCACCCGCATGACATCTGCTGAGAATCGGGATCTGGTGGACTACGTTCGCGCGCTCGGCCTGACCGTACCTGCAGCTGTCGAAGGCGATCCCGCCCGCGGAGAAACTCTCTTCAATGGCAAGGGTGGTTGTCGTGGCTGCCACAGTCTCGGTCCGGATCTCTCCGATATCGGCGTCCGCCGCAGCATCTCTTACTTGCGTAAATCTCTAACCGACCCCGAAGCCGAAGTGCCGGAGTCCTTCGCCGTATATCGCCGCATCATCCTCATGCCCGACAACTTCCTGATGGTTCACGTCGTCACTGCTGAAGGCCGCGCTGTCACTGGTTTCCGCTTGAACGAGGATACGTTTACCATCCAACTGCGCGACTTCGACGGCCGCATCTACTCCTTCGATAAGAGTGAACTGAAAGACCTCCAGAAGCTGTGGGGTAAGTCGCCAATGCCAAGTTACAGCGGCGTCTTCTCTGACTCTGAACTCACCGACGTGGTCGCTTACCTTGCGTCTCTTCGAGGCGAACGATGAAGCTCGCCCTGCTATTCGCTATCGTCCTCCCCGCCGCTGCCCAGATTCCCTATGAACGCATCCGCGATGCTGCCCATGAACCGGCCAACTGGCTCACCTACTCCGGTAACTACAGCGGTCATCGCTTTTCCCCACTGCGCCGCATCACTCCCGCTAACGTGGCTCGCCTTCATCCCGCATGGCTCTATCAAACCAACGACCTCAATCAATTCGAGGTGTCGCCCATCGTCGCCGATGGAGTTATGTACATCTCTGAGCCACCCAGCAACGCCGCTGCGCTCGACCTCGCCACAGGTCGCCCCTTCTGGACCTACCGCCGTGCTATCCCCTCCGACGTCCACGTCTGTTGCGGTCAGGTGAACCGCGGCGTGGCCGTCCTCGGCGAACGCGTCTACCTCGGCACTCTCGATGCCCATCTCATCGCCTTGGACGCCAGAACGGGGCGCGTCCTGTGGGATGTCCCTGTGGCTGACTACAAGACTGGTTACTCCATCACCGCCGCGCCTCTCGCAGTGAAGGACAAGATCGTCATCGGAGTCTCCGGCGGTGAATACGGTATACGCGGCTTCATCGATGCCTACGATGCCCAAACCGGAAAACGCGCCTGGCGCTTCTGGACCGTTCCTGGCCCGGGCGAACCCGGTCACGAAACCTGGCTTGGCGAAACCTGGAAAACCGGATCGGCCGCCGCCTGGGTAACCGGTTCCTTCGATGCCGCTCTCAACCTGATCTACTGGGCCACGGGCAATCCCGGCCCCGACTACGACGGCAATGTGCGCCCCGGCGACAACCTCTACTCCGACAGCTTGCTCGCCTTGGACGCCGATAGCGGACAACGTCGCTGGCACTTCCAATTCACTCCTCACGATACGCACGATTGGGATGCCAACCACGTTCCCGTACTCTTCGACGCCGAGTACGCCGGAAAGCCCCGCCGGTTGATCGGCAACGCCAATCGCAATGGCTTCTACTACCTGCTGGACCGGCGCACGGGCGAATTCCTCGCCGGCCGCGCCTACGCCCGGCAAAACTGGGCGAAAGGTCTCGATGCGAACGGCCGCCCCGTGATGCTTCCCGGCACCGAACCCGTGCCCGCTGGCGTCGTCATCTACCCCGGCATCCACGGAGCCACCAACTGGGCCAGCTCCTCTTACAGTCCTCAGACACGCCTTCTCTACGTCGCCGCGAGGGAGGAAGGCAACACGTTTTACCGCGCCACCGCTGAGTACAAACCCGGCAACTATTACTCCGCCGGGGGCATGCGCGGCATACCTGGTGTCGAACCCTCTGGCTCCGTGAAAGCAATTGACCCTCTCACTGGCCAACAGCGGTGGGAGTTCCCCCTTCATACGCCGCCTTGGGGTGGCTTGGTGTCCACTGCCGGCGGCCTGGTCTTCGGAGGCACCGCCGACGGTTATGTCTTCGCGCTCGACGCAGCTAACGGCAAGCCACTCTGGCGCTTCAACGCCGGCGCGCCTGTACTTTCCAATCCCATCAGCTACGAATTCCGCGGCAAGCAATACTTCGCCATCGCCGCCGGCCGCGTGCTCTTCACCTTCACTCTCGATTGATACTTAGGTATTGACCTAAGTATTCACTCCGCTCTATACTCAATCGTGCTTCCCGTTGAATCCATGGATGGCGTCTTTCGCGCCCTCTCCGATTCCACCCGCCGCCGTGTGCTGGAGCGGCTCAGCAGAAGCCCTGCTTCGGTCAGCGAACTGGCGCAGCCGTTTCAGATGGCGCTGCCTTCCTTCGTCCAGCACCTCACGGTTCTGGAACAGTCGGGCCTCGTGCGCTCCACCAAGTCTGGGCGCGTTCGGACGTACCAGATTGTCCCGAAGCGAATGAAGATGGCAGAGCACTGGCTCACCAGGCAGCGCGACCTGTGGGAACGCCGCCTCGATCAGCTGGACGAATATTTGCTTGCATTAAAGGAGAAACGCTCTTGATCTCAGTGATACCCGACCCCGCTCTCGACCTTGTTCTAGAGCGCCTCATCGATGTTCCGCGTGAACTCGTATGGGAAGTCTGGACCAAACCCGAGCACGTCAGCAAATGGTTCACACCCGCCCCGTGGACGGTCACCGATTGCGAAATCGATCTGCGCCCCGGTGGCATCTTCCGCACCACGATGCGCTCCCCGGAAGGCCTGGAGTTCCCCAACGTCGGCTGCTATCTCGAAGTGGTTCCATATGAGCGGCTGGTGTTTACCGACGCCCTGCTTCCCGGTTATCGCCCGTCAGCGAATCCCTTCATGACGGCGATCGTGACCATCGAGGCACGGGGCAGCCAGACGCTTTACACAGCCACTGCCCTTCACCGCGATGAAGACGCACGCAAGCGGCACGAAGATATGGGCTTCCATCAAGGTTGGGGCACGGCTCTCGATCAGCTTGTCGCCTACGCCAAACAGTTGTAGCGGAACGTCAACGCGCCGCGCGTTCCACGAACTGGTTCATGCGGTCTAATTGCTTTTCCAGAAAGGCCACGTCGCTGAAGGGATCGCCACCCAGGCGCGCCCAATAGACACGGCCTTTCTTATCGATGAGGCTCGTGGAATGCAACTCGATCTCTTCGAAATCGTCGTACGAGTGGAACCGCCGCGCGTTCGCGTACTTGTCATCCGATAAAAGCGTGATCCCGTTCAGGTCGCCAAACTGCTTCAACTGCCCGGCATTCTTCTCCGGCGCGGTGCTGCTGACGGCCAGGATGACGGTATCCCGCTTATCCCACTCCTCTTTGTTCTTCTGTAGCGCGTGCAGTTGGCGCATACAGTGCGGGCACTCAAAGCCCAGGTAGTACACCAGGATCACGTTTTTGCCGCGATAGTCCGCCAGCGAAACCGCCTTCCCCGTGGCATCCCGGACTTCAAGCGCCGGTGCGTTGTACGGCTCCCACTTCGGTGGTCCATACTTATCCAG
Organism: Bryobacteraceae bacterium; assembly: GCA_039934475.1. Lineage (GTDB taxonomy): Bacteria > Acidobacteriota > Terriglobia > Bryobacterales > Bryobacteraceae > JBDTMC01. The sequence continues at coordinate 1,099 of JBDTMC010000424.1, read as the reverse complement.
GGGAACCCGCGCATAGTTACGCTCCGCAACCGGTACATCGGCGCGCGGCTCTGCCTTCACGCCCGTAGCCTTTGCCAGCTCCAACGGCTTCAGACCCTGGTCCGCATTCGCCGTCACAGACAGCAGGCGTGCCATCGCATCTTCCGCCTTCGCCTTCTCCCCCAGCGCCGCGTTCGTTCTTACCAACCCGCTTAAGGCGAACAGATCGTTCTTGGTCAACTGCAGAGCCTTCTCAAACGCTTCACGCGCCAGGCCCGGACTCTTCGCTTTCAGGTACGCATCGCCTAAGTCTGCATAAAGCGCCGCCGGATACAGTGGCGGGTCCGCATATTGGTGTTGGAATTCCGCCTCGTGTGTCGCGGCTTGGGCCAGCATCCCCAGACCTTCCAGCGTCTCGCCCCGCGCCAGCGCCCGCCGCGCATCCAACTCTTCCGTTTGGATGTTATAGATCTCCTCGAAATCCTTGTGCTTCTCCAACTCTTTCTTCAGGTCTTCATGCTCCCGTATGCTCTTGCCCGCCTCGTCCGCCTCGCCCTTGGCCAACCGCGCACGAGCCACGTAATAAGCCTTATAGGCCTTGTCCCGGTACAAGTCCCGCCATGGAATCGTCTTCCCGTCGAGGATCTGATCCCACCGTTCGAACTTCGCCAGCGCCCGCGCCAGCGCGAAGATACCGTAGGATTGCGAACTCCGCCAGTCGTCGTTGTTCTCTTCCGGATCATGAGGCGCATCGATTAATTGCCGTGCCCCGAAGATCGCGGCATCCACCATGCCCAGTTGCTCCTGAATGTAAGAAAGGTAGTTGCGGTTATGCCCGTAATTCCAGTTGTTGAATGGAAATGTTAGCGTCTCCTGCATGTACCGCTTTTCCACTCGCGTCGCCGCGTCCATGGAAATCGCCGCTTCGTTCCACATTCCCACAATGCTGTATATGTGGCCCGGCATATGCTGCGCGTGTCCGATATTCGGAACAGTGTCCGTATACTTACGGCAGCTCTCCAGCGCCTGCGCTGCCTCATGATAGTCCCAGTTATGGATGCGGTAGTGATGCGCGCCCGGATGCATGGGCTGCTTTGCCAGAACCTCACGGATAATCAAT
>JBDTMC010000423.1:0-6908 GCA_039934475.1 Bryobacteraceae bacterium | reverse complement strand
AAAACGTCTTGCCAACTTCCACAAAAGAAAGCTACTTACCAGTCTGTTTTCGGGCGTACGAGTAAACTCCCGCTAGCTGGAAGGGAGCCGATGCGTCAAGATAGTAGCAGTATGACTGCCCAGGATCGGCTCAAAGAAGACGAGCGTCTCGCCATGCTGCGGGCCCTGGATGAGTTCATCCCCATGAAATCTCCACGTTCGCAGGATGAAGTGGAACGGGAACTCGAGGAGGTGCGGGCAGCCCGGCGTTCAGGCGGCCGGCGCGCAACCGTCCGCCCTAGCACCGGCGCTTGACTGAAGGCTCTACTTCGCCGCAGCCTTCTCCACCGCTCGCATCACGCGCAGCAGGTTGCCGCCATAGATCTTACGGATGTCCTCCGCCGTGTATCCCTTTTCCAAAAGGGCCCGCGTCAGATTGGGGAATTTCGAGACATCATCCAATCCTTCGGGTACACAGCCGACACCGTCGAAGTCCGAGCCAATGCCGATGTAGTCCACGCCGGCGATCTCTTTGATGTGATCGATGTGCGCCACAACATCCATCAATGTCGCCCGCACCTGTTTGCTTCCGAACTCCTCGCGTAGCTTCTTCATCAGGCTGGCGCGCTCTTCCGGCGTCTTGGCGTCAGCGAACATCTTCGTCACTTTCTCGCGTAACACCGGATCCGTCATGGGCGAAGAGTCAGCCGCTTTCTGGCTCAGGAACTCGCAACCGAAATTGACCTGAACCACACCGCCTTTCTTGGCCAGCGCCTTGATCATGTCGTCGGTCATGTTGCGCGGGATATTCGAAATCGCGCGCGCTGAGGAATGCGACGCGAACACCGGCGCGGTGCTCACTTCCATCGCGTCGTAAAACGTCTTGTCCGCTACGTGCGAGATGTCTACCATCATGCCCAACCGGTTCATCTCCCGCACCACGTCCTTACCGAAGTCGGTCAGCCCGTTGTGGTGCTTCACCTTCGGGTTGTCCATGTCGCCTGAGGAATCAGCCCAATTGTTAGTATTCGAATGCGTCAGCGTCATGTAACGGATACCCAGCGCGTGAAAATCGCGCAGCAGTCGCAGGCTGTCTTCAATCGCGTGACCGCCTTCAATGCCCATCAACGCGGCCATCTTGCCTTCTTTGCGGGCCTTCAACACATCGTCCGCCGTCGTCGCAAAGAGAAACGCCTCAGGGTGTTTTGCCACGATGTCGTGGCGCACCGTGTCGATCATCTCCAGCGTCCGGTTGGCCGCGTGGTTCCCCTCCACATAGTTCGCACCGACGAATACGGCAAAGAACTCGCCGCCCATGCCGCCCTTCTTCATGCGGTTGATGTCGGTATGCGTGTCAGTGGCATCCGTCCCGATGTCCCAGCCCTCAACCGTCCGGCTGGTGATGTCGTTATGGGTATCGATAAGGATCGCCGACTTGTGAACTTTGGCCACTTCGGCATCGGAAACGGTACGCTTTTGGGAAAGGCCGGTGCCCGCAGCCAGCACGAATGCTGCGATCAAGTAAAGACTGGGTTTCAATGTGGTGATAGCCTCGCTGTGAGGTTCAGGATAGCAGTTGCAGGGGGCCTGCGGAGTGGGCTACGGTGAACGAGGCCACCCCGAAGGAGACTCCCGTGAAGCCTACGCTCGCCCTGATTCTCTGCGCCTTGCTGCTGGCTCCTCCTGCGGCTGCCTGGAACAACACCGGTCACAAAGCCATCGCCTACGCAGCCTACGCAAAGTTAAACAAGAAGGCGAGGGCGCGCGTGGATGCCTTGCTCCGCGCTCATCCGATGTTCGATGAATTCTCCGCAGGGACGAGCGGAGAAACGGCCTCGCGAATGGTATTCGCGAACTTCGCAACGTGGCCCGATTTCATCCGCGGCGATAAACACTTCGTCAACACGCCTCGGATGGATGACGACTGCAAACCCGTGGGGACAGCTCCGCCTCCTCCGGGCGCCGTATTCGCTGGATTTCCCGACATGGAACGGCACCAGGACTGGCACTACGACGATCTGTCCTTCAGCACCGACGGCATGCCGACCAAGCCCAGTTGTGTGCCTAACGCCCTGACACGAATCGACGCTATACTCGCCGAACTCCCAACCGCCGCTACCAGCGATCCGCAACGCACATTCGATCTTCCCTGGCTGGAACATCTGGTCGGGGACGTGCATCAACCCCTGCACGCGGTATCCCGTTTCACAATGGACCTTCCCAACGGCGATCGCGGCGGCAATTCGGTGATCCTCAAGGGAAACTCGAACCTGCATTCGTTCTGGGACAACCTGCCTGGCTTAGTGGACACGGAGCCGGTGGTGTCCAAACTCGCAGGCATTATCGCCAGCAGAACCAGGAAGACCACCACGGCTGCTCCCCAGAAGTGGCTGGAAGACAGCGCGTTCGTCGCCCGTCGCTCAGTCTACCAGTTTGAGGGTAAGGGGACAAAGGAGGAACCGGTGACTCTCTCCGACGGCTACTCAATCAGCGCGAAAGCAATCGCCATCCACCGCATGGGTATGGCCGCGAACCGTCTGGCCGCCGTCCTCAACAGGACTCTCGGCCGCTAGATTGAGGTGGCGTGTCGCAGTTGCGGTCGTCATACTCACCGGCTGCGCCCGGCAGCCCGGCGTGCTGCGCGTGGAATCCGCGCCAGCGCGCGCCTATGCCGACGGCGAATCGCAGATTGAGGTCGCCGTGGCGGCCAGCCGCGCGATCTCGGATTCTGTAACCGTGGACCTAATTGACGGCGCCCGCAGAGCCACGCTTGCGCCGGCCAAGCTCAGAGGCAACGGCGCGGTGATCACGATGCGCGCCGGCGTGTTACCGGGAATGGTGCGGTTGAAGATCACGGCCCGGGGATTCACGCCTCTGCTCTACGAGATCACCTTCCAGCCCGACCTCGCCGACGCTGACGGCGATGGAACACCCGATGCTCTCCGCCTGGACGGGGCCGCAGACCGCGAAGCCTTCCAGCGCTGGTTCACCTTCCTTGCCGAAAGCCAGTACTTCACCAACACACCTGCCAAAGACATCGTCGATTGCGCCGCGCTGCTTCGCTTCGCGTATCGTGAAACCCTGCGAGACCACGACAAAGGCTGGGCTACCGCACTCCACTTACCGCCCACACCCGCACTGGGCAGCATTGCCAAATATCACTACCCGTACACGCTGCTCGGCGCCGCTCTCTTCCGCGTACAGCCGCCGCCGTTCCAACCCGGCGACCTAACCAATGGAGCCTTCGCCGAATTCGCCGATGCCGAAACGCTCATGCGCCGGAACACCTTCTTCATCACGCGCGACATCCAAAATGCGGAGCCCGGCGACCTCCTCTTCTACCGGCAACTCCAGCAGGAGTTCCCCTTCCACGCCATGATCTTCCTCGGCCCCAGCCATCTTGAAGACGACCGGACGCCGCACATCATCTATCACACTGGTCCCGCAGGAAAGCTGCCGGGGGAGATCCGACGCCCGACCGTTGCCGAACTGAAGGGCCACCCCTCGCCGCGCTGGCGACCCGACCCGGGCAACCCGAACTTCCTCGGCGTCTTTCGATGGAACATACTAAGAGACGAACTGTAACTTATGCGACTCGCCAGACTGCTCGCGGTGACGCTGTTGCTCAGTGCCGTCCTTCCGGTACCGGCGCAGGAAGACGAGGCGAACGTCTATTTCTCGCTGGCCAGCAATCAAACGTTTTCGGCATCCGAAAAGCCGCAGGTCCAGTTGTGGACGCAAGGTGTGCAGACGCTCCAATTCCGGCTCTACCGGGTAAGTAACGCCACACGGTTCTTTCAGAATTTGCAGGACCCTCACACGATGGGTGAACCGCCCCGCCGGGCAACCTCCACTGCGAAGAAGACTCCTCTCGAGCAATTCCACGCCATGAAGCGCGCCTGGCGCACGCGCCTGCGCAATGTGGTTCGCGCCCAGTACACGGCGGAGAATCGAGCCACCATTCGCACGGGTTCCAACACCCCTTCCGGCCAAACCGGTCCAGCGGTGGATCACTATGCGGAAGTGCCGGTCCTCAATCCGCAGCAACTGGTTTCCACTTGGCAGGTGAACGTCTCCACGGCGCATCGCTGGGAAAATCAACTGGTTCCCGTGACCACGCCGGGCAACGGCGTCTATGTAGTAGAAGCGACCAATGGCAAGTTACGCGCATTCACCATTCTTCAAGTCAGCGACCTGGTGGTGATCGTGAAAGGCGCTCCAGGCCGCTTAGTTACACAGGTGGTGAACCGCACGACCGGTGACCCCGTGGCGGACGCCGCACTGGTGGTTTGGTCTGGCAAGAAAGATCTGGGACGCGGCACCACGGATATCGACGGCATGGCCTCGTTCTCCTTCACGGAAGGACAATTGGAGCATGTGCTGGTGATGGCCAAGAAAGCGGAAGACTTTGTTGCCAACGCCGTTTACGGCTACTCGCTCAACGCCAACAACGGCAGCCAGTGGATGGGATATGTTTATACGGACCGTCCTGTGTACCGGCCTGGTCACCAGGTGCACTTCCGCGCCATCATCCGCTCCATGCTGGGCTCGGGCTACCGCATGCCCGCTGTCTCCGATGTCGATATCGAAGTCCAGGACAACGAAAGCAAACCTGTCTACCGAACTAAGGCAAAGATCTCGACGTTCGGCTCCGTCAGTGGCGATTTCGATCTTCCAGCCACGGCTAGCCTTGGCTATTACAGTGTTCAGGTGAAGAACGGCCAATCGATGGCCGCTGGCGGATTCGAAGTCCAGGAATACAAGAAGCCTGAGTACGAAGTCCGCGTCAATCCGGATAAGCCGCGCGTCCTGCAGGGCGAGCCGATTAAGGCGACCATCGTCGCCCGCTATTACTTCGGCGAGCCAGTGGCCAATGCCAAGGTGACGTGGGTGGTCCACAAAGCCCGCTACTGGAATCCGTTGTACGCCGAGGAGGAGTATGGCGAGGAAGGAGACGGCGAAGGCGGCGAGGAGGGTGGTTATTACGCGGGCGAGCAGGTGGCCCAGGACACCGGCCAGACTGACGCCGATGGGAAACTGGCCATCACCTTTCCGAACGGCGTGGAGAAAGACGACCTCATTTATCGCGTCGAAGCGCGTGTTACCGATGCCGCTAACCGGGAAATCGCCGGATCTACAGCCGTCGTCGCCACAGTCGGCACCTTCCTGATTAATGTCCAACCGGATCAGTACGTGTATACGCCGGGAGCGCCGGCATCGCTTCATATCGAAACGCGCGACTACGATGGCAACGCCGCGCAGGCCGACTTCACTGTCTCCATACACGAGTGGCGATGGCAAGGCGGCCCAGGACGCGACGTGGCTTCCGGAACCGGCCACACGGACGCCCAAGGCAAGGCTCGTTTCGATTTCAAAGCGCCGCCTGGCGGCAGCTATCAAGCGAAAGTCACAGCAGTCACACCGGAACGCCGTGAGATCAGCGACTCCACTTATCTGTGGATTTCCGGCGGAGGCGATTTCTGGTCGAGCGGCGGCAACCAGCGCCTGCAGATCGTCCCGGACAAGAAGTCCTACGCGGCCGGAGAGAAGGCCAAAGTGCTGCTGGTGACGGGCCAGCCCAAGGCGACGCTGCTTGTCTCCATTGAGGGACGCGATCTCTATAGCACTCGCGTCATCCGCGCCGATTCCCCCACCGTGACTATCGACATCCCAATCGACGCCACGCAGGAGCCCAACTTCTTTGTCAGCGCATCCTTCATTAAGGACGGCAAGCAATTCCAGGGAATGAAGAGCATCAACGTGCCTCCTGTAGACCACAAGATCAACGTTGACCTGAAGGCCTCAAAGCCAGTCTACAAACCCGGCGAGGCAGCCACCTACACCATCGACGCCCGCGATAACACCGGGAAACCCGCCGCCGCCGAATTCAGCCTCGGCGTTGTGGACGAGGCCATCTACGCCATCCGCCGGGAGATGGCGCCGGAGATCCTCAACTTCTTTTACGGACGGGGTTGGAACCGCGTCAACACGAGCAACTCCCTCACTTACTACTTCCAGGGCCAGGCCGGCAAACGCGCCCTGCAGTTGGCACGTGTGAAGCGGCACACGCTTGCTCAGTTCAAACCGGAAAAGCTGGTGGATGCGAAGATCCGCAAAGCATTCCCCGATACCAGTTTCTGGAACGCTTCCTTGCGCACGAACGCTGCCGGTCACGCCGAGGCGAAGTTTGAATTCCCGGACGCCTTGACCACCTGGCGCGCCACGGCCCGGGGCATCACTGCCGATTCCCGCGTTGGGTCCGCGGTGTCGCGCGTCATCATCAGAAAGAACCTCATCCTGCGCCTTTCCACGCCGCGGTTCTTCCGCGATGGCGATGAAGTTACCATTTCCGCGCTAGTGCACAACTATCTCGCCTCCGAGAAAACGGCACGCGTCTCGCTGACGGCGCAAGGGGCAGACATCATCGACGGCGGAACGAAGGATGTCAGTATCCCGAGCAAAGGCGAAGCTCATGTGGACTACCGCCTGCGCGCCAAGCCCGGAGCTACTGTCGTCTTGCTGGGAAAGGCGCTGACCGACGAGGAATCAGACGCACTGGAAATTACTCTTCCGGTGATCCCATTCGGCGTTAAGCTCTCCGAAGCCCGTTCCGGTTCCATTTTTGAGGCGACCGGGAGCGGCGGCGCCACGCTTTCCTTCCCGGCGCAGAGCGCGCCAACCTCACGCACTTTAGTCATTGAAGCTACGCCATCCATGGCCGGCGCCATCTTCGGCGCGCTTGAATACCTAACGGGCTTCCCCTATGGCTGCGTGGAGCAGACGATGTCCAGCTTCCTGCCCAACGTCATCGTCTCAAAGGCGGCCAAAGACCTGAAGCTGAAATCCAACCTGAACGAGGCGGAACTGGGCAAGAAGATTCGGGCGGGCCTCGATCGCCTCTACGACTTCCAGCACGAGGACGGCGGGTG
>JBDTMC010000422.1:0-6917 GCA_039934475.1 Bryobacteraceae bacterium | reverse complement strand
GCACGTTCTGGACCGGCCCGCTTCCTGCCGACGCCGCGGGTTTCAAGAAGGGCGAGCGGCCCGGAGAGAATGGCGTTGACACCAAGACCCCGGGAAAAGGCCCTCGCTGCGAATTGGTCATCCGCAACTGCCGCTTCTACGGCTGGAATCAGCCCGGCCAGATCGGCAACATGGCCGCGCTGAACATAAAGGAAAATGTGACCGCCCGGGTCGAGAACTGCGTCTTCCACGACAATGAGATCGCCTTCCGGGTGCGCGGTCCGGGCAGCCGAGGCGGCACCGAAGTGTCGATCAAGGAGTGCGCACAGCCGAGACTCTTGGCTTCGTTTACCAGCGGCCAAAGGTCCGTAAGAGAGGCAATGCCGCTTTCCAGGACGAGCCCACGTAGACTTGGCAGCCGGCGCGCTAACTCGATGGCATACAGACTCCCCAAGGAGCGACCGAAGGCCACCACTCGTTCCGCCGGAACCCCCAGCGCCGCCACCACCTGTTCCCCGTCTCCGAGCATTCCAACCAGCGCCGGTTCCCCATCGGATGTCCCGTACCCGCGGTATTCCGCGAAGCACACGTTGACTCCCGCCGCTGTGAAGAGGCTGGCGCAGTCCTCCACGCTCTCCGCCGCGAGTTCGCCGTTGCCGTGGAAATAGACGACCCACAAGGCGTCAGGCTGCGTCCGGCGGACGTAGCACCCGAGCCGGTAGTTTTCGCCTTCAACGACCAGATTGGGCGGAACGGTCATACGTCGCGGATAGAACACGCGACGACTGATTACCGGAAGGTCCAAGAGCTTTGCTATATCGAACATGCTGAGAACCTGGGTATCACAAACCGCACGTCTGTTGACATCGCGCTCATTTGTGGATATCTTTGTCCACATATAGACGCGATGCTTTCTCAAACCGCCGAATACGCTCTCCGCGCCGTCGTCTGGCTGGCCAATCACACCGATGCCCCGGTAACTAGGGAAGATCTCGCACACGCTACCAAAGTTCCCCCGGACTACCTTTCGAAAGTGATGCAAGCCCTCCGCCGCAGCGGTCTGATCATTGCGCAACGCGGCAAGAGCGGCGGCTTCACTCTCATTCGCACAGCCGATGAAATCACCATCCTCGACGTCGTCAACGCCGTGGATCGGGTCCAACGCATCATGGAGTGCCCTCTCGGAATCAAAGGGCACGGCCGCAAGCTCTGTCCGCTCCACGCCCGCATGGACGAAGCGATGGTCATGATCGAGCGTGTGTTCCGCGGCACCACCATCGGTGAACTCATCCACTCGGCGTCGCCTATCAAACCGCTCTGTCAAATCGGGGTGGGCCGTGCCTAAACGGGCGTGTCTCGCGCTGCTGTGTCTGTTGGCGGCCGGAGCGTTCAAGCTCGCCGCGGACCTCGATGGGTCCTGGGTCGTCCCACTGGATCATCCGTCCATCGGCTACATGAAGAAGCCCGCCCATGACGCCATCACGCGGCTCAACGAACGTGTGGCGAAGGGCGAAGTCACTCTACCCTTCGACGATCACTTTGGATACCTCCCCGCAGTCCTTCGTGAACTGCACGTGCCCCTCTCTTCCCAGGTGCTGGTCTTCTCCAAAACCAGTTTTCAAGCGCCGAGAATCTCGCCTCACAATCCACGGGCACTCTACTTCAACGACGAAGTCTCCATTGGTTGGGTGCCGGGCGGTGAAGTAGTGGAAGCGGCTGCAGTGGATCCCACTCTTGGAGTTGTTTTCTATACGCTCGACCAGGAGAAGGTGGCGAAGCCCATCATGGACCGTCGCGGTGACTGCCTGCAATGCCATCATTCCGGAGGCACGCTGGGAGTCCCGGGACTCGTGGTTCGGTCCGTCTTTCCGGAGCGCTCCGGCATGCCGCTCTTTCACGCCGGAACGTTTCTCACCGATGACCGCAGCCCGATGAAAGAGCGCTGGGGCGGGTGGTTCGTCACCGGGACGCACGGTTCGCAGTTGCACATGGGCAACGTGTTCGCCGAGGACAAAGAGAAGCCGAATGACATGGATCTCACGAAGGGCGCGAACGTCACCGACCTGAAGAGCCGCGTGGATACCTCCGCCTATCTCTCGCCTCACAGTGACATTGTCTCCCTGCTCGTCCTTGAACATCAGGCTTACATGACCAACCTCATCACCAGGGTTGGGTACGAGGTCAATATGGCGGTCCATGACCAACAAGCGATCAATGTTGCCCTTGGCTCGCCTCCCGATGATCTGGGAGAATCCACTACTCGGCGCATCTCCAACGCCACCGACACCCTGCTGCGTTACATGCTTTTTACTGAGGAATCGCCGCTGCGGGACACCGTGAAAGGAACCTCGGGTTTCGCCGAGGAGTTCGCCAAGCAAGGACCGTGGGATGCCAAAGGCCGCTCCCTGCGACAGTTCGATCTGCAACGCCGCACCTTCCGCTATCCCTGCAGCTACATGATCTACTCAGAAGCGTTTGATCGCCTACCCTCCCTGGCCCGTGATCGCATCTATCGGCGCCTCTGGGAAGTGGTTACCGGCAAAGACACGACGAAGGCATTCGCCCGGCTCACCGCCGAGGACCGCACCGCCATCCGCGAAATTCTCACCGACACCAAGCACGATCTACCGGCCTATTGGCAGTAGCCGCAGCCGCTCCCCTCCCGATCTGTTCTATAATGCATTCCAACTCAGAAGGAGGGTGCGATGAAATTGATCGCGTTAATCGGGGCGCTGTTCATCGCGGGCATCCCCGCAGCTGCTCAACACAATAAACTCGGCACGGTAAACACCGAAACACCGGAAGGCCAGATGCTCCAGGCCATCGGCCAGGAAAATGATCCGGCCAAGAAGACCACCATGTTGGAGGACTTCACCGGCAAGTACCCCAAGCACGAATCCGCCGGCTGGGCCAATGCGCAACTGGTCACGCTGTACTCAAAAGCGGGGCAAGTGGATAAAGCGCTCGCCGCAGGCGATCGCGCCATCGCCAGCGATCCCGATGATCTCGACACCGCCCTCGTCGCCCTTAAAGCCCTCGAGGCCGGCAAGGATCCGGACAGCATCCGGAAGTGGTCTGTCATAACCTCCGACGCGGCCCGCAAAGTTGTGTCCGGCGAGAAGCCAGCCGACGTGGAAGCCGACGAATGGAAGCAGAGAGTGGACTACGCCAAGCAGGTGGACACGTATTGTGACTATGCGTTTTACGCCTCCGCGCTGTCCAGCACAAATCCCGTCAAGACCATCGATCTCTTCGAGACGCTCGAAAAGCGCAGCCCCCAAAGCCAGTATGTAGCGCAAACCACGCCGGTCTATTTCCGCGCACTCGTGCAAGCCAAGCAAATGGAGAAGGCGGTAGCCCTCACTGAGAAGTACGCTGCGCAGAACCAGGCCGATGAAAACATGCTTGTAACAGCGGCGGACTATTACTTCACTAAGCAGAACAACGACAAAACGATTGCGATGGCGCTGAAGACGATTGAGGTTCTAACCCCGAAAGGCGCCCCTACCGGCGTGGATCCGGCAGCGTGGGAAAAAGACAAGAAGACCAAACTCGGCGCCGCGCATTGGTATGCCGGAATGGCCTATGCCAATCAGAGTAAGTTCCAGCAAGCCGATACCGAATTGCGTGCGGCTCTGCCCAATATCGAAGGCCAGGATTACCTCAAGGGAGGGGCCTTGTTCACGCTCGGCTTGGCGAACTTCAAGATGGGCGATGCCGCCAAGGGCGACACGGGCTCCAAGCACGTTCTAGATGCCTTCAGGTTCAGCCAGCAGGCGGCTACGATCAAGAGCCCTTGGCAGCCTCTTGCCGCCAAGAACGTGGCTGCGATCAAGACGCAGTACCATCTGAAGTGATGAACATTCTCGTCCCGAACCTCGGTTCCACCTCGCTGAAGTATCAGATCTTGGAGATGCCGTCTGAGAGAGTCCTGGCGCGCGGCCGCCTGGAACGGGTAACCGACTACCGGCAGGCCATTTCCACCATTGCCCTAGGCGATACGAAGGTGGACGCTGTCGCGTTCAAGGCCGTACACGCCGGGCCCGACTACTGCGGCACATTCGTTGTTGACGATGGCGTCATCGCCGGGCTGGAGGAGTACCTTCCTGCCACGCCCGCGCACAACACCATCTACCTTACCGGCATTCGTGCCTTCGCCGAAGCCATGCCCGGCGTGCCCCTGGTGGCGGCTTTCGAACCCGAGTTTCACGCAACGATTCCGGAACACGCCTACCTCTACGGCGTTCCTGGCGAATGGCGCGACCGCGGCGTCCGCCGCTACGGCTTCCACGGAGCCTCGCACCAGTTCATCAGTGAACGCGCGCCCGATTTCCTCGGCGTGCCGCGCAAGTCGCTCCGCCTGATCAGTTGCCACCTCGGCGGCAGCTCCTCAATGTGCGCCATCAAAGACGGTAAGTCCCTCGATACAACGATGGGCTTCTCCGCCCAGTCCGGTCTCGATCATGCCACGCGTCACGGAGATCTCGACGTCTTCGCCGTCCTCTACATGATGGAACGCAACAATTGGGACGTTGCCGAAGTGGGCCGTCAGTTAACGAAAAACGGCGGGCTCGCAGGCCTGTCCGGGGTCTCCGGAGGCGACGTTCGGGACCTCGAGAAAGCGGCTGCGGAAGGGAATCACAACGCAGCCGTCGCACTGGATGTTTTCGCTTATCAGGTGAAGAAATTCATTGGTGCGTATGCGGCCGCGATGGGCGGGCTTGACGCCGTTGCCTTCACCGGCGGCATTGGCGAAAACTCCGCCACTCTGCGCGCTGCCGCTTGCACCGGTCTTGAGTTCCTTGGCATCCGTCTCGATCCGGAAGCGAACGGAACAGGCAAGGGCGACCGCCTCGTTTCCACCTCCGACTCCAAGGTCAAAGTGATGGTTCTGGAGACCAACGAGGAGATCGTCGTTGCCCGCCGGGCCTTCAAGAGGCTCACCACCCAGTCGTAGTCATAACGGACACTGCTATCCCAATATCGGACACGCGGGAAGGCGGTTCTGTTAGAAGACTCGCCTTCCCAAGCTCCAACCCTGGCACGCTACGTGCTCGGTCGTAGGTATGAACGCCTTTCTACAGGACATCTCTTACGGGTTCCGAGTGCTCCTGAAGAACCCGGCAGTTACACTGGTCGCTGTCCTCTCGATAGCGCTTGGCGTAGGAGTCAACAGTACAGTTTTCAGCTGGGTTGACGCCGTGCTCCTCCATCCTCTGCCCGGAGTGGCCAACCAGAACGAAGTCGTTGCGGTGAAATCCACGACTCCGGAAGGAAATACGATCGATTCTTCCTACCCGGATTTCCGTGACCTCCGCGACCAGTCCACGCTCTTCTCCGGCTGGATTGCTGCCAAGCAGCGACCGTTCAACCTCGGGGAACAGGGCAGCTCAGAGCGCGTGTGGGCTGAGACCGTAACCGGCAACTACTTTGACGTTCTCGGCGTGAGGCCGCTTCTTGGGCGGACCTTCAATCATGATGAGCAGGACGAGCGGTTCGGCGCCCATCGCGTCGCCGTTCTCAGTGAACGCCTCTGGCATCGTAAATACAACGGCGACCCGCGCATAGTCGGCCAGACAATTCTAATTAACCGCCAGCCTCTCACTGTCATCGGTGTCGTGCCAGCCGAGTTCCGCGGCGTCATGAACGGACTCTCGTACGATCTATGGCTTCCGCTCACCATACGCCCACTACTGACTGGCGAAGGAAACTGGCTGCTCCGCCGCACTTCCCGGCCACTGCAGATGCTGGCCAGGCTGAAACCGGGCGTCACCCTTGCCCAGGCACAATCTGAAATCGACGCAATCACAGAACGACTGGGGAAAGAATACCCGCAGACCAACGAGCGCATCGGTGCGCGCGCCCTGACTCTCTGGGATACGCCCGACGGTGCAACCAGCATTATGCGAGTGCTTCTGGAGGTTCTGCTGGCCGTGGGGGCGTTGGTGCTGCTCATCGTTTGCGCCAATGTCGCCAACCTCTTGCTTGCCCGGGCCACGGCGCGCCGGAAAGAGTTCGCCATCCGGTTGGGTCTCGGCGCGGGGCGTGGCCGGCTCCTCCGTCAGTTACTTACCGAGAGCTTCCTGCTCGCGTTCGCGGGCGCCATGGCCGGATTGCTTTTTACCGTTTGGTTCACTGGTTTCATCGATATCTTCATTCCCCCGACCGACCTCCCCGTGGGACTCAATCCAACGGTGAATGCAGCCGTGATCGGCTGGACCGTTGTGCTCGCCTTCCTCACTACGTTTCTCTGCGGTGCGGCCCCGGCCGTTCACGCTGCTTACTCAAATGTGAACGAAACCCTCAAGGCGGGCGGGCGTGGTACTTCGTCTAGCGCGGCTTCCAACCGGCTCCGCGGCCTTCTGGTGGTGGGCGAGGTCGCCCTTGCCGTGGTCGCGTTGATCGGCGCTGGACTCTTTGTAAAGAGCTTTCACAACGCGCAGCAAGCCAATCCGGGTTTCGATCCTTCGAAGGTGCTGTTGGCCGGAATCGACCTTTCCACCAACGGTTACACGCGCGAACAAAACCTTGGCATCCTGCGACGGGTAACCGCTTCGATGGCTTCCCTGCCCGGCGTCGAAGGCGTCGTCTTCTCTGAGGATGTGCCTCTCGGTCTTAGCGGCCGCTCATGGGAAGACTTCCAGGTTCCAGGTTATGTGCCGCACACCGGCGAGAACATGAAGGTATGGCGTAATCTGGTTGGCCCCGACTATTTCCAGGTGTTGCAGATCCCGCTTCTGGACGGCCGTGAGTTTACGGCGTTGGACACGCGCGAAAACCCGTATGTCATGATCGTCAACCAGACCTTCGTGCGAAGGTTCCTCAACGGCGGACCCGCCGTGGGGCGCATCGTCCACGCTTATGGACGCGACAACACAATAGTCGGAGTAGCTCGCGACGGCAAGTACATCAGCATTGATGAGCAGCCCACGCCTTAC
>JBDTMC010000421.1:0-6925 GCA_039934475.1 Bryobacteraceae bacterium | reverse complement strand
CCGCTCGGCATACTTCTCTGGCGGACCCTGTTTAGCCAGAATGTCGCCCGCCAGTTGCTCCTGCACAAACTCGTTAAACGGCTTGTCTTTATTAAAGGAGTCGATGATGTAGTCGCGATACAGCCGCGCCTCAGGCACCGGATAATCGGCATTGTCGCCCGCCGTATCGGCGTAGTGCACCACGTCCATCCAATGCCGCCCCCATCGCTCCCCATACCGCGGGGAAGACAGCAGCCGGTCCACTAGTTTCGGATACGCATCAGGCGAGGAATCGGCGACAAACGAGGTTACTTCCTCAGGAGTGGGCGCCAGTCCAATCAAATCGAAGTAAGCCCGCCGGATCAGGGTGCGCCGGTCCGCCACGGCCACCGGTGGCAAACCCTTCTCGTGGAGCTTCGCTTGAATGAACCGATCCACGCCGTTCCACGACCAGCCAGAGGCGTCCTCAGGTGGAGTCACCGCCTTCACCGGCTGAAACGCCCAATGTGCGGACACGTTGGCTTTTGAAGGCGCAGCCAGCCCATCGTTGATCCACTGGCGCAGCACCGCCAGTTCCTGTTCCGGCAACGGGGCCTTGCTTCCCGGAGGCATCTTCAACGCCCCATCGTGCGCCGCTGCTCGATACAGCAGGCTGCCGTCTGCGTTCCCCGGCACCGCCGCAGGACCGTGTTTGCCGCCCTTCAAAATCGCTTCGCGATAGTGCAGGTCAAGCCCTGCCGGATTGGCCGTTCCGTGACAGCCGAGACAGTTCTTCTCCAACACCTGCCACGCCTTGTCACCATCGGCCGCGGCAGCACTCAGGCAGCTCAAAACTAATACAAGGAAAACGCGGATCACTTGGACCTCCCAGCCCAGTTTGGGGGCCACTTTCACGTTTACTTTTTCAGAAATGAGGTGCCATGTCAAGCCTCCCCTGCGATATTATGGGGCTCCATGCGTATTGCCCTCCTGTTATTCGCCGTTCTCCTCCTGCCTGCCGCCGAACCCTCAGAAAAGGACCATGCCGAGTGGATGAAGACGATCGGACAAACCATGGGAAGCCTCAAGGAGAGCGTCAACGAAGGTCAGCCCGAAGCGATCTCGGCCCAAGCGCGCCGCGTAGAAGAGTCCTTTCACAGGGTGCGCGAGTTCTGGGGGAAACGTGACGCGTCGGATGCCGTCCGCTTCGCCCGCCAGGCCGAAACTTCAGCCGCGGCCATCGCCAAACTGGCCGCAGCCGGCGACCTCAAATCCATCGCCGAACCCATGGAAGATCTCGCCGCCAGTTGCGGAGCCTGTCACAACGTCCACCGCTACCGCCTCCCCGGTGGCGGGTTCAGAATCTTCTAAATGACGCGGAGACACTTCCTCACCACCGCGGCGGCAGCAGCGATGCAAGGTGCGCCGCCGAACATCGTCGTCATCTATGCGGACGACTTAGGCTACGGCGATACCTCCTGCTACGGAGCCACCCGCGTCCGCACGCCTAACATCGATCGCCTCGCCTCCAACGGTGTTCGTTTCACCGACGCCCATTGCAGCGCCGCCACCTGCACGCCTTCTCGTTACTCACTGCTTACCGGGGAGTACGCCTTTCGCAATCAAAGCGCGAAGATCCTGCCCGGCGACGCCCCAGCGCTCATCCAACCGGGCCGCGTCACCCTCCCTTCCGTCCTCAAGCAACGCGGTTACCGCACCAGCGCCATCGGTAAGTGGCACCTCGGCCTGGGCAATGGAAGCCTCGATTGGAATGCCGATATCAAGCCCGGCCCGCTGGAGATCGGCTTCGACGAGTGCTTCCTCATCCCCGCCACCGGAGACCGTGTTCCCTGCGTGTACGTCGAGAATCACCGCGTCGCTAACCTCGATCCCAAAGATCCCATCACCGTCAGCTACAAGGGTCCCCTCGACGATCAGCCCACCGGCAAGTCACGCCCTGATCTCCTCAAAATGAAACCGAGCCACGGTCACGATATGACCATAGTCAACGGCGTCAGTCGCATCGGCTATATGCGTGGCGGCAAAGCCGCCTTGTGGAACGACGAAACCATGGCCGCCACTCTGGTTTCTCGCGCCGGGGCATTCATCAACCGCAACGCGGGCCAGCCCTTCTTCCTCTACTTCGCCACGCACGACATCCACGTCCCTCGCCAGCCGAATCCCCGTTTTCGAGACTCCACAGTGATGGGACCGCGCGGCAATTCCATCGCCGAGTACGATTGGTCCGTCGGCGAAATAGTGAAAGCGCTCGAAGGAAAAGGTCTCCTCAATAACACCCTCATCATCGTGTCCAGCGACAACGGAGCCGTCGTAGATGACGGCTATCAGGATGAGGCCGTAAAGAAACTCGGCGCCCACCGCCCGAACGGCCCGTACCGCGGAGGCAAATACTCAAACTTCGAAGGCGGCACGCGCATCCCGATGATTGTCCACTGGCCTGCGCGCGTGAAACCGCTGGTTTCCGATGCCCTCGTATCTCAAGTGGACTTCCTGCGTTCCTTCGCCGCACTCACCGCCGCCAACGTCCCCGCCGGCGCCGCCCGCGACAGCGAGAACGTCCTCCCAGCCCTGCTCGGCGAATCCCAAACTGCTCGCACTCACTTAATCGAACAAGCCAACGCCCTCTCGCTCCGCGAGGCCCACTGGAAGTACATCGAGCCAAACTCCGGCCCCAAGCTCAACAAAGACACCAACACCGAAATGGGGTCAGACGCATTTTCCCAGCTCTACGATCTCTCTACCGACGTTGGCGAAACCCACAATCTGGCGACCAAAGAAATCGCCCGTACAAAACAAATGGCGCGTACCCTCGAAAAGATACGTAGGACTTAGCAAGTAATGCCCCAATACCTCGCGCTCACCCACTTCAACACCAACTACTGGCCCGATCCTTCCACCAATGCGCCCAAGTCTCGCGGCCATCGGTCAGTAGCCTGGCTCGTGATACTCGCCTTGTTAACCCCACCTTTACTCCTGGCGCAGCCCTCCTTCGAATCCCGCCTGCGTGAAGTCATGGCCCGACCCGAATACAAGCACTCGCGTTTCGGAGCGGCCATCTATCCCATCGCCGCAGGCGCGCCTCTGCACCGTTTGAATGCCCAGGAACTCTTTGTCCCTGGCTCCACCACCAAGCTCGTCACGATGGGAACGGCGCTCAAACTCCTCGGTCCGGACTATCGCTTCCACACGCCCATCTACCGCACCGGCGAAGTTACACCGGACGGCGTTCTACACGGCGATCTTGTTGTCGTCGCGGGTGGCGATCTCAACCTCTCCGGGCGTATTCAGCCCGACGAGTCGCTCGCGTTCCAAAACGTCGATCACGCCTACTGGCCCATGGCCCGCGCCGCGACTGTGCCGGGCGATCCCATTCAGCCTATCCGTGCCATGGCGCGACAAGTGGCTGCGAAGGGAATCAAGCGAGTCACTGGTACGCTGCATATCGATGCCGGCCTCTTCCCCCTTGGCGATCGCGAACTCGGCAGCGGGGTCGCGATAACGCCACTCGCCATCAATGACAACGTGCTCGACGCCTTTGTCGAACCCGGTCCACGTGAAGGTGAACCGGCCGTAATCCGCCTCTGGCCGCAGACGCGGTTCGTGATCATCGTGAATGAACTGAAGACCGTGCCCGCCGGCTCAAAGCTCGACGTCAACCTCGTCTCTGATGAGCGCCGTACCGACGGCGGACGCCAACTCACCCTGCGCGGCTCCGTCCCTCTCGGACAGAAGCCCGCCCTTCAGACCTACAAGATGGCCGACCCGATGGTCTTCGCCCGCTTCGTCTTCATCGAAGCCTTGGCCGAAGCCGGAGTCGCCGTCGAAGCTCCAGGCACCGACGACGGTGGGAACTGGACCGAATTCTACAAGCCGGCGAACCTTCTCGCCGAACACATCTCGCCCCCTTTCCTCGAAGACGCCAAGCTGACTCTTAAAGTCAGCCAGAACATGCACGCCTCCGCCACGCCCTATCTCGTCGGCGCGCTTGTGGGCGGCAAACACGCCGATGCTCTCGATGAAGGCTTCCGGCTGGAACGGAAGTTGTTAGAGGACGCCGGTCTCGACACCAGCGGAGCCGTGCAAAGCGACGGCGCTGGCGGCGCTGCAATGTACACCCCAGACTTCATGTGCCAGTATCTCGTCTATCTCTCCAAGCAACCCTTCTTCGACAAACTCCGGCCGGGTCTGCCGGTCCTCGGTAAGGAAGGCACGCTGTGGGACATTCAGACCGCCAGTCCCGCGGTAGGCAAGGTGTTTGCCAAGACGGGCACGTATGCAACGGAGGATCGGCTTCACGACGCTCTGCTTATCACTGGCAAAGGTCTCGCCGGTTATATGACCACCCGCGATGGTCATCGCGTGGCTTTCGCCTTCTACGTGAACTCCGTCGTCGGTGATCCAGCCAAAGTCGCTCACATGGCCGGAGAGATGTTAGGCGAATTGGCCACTGCCGCCTGGGAAGCCAACTGGAAGTAGTCTACGGCGCTTCAGCCAAGAGTTGCTTGTAAGCCGCGCGCGCGGCATCATACGTCTTCGTCGCGTCACCAAGTTCATCCACCCGGATGCGGGGCGACTTCTGCGACCAGCACTGGTCCACAGCCTTTAAACACCATTCCGCGCTTCGCCGCGAGCGAATCGGTTTCCCGCTCACCATCACAAAGATCGGGTTCGTGTGCGACGAAGGCAGTATCCGCAGCGCCACCCAACTGCTCCGCTCGATCTTATAGTCGAACGACACCGGCCTCTGTGCCCCATCGGCCACAATCTCCTGGCGCGCCACTGCCTCGCCATTCACAATCAACTCCAGTGGCACTTTGCGCGTCGCCCCAATACGCGACCGCTCCAGTTCCCAATATGGCTTCTGGTCGTACTTCCGGCTGCGCACAGCCTCATCGGGAGTCTCATCCAGCAGCGCCGCCACGCGCGCCGTGATATGGACCGACTGTGGTCCACCCAGCGCCAGTTCGCTCCCCTTGTCACCCATCACCACGTCGTTCACCTTGAAGTCGAGCAGATGGCTCTTACCGTCCGAAACGTAATTCCGCCCCTCGCGGATGCCCTCCGTCCAATCGGAGTAACTCGCCGGCCGGGTCTGGCGAACATAACTGCGGCCCATGCCCACGCGGTCGTCGAAGATACAGGGGAAGTCCGTCTCCCCACTGATCCGCGCACGGTACCCAACGTTTAACGTGTGATACCAGATATTCAGTTCCCAGGCGTAAGGAGTATCAACGGTGGAGACAAAGTCCACCAGGTTCTGCGTCACACCGACGATGTACTCGTTTGCGCCGATGCCGTCGAATGGCGGAATCTCGTCCGTCGGCAGAGCCTCGTTCTTCAAAGCCAAACCCCATCCGGAATGCGCAAACCCGGTAACAGCGCCCTGCGTGCGCGCCCATCGGAAGATCGGCACACCCCAACTCGGCCAGTCTTCAATGCGCTTGGTCCCCGGATAATCCTGCTCCTTTAGATTCAACAGCACGATATGCCCCGTATGGCTTGATGGGAACCCTGAGACCTCCACGTCATAGTGCATCAGGTTGTCTTTCGTGGAGAGAGTGCTGTCTCGCCCTTCAAAGAACGTCTTCTGGAAATACCACCCTGGACCCCAACTCAGAACCGAACCCACCTTCAAATCCTCGCCCATAATGTGCCGCATCATGTCGCTCGGATATACACCCTCGGTGGGCTTCTCATAGTGCGAGCACCCGGCGGCGTGAACGTGGTGGTCGCCTGAATACCAGCCCATCTTCGCCGGATCAATCCATCGCTCCAACCGGATCGCGAACGTTACAGGCTCACTGCCCACGTGAAGTTTCTGCGACCGCTTCCGATACTCCGGCCCGCGCGTGTAATCCACCGTGTAGTCACCCGGCGGCAGCGACAGCGATTCCCCATCGGCCCGATACACTTGCGGCTGAAAGAAGAAATCAGGCGCCAGTCGCTTCGCCTGCGACGGATAAACTCTGCCCCGCGAATCTTTCACCAGGAACGAAGCCGTCGTAGCGCTGTCATCGAAATCGCGCACACGCAGCATCACCTTCGTCGCCGCCACCGCAGTAAATAGGATGTCGATTTCGCTGCGGAAGCCAAGGTCCTGCGATCCCTGTCCTACACTAAATGCAAGCTTCGCCTCGCGCTTGCCCGCATCCCGCGAGAAGATCTGCAAAATGCGGTACTCCACTTCCAGTCCCGACAGGCGCGGCCGCAAAGGCTGTTTGTCGAACGTCTGGATCGCCAGCCAGCGGCGGTCGATCGAACCCTGTGAGCTATTCGCCAGTTGACCCGCATTCGGACTGTCCACGATCAAAACCGGCGTCGCACCCGCCTGGTTATGGACCTTCACCAGAAACGTCCGCCAGCCCTGTTGGACTAACTCCGGATGCGCCGGCCCTTCCTCCACTTTCACCCGGCTTTCGGGGTTGATGTCCACACCCACCAGGCACCGCTTGTCGAGGATGGCTTGCATCTCCGCCACTGACCCACCGGACGCAGCCAGTCGTCGCAGCTCTCCAACATCGGACGCCCCCAATGGTTCGCCCACCATCTCCAGCGCTTCCACTACGCGCAGCACTTGCGCCGCGAATGGCTGCTGATCCACTGTGACAATAGGTAATTTCTGGGCCGGCAACAGTACGGCCAACAGCAGTGACATGGACAACCAGCGCATGCGGCACCCCCTTGGTGGGACATGGTATCGCATCGTGATAGATTGACGATGGATGAGGAGAAACAGATGAGTAACACCTATACACGCCGCGCCTTTGTCGCATCCACCGCCGCGGCTCTCATGGCCGCCGAATACAAGCGCGCCGACGCGGCATGGTTCGCCAAATGTCCCTTTGGCGTCTCGACCCACTGGACCGCCCTGTCGCAGACCCTCCATCCCGCCGACTGGAGGCCCTTCGACGAAACCGTCGCCAACTTCAACGTCAATCGCTTCGTT
>JBDTMC010000420.1:0-6968 GCA_039934475.1 Bryobacteraceae bacterium | reverse complement strand
TGCGCTCGGCCAGCGCCAGGTCGCCAAGTAATTTCCGGATGCCGGCATCGGTAACCTGAGTAAGAGCGCGGTCGTAGAAACGGCGCACTTCCAACTCCATCACCGACGCCTGTCTGCGTACGACATTTAACCCAAGCGGCTGTACCAGCCACACCGGGCGGTGCTGCACAAAACCCTTTACGTCCTGCCGGCGGATGAGCGGGATATGCTCGCCAAAGCGCTCCCGAAACGTCTCAATCAACCAGTTGCGGTGTTCCATCTCGTCAAACAACTTGGCGGAGGCAGGAAACGATTCACGCAACCCGTGGGCGAATTCCCCGTATATCCGGCTATGTTCCTCTTCGAGCGAAATAGCGAGCGCCATGATCTCACGCTCGGAGAGTTCCTTGAAGTTTCTCGCCACTCAGTCAGTATCGCGCACGTCGCGGCGCCAGAGACTGAAATACAATAGCGGACGTTATGAAGATTCTGTTGAGAGCCCTACTTCCCCTTTTCCTGTTGACCGCGGCGCTCTGCCCGGCCGAGGAGAACTTCGCGTTAAAGGATGGCGATCGCGTCGTCTTTTTTGGCGACAGCATTACCGACCAGAGACTCTACACGACGTTTGTTGAAACCTTCGTATTGTCCCGTTTTCCCGATCGGAACATTACCTTCGTGCATTCCGGATGGGGCGGTGATCGCGTCACGGGGGGCGCAGGCGGCGGCATGGAAGAGCGCCTGACGCGCGATGTGCTGGCTTACAACCCAACGATGGTCACCATCATGTTGGGTATGAATGACGGCCGCTATCGCGCCTTCGACCAGCAGATCTTCGATATCTACTCGGGCGGCTTTAAGGGCATAGTGAAGCGGCTGAAGTCGGGCGTTCCGGGCGTTCGCATCACTGCCATTCAACCCTCGCCTTACGACGACGTCACCCGGCCCCCGACATTCGCCGGCGGCTACAACGGTGTCCTGCTGCGCTATTCCGATTTCATCCAGCAGTTCAGCGCGCAGGAAGGCTTGCTGTTGGCGGACCTTAATCGACCCGTGGCGGCGATGTTGGAAAAGGCCAAGGCGGCAGATGCGGAACAGTCGAAGAAGATCCTGCCTGACCGCGTACACCCCGGCCCGTCCGGCCACCTCATCATGGCCGAATGCCTGCTGAAAGCGTGGAACGCTCCGTCTCTGGTGAGTGCCGTTGAGATCGATGCAACCGGCGGCGCAACGAAGACGGAGAACGCCGAGGTGAACGGACTGAAGACCGGCAAATCCATCACCTGGATGCAGACCGACAAAGCCCTCCCGCTTCCGGTGGACATGAGTGACGCCGTGATGGCGCTGGCCGTGAACTCATCGGACTTCATCGACGCGTTGAACCGGGAAATGCTCACCGTACGAGGCCTTTCCGCGGGTCAGCATACGCTGTTCATAGACGGCAGCGAGGTGGCTACGTTTACCGCGGAGCAGCTGGCATCGGGTGTGAACATGTCCACCCTGAAGACGCCTATGTGGGCCCAGGCTGAGCGGCTGCATCTCGTCACGATGAGGAGGGCCGGAATGCACAACGTGCGGTGGCGCAGCGTGCAGGTTCCCCTCCAGGGCGAAGACCTCGAGAGCGTTCCCGGAGCAATGGCATCCATCGACACTATCGAGGCTGAACTCCGGCGGCGGCAGAGACTGATGGCCGCACCACAGCCGCACAAGTTCGAAATTGTTGCCGGTGGATCGTCGTTCCACTCTGTGTTCAACGGAACTGATCTCACGGGCTGGCACATCAGCCAAGTGAATCATCACGGCAAAACCGAAGGTTGGAAAATCGACGAGGGTGTCCTCACCGGAACGCAGGACAAGCCCGGCAACGGCGGCATCATCCTCACCAACCGCAAATACCGCAACTTTGAAATCTCATTCGATCTGAAGCCGGATTACGGATGCGACAGCGGCTTGTTCCTGCGCTCCAATGAGCAGGGCGCTGCCTACCAGGTGATGCTCGACTACCTGGATGGAGGTTCGGTTGGCGGCGTGTACGGCGAGGGGTTGAAAGACATCAACGGCGTGATGCCGAAGTTCGAGGACTACTGGAAGCGAACCGACTGGAACCACCTTCGCGCGCGCATTGAAGGCGATGTCCCGCACATTCAGGTTTGGATGAACGGCGTGAAGATCACCGACTGGACCGACACAGCAAACCATGCAGCCGGCGGAGCCACCGATGGCATGGTGGCCCTCCAGGTTCATGGCGGGAATCGCTGGTTTCCGGGCGGCAAGCACCGCTTCCGTAATGTTCAGATCCGCGAGTTGCCTTAATCGAACTCTCTCACCGGGGCGGGCTGCTCCGGCCCGACCTTGCCCGCGCTGATATCGGCGCGGAAGTAGCTCTCGCCGCGCACGGCGCTCCCCGCCATGCGGCGTAACATCGAAATCTGACCGATATGAGTCAGTGCGTCGGCGATGGGTCCCTGAAATATTTTGTCGACAGGAAGTCCAGGCGGGGGTGAGACAAGACGCTCGTCAAGAGCTTGCATTGCGGCATAGAATCGCGCCACCTCGTCGCCCCAGGAAAGAGGTGTGGAGTCATGCCATTCCACCTTGTCGTCCACAATAGACAAGGCCCAGTCAAGTAGATCGCCGATGTGCGCAAGGATTTCACCCGGGCTGCGGGTTCCCACCGCGGGGCGGTAGGTCGCAAACCCAGCCGGCACACACAGTAGGGGCTTGCGCGCGCGATAGGCTAGTGTCGCCAGCGTATGGCGAAGTAAGCTGGACGCACCATCGGCTTGAAGCGGGGAACTCATCCCCTTACTGTAATCGAAAGCGAAAGAGACCGGGCAGGCCGTCGAGTTGTCTCGAAGGGCCGATTACCCGGTCTTCTCAATTGTTGCCGGAAGTCGTGATTGTGCTTACCAGCGGGACTCGCGACGGCCACCGCCGCCGCCACCACCGCCACCGAAGCCACCACCACCACCGCCGCCACCACGTCCGCCGCGGCCACCACCGCCGCCGCCACCGGAGCTACGGCCACCACCGCCGCCGCCACCGAAGCCGCCGCGCTCTTCGCGAGGACGGGCTTCGTTGACATTCAGCGCACGCCCATTCACTTCACGGCCATTCATGCCATTAATCGCATTGGCCGCTTCGCTGGGATTAGTCATTTCCACAAAGGCAAACCCTCGGGACTGCCCGGTATCTCTGTCGCGGACGATGCTAACACGCTCTACAGCACCGTAAGCGGAGAACGCTCCCTCCAAGTCTTCCTGGGTAGTTTGGTAGGACAGGTTGCCTACGAATATATTGGTCATCTATCACTCCTTAGACTGCCACCACGCAGTCCTATTCCGTTCGCTACTCACCCAAACACCAAGGAAAGGACGAGAGTTAGCTAGCCGGAGGTTTCCCTGGGTAGGAAACCTTTCTACATGGTACCATCACCAAAAGTCCTAGAAGTTCCCCCATTATCAGGTCCGAATTTGTCGAAGTGAACCATGTTTTCAAGGAAGGAATGGCGCTATATCCCGGTGTCAGGCACCCCGGGCAAATGGTGCGATGGACTACGACGCTTCGCGCGAGCGCTATGCAGGGCGTGCGAACTTCTTCCTCTCCAGCGTGCATTTGTTTGGAAATACAAGCACTTATGTGAATCGCCTCTCCGCCGTATCGCAGCCCGGCGGACCTATCGCGGCTCGCTCTGTGCCGGCTCGATGATCTTCCAGTGGAACTCATCGATATTCGCAATAACCTTCGCAGTATTGGCCGTCATGCGCTGAGAGGACGAAATTATTTGCCAAATCGGCACTAATTCTCACAGCCCGATCCTCGCGTTCGCGCCTCAAAAAGAAATTTGAGCCGCAGCCTTTCCTCGCCGCAGAGGCTGCCCATGCCCTGCTGGATAGCGGCGCCACGTTTCCGGTTCGCGTCTACGTGATGCGTTGAGAGACTAGCGCCGCACGGCGCGACGCCACCCAACCGGCCGTCAACACAGCCACAGTGAAGAAGATCTGTCCACCGATTTCAAACCAACGCGGTGGGTCGAAGTGGCGTTGAATCCACGGATCCTGAATCATCATCTCGCCACCCACGCGGCCCAGAATCGCGGCGCCCACCCATACAATGAAGGGCCAGCGATCCATAATGCGCGCCAGCAGGCTGCTGGTAAGAACCACAAATGGAATGCTCAGGCCGAGCCCGAAAATTAAAAGCCAGACGTTACCCTTCGAAGTGCCCGCCACGGCGAGGATGTTGTCGGTGGACATTGTTACGTCGGCAATAACGATGTACCACATGGCCTGCCAGATGGAAGTCGCCTCGCGCACGCTGTCCGGGTCACCCTGAGCCGCGTCGGCCAATAGCTTCACGGCAATCCAGAGGATCAAGGCGCCGCCCACCAGCTTGATGAATTCCATCTGCAGCAACTGCGACGCAAAAAATGTCAGGCCGATTCGCAGTACCACCGCAAGTCCCGCGCCCATTCCGATACCCAGCCGTCGTTCCCGAGGGGGCAAGGACTTCACCGCAAGCGCGATCACTACGGCATTGTCGCCTGCTAGCAGCAGATCGATGACGACGATCGCGAGAACATCAAAGAGGATGTGGAAATTCATTCTGCCGCCACGGATCCGCTCGCGGCCGCAGCATGGTCTAGGCGACCAGACACCAGTATCCCGCGATTGACACTTGCGCGACAATGGTAACCACTATGCCGTGGGGCGAATTTCACCCTCTCATACGCGCTTGGTTTCAGGCTCGCTTCGGTGTACCCACTGAGCCACAGTTGCAAGGGTGGCAATCCATCGCCAAGGGTGAAGACACCCTGATCTCTGCACCCACCGGATCGGGCAAAACATTGGCCGCCTTTTTAATCACGCTCGACCGTCTGGTGCGGCGGGCGGTGGAGGGCACACTGCCCGACGAAACATTGGCCGTCTACGTTTCGCCATTGAAGGCGCTCAGCAACGACATCCAACGCAACCTCGAATCGCCGCTGGCTGAGATCTACGCGCTAGCCGAAGAGCGCGGAATCCCGATGCAGTCCATCCGGACGACGGTTCGAACAGGGGATACGCCGGCGTGGGAAAGGCGACAGACCCTCAAGCATCCGCCGCACATTTTGGTGACTACACCCGAGTCCCTGTTTATCCTGCTGACGGCAGAGGGCTCGCGCAAAGTGCTACAAACAGCGCGCACGGTGATCGTGGATGAGATCCACGCCATTGTCGACGACAAACGCGGCAGCCACCTCGCATTGTCGCTGGCGCGCCTGGACGAACTGGCAGGCCGGCGCTTGCAACGGATCGGACTGTCTGCCACAGTCAAGCCTATCGAAGAAGTGGGCCGCTACCTGGGACCGAAAACCCACATCGTCAATGTGGGCGACCGCCGGCCGATGGACCTCGCAGTGGAGATTCCCAACGACGAGTTCGGGCCGATTGCGAGCAATGAACTGTGGGCGGAGATTCAGGGCCGTATCGCCACGTTGATTGGCGAACACCATACTACCCTCGTCTTCGTGAACACACGGCGGCTGGCGGAGCGTGTTTCGCACGCCTTGGAAGCGCACCTGGGCCCAGGCGCGGTCTTGCCGCATCACGGCAGCCTGGCGCGCGCGCTGCGGTTTGAAGCCGAATCGCGGTTGAAAAAGGGCGAGATTCGGGCCGTAGTGGCGACGGCGTCACTCGAGATGGGCATCGATATCGGCACCGTGGATCTGGTGTGCCAGATCGGTTCGCCGCGCTCGGTGGCTGCTGCGTTGCAGCGAATCGGACGCAGCGGGCATTGGGTGGGCGCGATTCCCAAGGGCCGGCTCTTTCCCACGACGCGCGACGAGTTGATCGAATGTGGAGCGCTGATCCGGTCCATTCGAACTGGCGATCTGGAGCGCCTGGAGATCCCTCTGAATGCGCTTGATGTTTTGGCGCAGCAGATTGTGGCCGAAGCCGCATGCCGGCCTTGTTCCGAAACTGAATTGTTCGAACTGGCGCGTGCTGCCTGGCCTTATCGTGAGTTGGAGCGCAAGGACTTCGACGATGTGGTGACGATGCTTTCCGAGGGCGTGGCCACCTCGCGCGGGCGCTCCGGTGCGCTGCTGCATCGCGACCAGGTGAATGGCGTGATTCGCGGACGACGCGGAGCGCGCCTGGCGGCCATCACCTCCGGTGGCGCTATCCCCGAAAATGCCGACTACGCCGTGGTGGTGGAACCGGATAATAAGATCATTGGCAGCGTGCATGAGGACTTCGCCATTGAGAGTATGGCCGGCGACGTGTTCCTGCTGGGCACCCATTCATGGCGTATCAAGCGCGTGGAACCGGCACGGGTGCGGGTGGAGGATGCGGGCGGCGCCGCGCCTTCGGTTCCGTTCTGGATTGGTGAAGCGCCGGGACGGTCATTGGAACTGTCTGCCGCCGTATCGCAGTTGCGGGCGAATGTGGAGGGCAATCCGAAGGACGCCGTGCGGCTGTTGGCGGAAGAGTGCGGCATTCCCGAAAGTGGCGGCGTACAGGTAGTAGCCTATGTGATCGCGGGTACCCAGGCCTTGGGCGCGCTGCCTTCCGGAGACACGGTGATCGCGGAGCGTTTCTTCGACGAAGCAGGTGGCATGCAACTGATCCTGCATGCGCCGTTTGGCGCCCGCGTTACGAAGGCATGGGGCCTTGCCCTACGCAAGCGCTTTTGCCGTACATTCAACTTCGAACTGCAGGCCGCCGCGACAGACAACGGTTTGGTGCTCTCTTTAGGCGAGCATCATTCGTTCCCTCTCGACCTGGTTTTTGCGTTCTTGAACCCCAACACGGTGGAAGACGTACTGCGGCAGGCGGTGCTGGCCTCACCGATGTTCAATTCGCGCTGGCGATGGAATGCCGGTCGTGCGCTGGTGCTGCCGCGTATGATGGGCGGGCGCAGAGTGCCGCCGCCGATCCAACGGATGCGAGCGGACGATCTGCTGGCAGCCGTCTTCCCCGATCAAGTGGCTTGCGCAGAGAATCTCACTG
>JBDTMC010000419.1:0-6979 GCA_039934475.1 Bryobacteraceae bacterium | reverse complement strand
CGAGCCGGGTTTCGTCAGCAGCCAGTTACTATTCGGTGATCGGGCAGGATCCACGAGATGTGCTGCTGAACGCGATGAAGGATAGCGATGGCAACTTGCGGTTGATCAACTGGGAGGTGAACTCGAACCCGTAGGCGAGGGCTCGTGCTCAGTAGCTGTTGGAAACGCGCTTGGCGATCAACTCTCCAAACGCGTTTCCTCAGCAAATCAGAGCTTTTGTGTGCCGTCGGTCTTCCCTAGGTTGCGGTCGAAAGTGCCAAGCGGCAGATGTCCGCTCTTTCGCGCCAGCTCCAGCATGAAGCAATCGGAGAATCCCAGAGCTGGCTTTTTGCGGAATAGTTGGAGCGCGGCGCGGACGGTTTCGCCATCTTGAAGGACCAGTTGCTGATGATTGAGCAACATCTCTATAGCCGTGGCCTGATCGTCGGAGTTCAACTCATAGACGCTGCCGAGTACCCAGACTGCTTCAGCAAGCGCCAGCGGCGACACCCAGGCGCCCTTTGCGACGAATAGTTCTGCCGCGGCTGTCTGGCGAATGTCGTCGCGCGTGATAAGGCGCACGAGGACGTTGGTATCAACCGCGCGCATGGCGCTTTCGGACGTAGCTGCGGATGCCTTCCTTCAATTGCTCGACAGTCTTCGGTTGTGGCCCTTTTGAAGGGAACAACGCCCGATGAATGTCTTCGGAACTGAAGCGACCAGTCCGGCGTACTACGATGCGGTCGCCTTCTTCTTCCCATTCCAGAATAGATCCCGGTCCAATGCCTAGCTTCTTACGCACATCGGACGGAACCGAGATTTGCCCCTGAGCAGTAACCTTTGACTGTGCGATTGCCATGAGTTTAGATTACCACGGTAATGCAGTCGTCACCAGGCGCGGCGGAGATCCAGGGTGTGGGGGAATTGCTGGTTCTCTTCCCGCGGTGGAGCCGGCATGGGGCCGGGGGTATGGCCGATGCGGAAGAAGCGGGCCGCGCGGCGGCTTTCGGCTTCGGACGCGTTGACGGGGAAGGTCACGTAGTTGCGGCCGCCGGGGTGGGCTACGTGATAGGTGCAGCCGCCAATGGAGCGTCCGGCCCAGGGGTCGTAGATGTCGAAGACCAGCGGGGTGTGGACGGGCACTGTCGGGTGCAGACACGACGGGGGCTGCCAGGCCCGGTAGCGGAGACCGGCTACGTATTCGCCCTCCGTCCCTGTGGAGGCCAGCGGGAGACGACGGCCGTTACAAGTGATCTGGTAGCGATCGCCGATGAGTCCTTGCACTTTGATTTGGAGACGCTCAACAGACGAGTCCACATAGCGGGCGGCTCCTCCCGCCCCGGGTTCCTCTCCTAAGACGTACCAGGGTTCGCCGGCCTGACGAAGTTCGAGTTCAATTCCGAAGTGATTGGCTGTTCCGACCAGCGGGAAACGGAATTCGAAGTGAGGCGCGAACCATTGTGGATCGAAGTGGTAGCCGGCGCCGCGAAGGTCGGCGAGTACTTCTTCGAAGTCGATGTTCAGGAAGTGCGGGAGCATGAAACGGTCGTGGAGTTGAGTGCCCCAGCGGATTGGCTTGGCTAAGTAGGGTTGATTCCAGAAACGAGCGACTAATCCACGGATCAGTAACTGCTGGAGCAAGCTCATGCGAGAGTGCGGAGGCATCTCGAACGCCCGCATCTCGAGGAGACCGAGGCGGCCAGTGGCCGTTTCCGGCGCGTAGAGCTTGTCGATGCAGAATTCGGCGCGGTGCGTGTTTCCCGTCACATCTACCAGCAAATGACGGAAGATGCGATCGACCAGCCAGGGAGGGCAGTCGCCTTGCCCGGGCGACGGAATCAATGAGTACGCGATATCGAGTTCGTAGAGGCTGTCTCCCCGGGTTTCGTCGATTCTTGGACTTTGGCTGGTTGGTCCGATAAAGAGGCCGGAGAAGAGATAGGAGAGGGACGGGTGGTTGAGCCAGTAACAGGTGAGGCTTCTGAGTAAGTCGGGCCGGCGGAGCACAGGGCTATCGGCGGGGGTCGGCCCGCCGAGGATGACGTGATTGCCTCCGCCGGTGCCGCTGTGGCGGCCATCGAGCAGGAACTTCTCAGTGCCAAGGCGGCACTGGCGGGCGTCGTCGTAGATTCCAGTGACGGTTTCGACGAGTTCGTCCCAGGAGCCCGCCGGTGGGGTGTTCACTTCGATGACACCGGGGTCGGGCGTGACGCGTACGCTGTGGATGCGGTGGTCCTTAGGCGGTGTGTAGCCCTCAATGACGATGGGAGTGTGGTGTTGGGCGGCGGTGTCTTCTATCGCCGCCAGTAGCTGCACGTAGTCTTCGAGGGACTGCAGAGGCGGCATGAAGACGTGGATCTCACCGCCGCGCGCTTCCACACACATCGCCGTGCGAACAATCCAGGTTGCGGATTCACCGTGGCGGGGAACACGTTCGGGAACGCGTGGTTGGCTACGGATATTCGATTGTGTGGCTTGCCCGGTGGGGAAGCGACGCGCAGGGATGGGTAGGGGCGGGTGCGGCGCGGTGGGGTCGGCGTTGACGTAAGGAAAGTCGCCGGGGTCCACCCAGGGGAGGCTGGGCAGCGGAAGGCGAAGTCCCACGGGCGAATCGCCGGGCAGCAGGAAGAGATGTTGGCTGCGTAACATCCAAAGGCTGGTTTGCCATTCCTGGCCGTTCTTGCCCCAGCCGCGCTGTAACGGGAGAACGAAGCCCGTGGGCTTGCCGAGGCCATGTTCAAAGACGCGCCGGAGACGTTCGCGCTCCTCGGGCTCGTCGAGGCGGTTGTCTACCGGATCCACATTGACAGGTAGCTGGCGTTCCTTCTGCAGAAAGTAGAGTGGATCTTCGAAGGCAGAGCAGACGTAGCTGGGGTCGAGCGCGAGGCGTTCGGCGAGGCGGCTGAGAAAGTCCTGGGCATCCGCTGTAGTGTAGCCATGGTTCTCGCCATCGGATGCGATCAGGCTGACGTCCCGCCACAGGGGGATGCCGTCGGCGCGCCAGTAGCAGGTGAGCGCCCACCGGGGGAGGCCTTCGCCGGGGTACCACTTGCCCTGGCCGTAGTGAAGAAAGCCGCCCGAACCGAAGCGTTCGCGAAGGCGCCGAATGAGTTCGCCGCTAAGTCGGCGCTTGTTGGGGCCGTTGGCTTCGGTGTTCCATTCGGCTCCGTCCATGTCGTCGATGGAGACAAACGTTGGCTCGCCTCCCATGGTGAGCCGGACATCGGTGGCGTTTAGCCGTTCGTCAATGCGATGGCCGAGGGCATCGATCTGCGCCCATTGTTCTTCGGTATAGGGGAGGGTGACGCGCGGATCCTCGTGAATACGGCGCACCGACATGGTGTGGCGGAACTGGACCTCGGACGGGTCGACGCCTCCAGAAATGGGGGCCGCGCTTAAGGGATCGGGCGTTGCAGCGACGGGGATGTGGCCTTCGCCGGCGAAGAGCCCGGAGGTGGGGTCGAGACCGATCCAACCGGCTCCGGGGAGATAGACCTCGGTCCAGGCGTGGAGGTCAGTGAAGTCCTGGCTGGGGCCTTGGGGTCCGTCGAGAGGTTTGACGTCGGGCTTCAGTTGGATGAGGTAGCCGGAGACGAAGCGGGCGGCGAGCCCGAGGCGGCGCAGGATGTGCACGAGGAGCCAGGCGGAATCGCGGCAGGAGCCACTGGCTTTCCCCAGGGTCTCTTCGGGCGATTGAACGCCAGGCTCCATGCGGATGAGATAGCGTACCTCGTGCTGGATCTGCTGATTCACGGCGACGACGAAGTCGACTATGTGGCGGGGGGTGCGGTCGACGTTGGCGAGGTAGGCATCCAGCAGCGGTGTGGACGGCGCGAGTTCCAGGAACGGCGCCAGTTCCTTCTCCAGCCATTGTTCATAGGTGAGGGGGAAGCGCTCGGCGGCGGGATCGAGGAAGAAGTCGAAGGGGTTGACGACGGTGAGGTCGGCGACGAGGTCCACTTCGATGGAGAAACTCTCGACAGGGTCCGGGAAGACGAGGCGGGCGAGGTAGTTGCTTTGCGGGTCCTGCTGCCAGTTGATGAAGTGTTTAGCGGGGAGAATTTTGAGCGAGTAGCTGTCAATGGGTGTGCGGCTGTGAGGCGCGGGACGGAGGCGCACGGTTTGTGGCGAGAGGCGGACGGGGCGGTCGTAAAGGTACTCGGTCTTGTGGTTTAACGCGACGCGAATCGCCATGGCACTCCTGTTTGCGATGTGATCTCAGGTTCCCCTGCGATCACGGAAGGAGAACGCGGGAAGCGATTATCTGCCGCTACCCGCTTGAAGGGAGATTATAGCGTGTGGCGTGGCAAAGGTTCAGAGGCTTGACGTGAGGGTGAAAGTACATTAGGGTCGGAATAACGGGTCTCGGTGGCCACTGTTGGCCACCTTACAGATGTTTGGTCTAGGTCAGACGCTCGCAGACTAGAACAGATTGAAAGGGAGGTTGTATGAAGTTAAAGCAGGCTGTGCTTTTATGTGCGGCCGTGATTTTGCTTGTTGGTTGGAGTGTGCCTGCATCGGCACAGGTTCTTTACGGCTCCGTTCTCGGGGTCGTTCAAGACGCATCAGGTTCTGTGGTTCCCAATGCCACCATTACATTGTCGAACGATGCCACGGGCCAGACCTATGAGAATAAAACCGATGACGCGGGCCGATACACGGTTGTGAACGTATCGCCCGGTGCTTACACGATCAAGATCGCCGCCAATGGATTCCGCACGTTTGCGCGGAAGGGCTTGATAGTCTCGGCGAATACGCTAACGCGCGAGGAAGCGGCGTTGGAAGTAGGCAGCGTAAACGAGCAGATCACTGTGGAAGCGACGGCCACCGCGCTACAGACCGACAAGGCCGACACGCATACGGAGTTGAGTTCGAAGCAGGTGGCAAATCTTCCGCTGCCTGGTTATCGCAACTATCAGAGCCTGATTAATCTGGTGCCCGGCGCGACGCCGGCAGCATTTCAGAATTCGGTCACCGACACACCGGGACGATCCTTGTCGACGAACGTCAACGGAACCAACCGCAATAACAACATGACCCGCATCGACGGCGCGAGCAGCGTGAACCTCTGGCTGCCGCACCACACCGGGTACGTCATGCCGGCGGAGATGGTGGATACGGTGAACGTGACGACGTCCGCAGGCGATGCCGAGCAGGGCATGGCCGGCGGCGCGGCGATCACACTCACGACCAAGAGCGGGACAAACCAGTTCCACGGCAGTGCGTTCGAATATAACGACAACCAGCACTTGAAGGCGCGGAACTTCTTCCAGGCCCCGGGCGTGGACAAGCCCGTCAGTATTTACAACAACTACGGCGGCACGATCGGCGGCCCGATCATCAAGAACAAGCTGTTTTTCTTTTACAGCTTTGACGGAACACGGCAGCGCACCGGCGCGCTGGGCCGCTATTCCGTACCAACAGCGGATCTCCGTGCAGGCGACTTCAGCGCCTATCCCACGGTGATCTACGATCCTGCGACGGGCACCGCGACCGGCGAAAACCGTACTCC
Organism: Bryobacteraceae bacterium; assembly: GCA_039934475.1. GTDB lineage: Bacteria > Acidobacteriota > Terriglobia > Bryobacterales > Bryobacteraceae > JBDTMC01. The sequence continues at coordinate 1,488 of JBDTMC010000419.1, read as the reverse complement.
GTTTGCCGGAAATCAGATTCCGGCCAACCGGATCAGCCCGATTGCGCAGAAGATCCAGGCGTATTACCCGGCCGCGAACCTTCCTGGCTCGCAAAACAATTTCTTTGGCTCCCAGGTGCCGCTCTTCAATCGCGACTACAACGACGGCAAAGTGAATTGGAGCCGTAATGACCGGCATCAGGTTTTCGGCCACTACGGCATCATGAAGGCGCTTTCGGGCGGCCAGGGTCTGTTTGGCGACGGCGTTGGGCCATCGCCGGGATCCGATCCTGGGCTGGGCGACACGCGCGTCATGAACATGTCGATCGGACATAACTATACCTTCTCGCCCACTCTGTTGCTGGACGGCGTGATCGGCTATCAACGCATGGATCAAACGGTGAAAAGCACCGACTACGGCAAGGATTTTGGGACCACCCTCGGCATTCCGGGGCTGGTGGGCAACGACCCCGCACAGGCGGGTTTTCCGGACATCAGCATCAACGGTTACGACGGCTTTGGCGCTCCTGGCTGGATGCCGGCATTCCGCACCGAAGAGACGTACACGATGAGCCACAACCTTTCCTGGACGAAAGGCGCTCACGCGTTTCGCTTCGGATTTGACGGTGTGAACCATCGCATGACCCACTACCAACCGGAGTTGGGCGCCGGCCCGCGCGGCTTCTTCAACTTTGGCGGTGGCCAGACGGCCTTGGGGCCTAATGGCAGCCCCGATCAATACAACGGGTATGCGTCGTTCCTTCTGGGGCAGACCGACAACATCCAGAAGAGCCTGCAGTACATCCTGATGACGCCTCGTGAGTGGCAGTTCGGCTGGTATGCGCAGGACCGGTGGCAGATCACGCCAAAGCTGACGCTCACCATGGGACTGCGGTATGAGCTGTATCCGCTGATGACACGCGCCACCGGTAAAGGCATTGAGCGGTTGGACCCGGCCACGAACCTCGTGTACCTGGGCGGCCGCGGCGATGTTCCGAAGGACGTGGGCGTCTCGGTGAGCCACAAACTGTTTGCGCCGAAGATCGGTCTCGCGTATCGCTTGAACGACAAGACAGTGATCCGCACCGGCTACGGCATCAACTACGATCCGCTGCCGTTCTCGCGCCCGTTGCGCGGCTTCTATCCGCTGACGGTGAACTTCAACTTCCAGGCGCCTAATGGATATACCAGCGCCGGTACGCTGGCCACGGGCATTCCGCCGGTGGTTGGCCCCGACCTGTCAACAGGCATTGTGAGCCTGCCTGCTGTGGCCGATATGCGCAGCCCCTACGCCGGGCAGATTCATCGCGGCTACATCCAGAGTTGGACCTTCACCATCGAGCGCCGGCTGCCGTCAGACATGGTGGCTACCGTCGCTTATGTCGGGACGCAAACAGTCCACCAGCTGGCTGATCGCGACATCAACGCGGGCTACCCAGGTTCCGGAATTGAGAACCTGCCGTACTATGCGTCATTTGGCCGCGCGACAGCCACCAATATGTGGGATGG
>JBDTMC010000418.1:0-6993 GCA_039934475.1 Bryobacteraceae bacterium | reverse complement strand
GCCGCTCACTGTCAGTCGATGGCGAACGTCGAAATCGGACGGTCCGCGGTCGTCGCGCAGCCGGTAAGCATTCTGGTGCCAGGAGCCGCCGGATCCGCGCGAGGCAGTGTCAATGGATTTGGAGAAGGTGTAGCCCACCAGATAGCTGAAGCCGGAGTCGAAACGCCTCTCCAGGCGCGCCTGCAGCGCGTTGTAGAACGAGTTCTCCTGGAAGTTCGCCGACAGAATATCGCCAAACCCGGTAAAGCGCCGCCGCGTGGCGATCGGTGTGATATTAGATGGGTCCGGCAGCACCGCTTGATTGATGTTCACCCGTTCGGCGAGATGCGTGCCTTTGCTCCCAACATAGGCCAGTTCCAGCACCATGTTCTTCGACAACGCCTGATCGACACTCAGGTTCCACTGCTGGATGTACGGAGTGCGGTCGCGTGGATCGACGGAGAACGGCGACAGTGTGGAGACGGGAAACGACGGCGAAGCCGGATCGGGGAAGGCATCGCGGTCCCAGCTCAGCGTAGGTACCCCCTTCGCATTCCCTGTCAGCGACGCGGCGAAGATGATGGGTGGCGCATTGAGTTTAAACTGCAGTTCATTGCCCTGCGTCTTGGCATAGAAGAAGCCGTAACCGCCGCGGAGGGTGGATCGATCCGTCAGCCGATAAGCGAGACCAATGCGCGGCGCGAAGTTATTGCGGTCGGGAATCCAGATGCCAGGACGCAGCGAAGGCTGGAACGTCAACCCGGCGATGTCTCGCTGAATCGGGGATTGTTCCTTTGAGATGCCCACCACGAACTGGTTCAACGACGTGTCGAAATACCCTTCCTTATGGTCGCGCTCGGCCGGCGGGTGATCGTACTCGTAGCGCAACCCGAGGTTCAGTGTCAGCCGCGAAGTAATCTTGAAGTCATCTGAGCCGAAGAAGTTATAAGAGTTCCACCGGAAGCGGCCCACGCCAAGGCCAATCTGCGCGGTCATCGAAGCGGGGTTTCCCAACAGGAAATCGCCTAGAGGCGCCCCTGTGTAGCGGCCGTCGAACGTGAATGCGCCGTTGTTATTCAACCCCAGACGCAAGTCGAAGCGCTGGACCCGAATATCTGTCCCGACCTTGAAGGTATGGCGGCCTTTCACCCAACTCAGCGTGTCGCTGAACTGGAACAGGTTATCCACACCACCCTGATTGATTCCCGCGCCGCCACCCACCGTGAGACCACCGGTAACACCTGGGGAGGGGAGACCATACTCTTCCGGTACCTGCTTGATATTCAAGCCGATGTCGTTGGCGATGCTGTTAGGCGTGACTTCCCAGGAGTTGTACACCTGCGCATGGTTGTAGCCGAACTTCAAATTGTTTAGCAGTTGCGGCGAGAGGATGCGCGTGTACTGAACCACGATGTTGCGACCGGAATAGGGGAACACGCTCCCCGACAATGCCGTGGTGCCTGGGCGAAACAGTGTGGAGTCGTAATCCGTGATGCGGCCGAAGAGACTGTCATTCGGCGTGATCTGATAGTCCATCCGTCCGCCGAACTGATCGTCGTTGCGGTTGGTGGACTTCGAAACCACGTAGTTACGGTTGCCGACTGTGTTGTTTGGTGCCGGGGTATAGGCGATGAACTTCTGTGTCACACCGGAAAGCCGGTTGCTGGGGATCACGTTGCCCGGGAACGCCACACCGGTCAGCGGATCGATGACCGGTGTGTTGGTGCCGGAGAGATCGCCCGTCAACTGCACCGCCGTAGGCACTTGCGCTGACAGTGTGTTGCTGCGGCGGCTGCGCAACGACTCCCAACTTCCAAAGTAGAACAGCCTGTTCTTGATGATCGCGCCACCGGCGGCCGCGCCAAACTGGTTTTGCCGGAACGGCGCCTTCTTAGCGCCGAAGTAGTTGTCAAAGTAGTTCGCGGCATCCATCTTGTCGTTCCGCACAAACTCATACACAGAGCCGTGGATCGCGTTGGCGCCGGACTTGCTCACCATGCTCACCAGACCGCTACCCTGGCCGTATTCCGCCGCAAACAGATTCCGGTCCACCTTGAACTCCTGAATCGCATCGACGGAAAGGAGCACACTTGGGCTGTTGAACCACGTACTGCGCGTCTCCACGCCGTCAATCAGATAGCTGTTGGTGTCCCCACGTCCGCCCGAGATGTGGACTGCCATGTCTGACCGGCCCGACTGGTTCGTGATGGTGGCGCTGCGCGCATTGTAGGCTGGAGCGACCCCGGGCGAGATGTTGGCCAGTTGAAGGAAATTCCGGCCATTCAGTGGCAGGTCAACCACCTGTCGCCGCTCAATCACCTGGCCGACCGATGACGTTTCGCTCTGCACCAAAGCCGCGCTGGCAGTGACCTCTACCTTTTCCGTTATGTCGCCCACATCCAGAATCAGGTCGAGACGCGCCGTCTGGTCTACCAGCAGCGTGATGCCGCTCGCCGCCGCCTGCTTGAACCCTGCCGCCTCCGCCGTGATGCGATAGGGCCCGGGAGCCAGTTGAGGAACCGTGAAATTTCCCTCGCCGTCAGAGACAACGCCGCGGGCGATTCCAGTCGCCTCGTTTGCCACAGTCACCTTGGCGCCACTTATGGCGGAACCGGATCGGTCCTTGATTGTACCGCCCAGACTGGATGACACAATCTGGCCGAAGCCATTTGGCGTCGCAATGAGGAACGCCAGAAGCGTTGACAGAGAGAGTTTGCAAAACATCTTGGTTTTCCTGGTCAGTGGAATGCACGACTATCTAATGGTCAAACCATTAAATGGGAAAGCAACCAAGTTGTCAACCAGACCGATAGTGAGCGGACGCGCAATGGCACGCCCGCTCAAGGTGGGATTACGAAAACGCGGCTACGACTTGCGTGACGCCTTTGGCTCGGGGGCCGCCGCTGCCGGCGGTGGAGCCACATCTGTCTTCTGCAAGCCCAGCACCTTCCGCAATTCGAAGTCGATCTGATCCCGCATATCCGGATGCTCCTTCAGGAACTGGCGCGCATTCTCGCGACCTTGCCCGATCCTCTCACTCTTATAACTGAACCAGGAACCGCTCTTTTCAACGATATTGTGCGCCGAACCGAGATCCAACAAATCGCCCTCGCGGCTGATCCCCTCGCCGTACACAATGTCGAACTCGGCCTCGCGGAACGGAGCCGCCACCTTATTCTTTACAATCTTCACCTTCGTGCGATTACCCGTCACCACGTCGCCGTCTTTGATCGCCGCAATGCGCCGGATATCCGCCCGAATCGAGGAGTAAAATTTCAACGCGCGTCCGCCGGTGGTCGTCTCAGGATTCCCGAACATCACGCCGATCTTCTCGCGAATCTGGTTGATGAAAATCAGGCAGGTATTCGATTTCGAAACCATACCCGTCAGCTTCCGCATCGCCTGCGACATCAGGCGCGCCTGCACGCCCATGAAGCTGTCGCCCATCTCGCCGTCCAGTTCCGCCTTCGGCACCAAAGCCGCCACTGAGTCCACAACCACCACGTCGATGGACCCGCTATTAATCAGCGCGCTCGCAATCTCCAGCGCCTGCTCGGCGTAGTCCGGTTGCGACACCAACAGGTTGTCCACATCCACACCCAGCTTCCGCGCGTACCCCGGATCCAGCGCGTGTTCCACGTCGATGAACGCAGCCATCCCGCCGGCCTTCTGTGCCTCGGCCACAACCTGCAACGCTACCGTGGTTTTACCGGACGATTCCGGCCCAAAAATCTCGATGATTCGCCCGCGGGGGAATCCGCCGACACCCAGCGCGTAATCCAGCGAAATCGATCCCGATGAGATCACACTCACCGGCACAATCGCTTCGCTCGACCCCAGGCGCAGCACGGCGCCCTTGCCGAACGTCTTCTCGATTTGGCTCAGCGTGTTGCTGAGTACTCGCGCTCTTTCTTTCTCGTCCATCGAATGCCAGTCTTTCCCCGCCCGTGGGCGGCGCTTCAAAAACGGTGATTATAACAGGTGGGCTCGGGCTTACATCTTCGGCGCGTAGTATCCCTTGCGCGCCCTCACCACCAGGTCCCGGCGGCCTTTCACGCCCACTTTGATGGGGTGATAGAGCCCATCGGCCTTCAGCGGCTCAGGCCGGTAGAACACGTTGTACTGGTGCCGCAGCTCATTCGAAATATTCTCGAAGGACTGATTCAAGTCTTCCAGCCGGAACGGGAACAAGGACAGCCCGCCCGTCTCGGCCGCCATGTACTTCAGCACCTTATCGCCTTCTGACTCAATCCGTGTGATGTTCGTCGAAATGGTATAGATAACCACGTCCGCCTTCTGCGCCATCTCCAGCGCCTGGTCGCGGGTATAGCGGCTTTGGTTATCGTCGCCGTCGCTCAAAATCACCATCGCGCGGCGGAACTTGTAGCGCGGCTGGTCCATCATCAGCTTGTCGCGGCAGGCGAAGTAAATCGCGTCATAAAGGGCGGTGCCGCCGCCCGGTCGCAAGTCCCGGATCGCCTTCGAAAGGATCTCGGGGTCATCGGTCAGGTCCGCCACCAACTCCGCCGCCGTGTCGAAGCTCACCAGGATCGCTTTGTCCTTCTTTGGCCGTAGAAGGCTGTTCACAAATTCCACGGCTGCTTCCTGCTCAAACTTGAACCGCTCGCGGATGCTGTTGCTGGTGTCAATCAGGATCGCCAGCCGCAAAGGCAGATCGGTCTCCGCCGTAAATTCCAGGATGTTCTGGTTCTTCTTGCCCTCAATGATCTCGAAGTCGTCTTTCGACAGGTTGGTGACAAAGCGCCCCTTCTTGTCGCTCACGGTGTACAGCAGATTTACCCGGGTGACGTCCAGTACAATGCGGTTGGGATCCTGGTCTTCCACCTTTGCCGGTGCCTTTGCCGGTTGCTCTTGCGCGGGCAAGGACGCGATCAATGCGAATCCGGCGGCGCACAATCCGGCGAGGTGGGCAACGAACTTCATCATACGGGGCACTGTGAATTCAATTATAGCGCCGCCATCCACCGCTCTAACTCAGGCGCTAACTCCGCCGTCAGAGTCTTCCTCTCCCCGCTGGACGGGCGATCGAACCGGATACGCCACGCATGCAGAAAAAACCGCCCTTCCAACGTCCCCGCCGGCGCACCATACAGCGGATCGCCAACAATCGGATGCCCCAGGCTCGCCAGATGGACGCGAATCTGATGCGTACGCCCCGTTCCGATCATCACTTCCAGAAATGTAAACTTCTCAAAGCGCCGCAGAACCTTAAATTCCGTGTGCGCCGTCCGCCCCGTCCCGGTCCTTACCGTCATCTTCGTCCGCCATACCGGGTCGCGCGTAATCGGCTTGTCGATCTTCCCCGTGTCCGCCTTCACTACTCCATGGACCATCGCCAGGTACGTCTTCTCCACATGGCGCGAGGCAAACTGTTCCGATAGGTGCCGGTGCGCGAAATCCGTCTTTGCCACCAGCAGCACGCCGCTCGTTTCCCGGTCCAACCGGTGCACAATCCCCGGCCGCAACTCCCCTGCTACCCCCGACAACGCCCCAAACTTGTGCAGCAGCGCGTTCACCAGCGTGCCGCTATGCCGTCCCGCTCCGGCATGCACCACCATTCCGGCGGCCTTGTTGACGGCGATCACATCTTCGTCTTCGTACAACACTGCCACCGGCAGGTCCTCCGGCGACGCTTTCAACGGCGCAGGTTCTGCCGGTTCCACCTCCACGGCTTCGCTCCCTCGCAGGGTCACTGACGGCTTCCTCACAACCGCGCCATCCATGGTCACCCGTCCGTCTTTCACCCACTCCTGTAGCCGGCTGCGGCTAAACTGGGACAGTTTTTCTTGCAGGAAATGATCCAGTCTCTTGCCTGCATCCGTTGCTTCCGCCTGTACAACCATCACACCGTTATATAGTCGTAAAGTGATCCGCAGCGCAATCATCCCTGTCGCCGGCCTCGGCACCCGGCTCCTCCCCGCCACCAAATCGCAGCCTAAGGAAATGCTGCCTGTGGGCCGTAAACCCATCGTTCAATACGTGGTGGAGGAGTTGGTCGCCAACGGCATCGATCAAATCCTCTTTGTCACTGGCCGCAATAAATCTTCCATTGAAAATCACTTCGATAGCGACCCTGAACTAACTCGTACTCTGCAAAACACCAACAAGCTGGACCTCATGCAGGAGGTCAGCTTCGAAGACCTGCGCGCCAATTTCTACTACACCCGCCAGCGCATGCAAAACGGGTTGGGAGACGCCGTCGCCTGCGGCCGCAACTTTGCCGGCCAACAACCTTTCGTCCTCGCCCTCGGCGATTCCATCATCGGCCTGCACGCCCAATCCCGCTGCGTAGCCCGTATGATCAAGGTCTTCGAAGAAGAGCAAGCCAGTTGCGTCGTGGCCGTGGAAGAAGTTCCCCTCGAACAAACCATGCATTACGGGGTAGTCGCGCCCATGGACGGCATCGGCGATTCCTTTCGCGTCAAACAACTCGTTGAGAAGCCCAAACCCGCCGACGCCCCCAGCAACCTCGCCATCGCCGGCCGCTATGTCTTCTCGCCCGCCATCTTCGATCTCATCGCTCGCGTCCGGCCCGACAAAAAGGGAGAAATCCAACTCACTGACGCCATCCAGATGCTGTGCGAACAAGGTAAGCCCGTCATCGCAGTCAAACTCGCGTCCAATGAGCGCCGCTACGATATCGGCAACTTCCCCAGCTTCTTCGAATCGTTCGTGGAATTCGCGCTCGCCGACCCACTCTATGGCGCCGACTTCCGCGTCCGCCTCCAGCAGTTACTTGAAAGGAAGTAAATGCGGCCCCGCGCCGCCTTCGCCTTACTCTTTCTGACGGTGCTCGTCGCCCGCCTCACTCACTGGCGGATCGTGTGGGTGGAAGAAGCCTACCCTGCCGCTGCTGCCATCCGGCTCCTCAACGGCGCAACCCTCTATCGCGACATCTGGTTCGACAAGCCGCCTCTCTCGCCCTATTTCTACGCGCTCTTCGGCGCCCTCGCCGGGTGGCCGCTTCGCTTAGCCGGAGCCCTCTTCGTTACC
>JBDTMC010000417.1:0-7007 GCA_039934475.1 Bryobacteraceae bacterium | reverse complement strand
TGCCGCGTTCGAGATAGGTCTCAATGTCTACCAATCGCAGACCCTTGCCGGATAGTTCCTTCCACTTGTCGTGAAACCCGTCCCAGTCGTCGCCCACCCAAAGTGCTTGCTCATCGGTGCCCGCGCGAAACACTCCGGCGTAGCGGCGCTTGCCGTCCAACATGTACGTTTCGATGTCAACGAGGCGTAGGCCGTCTTTATCGAGTTCCTTCCATTTGGCCTGGAATCCCTCCCAATCGTCGCCGACCCAAAGTGCCGATTCATCGGTACCCGCGCGAAACACTCCGGCATACCGAGTGCCGCGGCTGGCCTCAATCAGGTGCGTGCGCGTCTTATGCTGCAAAGTCTTGCGGATGACTGCTACTTGTTGCCTGGTGATGGTGACGGGAGGCTGGCAGCCGGAGAAGTAGCTCATCACATTCTGGCGATCAGGTTGGAAACTGACGCCTTCAATCGTGAAGCTGGCGGGACCGCCACAGAGGTCCGTATCCACTTTTTCCTTGTAGTAGGTGATTCCAGGATCGTTGGGCGTGTCGGAAAGCAAGTCTCCGTTCAATCCCTTGGCCCCTTGGTCTTTCACGAGTTGGATGATTGTGGCCGTGGAGGTGAGTCCCCATCCCGGATGGGTGTGGAACAAGCCGAGGTAGTGACCGATCTCATGCGCAAGGATGATACCGGCGCCGTTGCCGAATTGTTTCGCCTGGTTGGTGATGGCCACGAAATCGATATTGTCGAAGGGTAGCTTGGCGAGCGCCGGCACGTCCTGGCCGGTATCCGGCGGGTAGGCGAACCAGTTTTGCGCCGGCTTGTCGGCCGCGGAACCCCAACGCAGAAAGATGACCAGCTTTCCGCGATGTTCTGCCGCCACCTTGTTAGCGGCCTCCCACCACTTACCTCCCCCGCCGTTAGTGAGACTGTTCAGGGCGGAGTCTTTGCGAGGTTTCCAGTCAGCCTTTGGATCAAAGGCGAAGCGAATGTCAGCGGGCTTTAAATGTTCGCTTGCCTCCTGAATTTCCGCCGCAAAACGCTCAGCCGTCACTGTATTACTACGGCCACCGTCGTCATCAGAGAGCGGAATAGCATGAATGTGAATTGTGTAAACTTGTGCCACAATTTCCTCCTTTTTCTTGCGGACAACGGGTATTCTATTCCAGTGGCGGTGAAGGCGCTACGAAAAAATGCAGTATGGTTCGCCGATTAACGCGGATGAACGCAGATGAAATGATCTGCTACAAGTTAGAGGCGTTCTAGTTTTATGGGATAAGTGTCACCAGAGGCGTATTGAGCCACATATATACTTTCGTCTTCATCCACGACTAAGTCGTGAGGGTGGATGAAAGTATCTTCGGTGTGGCGCATGGGGCGGAGTTTGCCGTCATCCTCATACTCTGGCGGGGAACCGGCGACATTGGAGAGCACGCGCAGGCGGTTGTCAAGGATGGAGAGGAAGCCGCGGCTGTTGCGGTCTTTCGGCCAGTTGTCGGCCAGATGGGCGACGTAATAGCGGGCTTTGTGCAAGCGAATCTGACGAGGGTTGCCGCCTGGTAGATCTACTTGCTGGAGCTTGCTGCCGTCGATGCCCAATCGAAGCAGGTATTGTTGATCGCTCATGGCGATCAAGAGGGTGGGGGTATCGCCTTGCATGTCGAGCATGCCGCCGTGCGGACCCCAGTGCGTGATGCCGCCCTCGGCTCCGCCGAATATCCGTGTCATTTTGCCTTGTGGGTTATAGCGAAGAATGTAGTCGCGGCCATAGCCGTCGAGCACAAAGAAAGTCCCATCGCTCATGTGTAGCGTCCAGGAGGGTTTGTAGTCTTCCTCCTGTTGGTATTTACCAGTGCTTTCGGGCCAGCCCCACTGCTGGAGCATTGTTCCGTCGCAGGTCGTTTTAGCAACTTTGTGGGTCGCCAGATCGGTGATGTAGAGAACCTCGCGGGTTCCTTCGCGAACGAGGGAGAGTCCGTGGGCGCCAGGGAACGTGGTGCCCCATTTGGAGATCAAGCGCCCCTTTTTGTCATAGACGATGACGTTGTTGGCGGTATGGTCAGTGAGCAGGATGATGTGCCCTTCCGCGTCGCGAACCATGCCATGACAATTCTTTACCGGCGTTTTCTCATCGAGCACGCCCCAGCCGGGCACAACGCGATAGCGGAACTCCCCCTGGCCGAGGATTGGATTCGCGGCGGCCCCGGCGAAGCCCGCGGCGGCGAGCGTGGATAAACACGAGCGTCTGCTCAGCATGTTCTCCTTATATACCGCACTCGCACCTGCCGCGAATGGCCTTCATTGCAAGGGAGGCGTGAGGGATGGCGCGCGGCGGTGGTGCGTGGCCTGTTCGTACGCATAGGCGAATTTCAGGAGCAACGGCTCTGACCAGACGCGCCCGTAGATCGTGATGCCGGCGGGAAGCAGGAACACCGACTGGTCTACCGCGTTGCCGATGAGACGGTCGATTTCCTGGAGGCTCGATACCATTATTGAAGGCGGATGGTAGGATCGGGCTGATGGCCTCCATCCAAGTCAACGACAACAACGTCCGTGAATTCAAGGACGCGAAAAGTTTCTACACGTGGCTTGGCAAGCACCACAATACGGAAACGGAGATCTGGATCAAGATCCACAAAGTGGATTCCGGCCTGAAGTCGATTACCCCAAAGGAAGCTATTGATGTGGCGCTGTGCTGGGGCTGGATCGACGCGGTGCGGAAGGCGTTTGACGGCAAGAGTTATCTGCAACGGTATACGCCGCGCGGCGCGAAGAGTATCTGGAGCCAGATCAATGTCGAGAACGTTGCGCGGTTGATTCGGGAAGACCGGATGACGAAGCATGGTCTCGAAAAGGTGGAGGCGGCAAAGTCCGACGGGCGATGGGAGCGCGCCTATGGAAGCGGCAAGGAGATGAAGATCCCGGACGATCTTCAAACGGCTATCGATGCCGAACCCAAGGCCAAGGAGATGTTGGGGAAACTGAGCGCCCAGAACCGCTTTGCGCTGGCCTTCCGCGTTCATAACATGAAGACGGCGGTGGGGCGAAAGAAGAAGATCGAAAGCTTCGTCGCAATGCTGGTGCAGGGCGAGACGATTCATCCGCAAGGCAGCCAGAAGCGGCCGCCTTTGTGATAGATTCGCGCTCATGCGCATTCTCTTAGTCCTCTGTATGGCCGTTTCGCTGGCGGGCGGCGCGAGCTTGCCGACGGGCGCTCCGGAACAGGCTGGGTTCTCACCTGAGCGACTGGAACGGATCAATACCGTGATGCGGGAACATATCGACACGGGCCGCCTGAACGGCGCTTCGGGTCTTATCGCGCGAAACGGCAAGATCATCTTTCGGGGGACTTGGGGTGAGTACAAGACCGACACGATTGTGCGGATGTACTCAATGACGAAGGCCATCACGGGCGTGGCGGCGATGATGCTCTATGAAGAGGGGAAATTCACGCTCACGGATCCGGTATCGAAGTATCTTCCGGAGTTCACTAAGATGACCGTCGCGGTGGAATCGTTCGACGCCAGCGGCAAGAGGACTTACTACACGACGCCCGCGGAACGCGCCATCACGGTGCGCGACCTCTTCCGGCACACAACCGGCCTGGACTACGAAGGGCCAAAAGACGAGAACGGCGAACCTGCCTACAAGAAGCTGGGTATTGAGGGCGGAAACGGTTGGGTGTCGTTTGATCTGGCCGAAGCGATGAAGCGTTTGGCGACCGCTCCGCTGAACCATCAGCCGGGGACGATTTTCCACTACGGCCTCTCGATCGACGTCCTCGGGCGCCTGGTGGAGGTGGTGTCAGGGAAGCCTCTGGACCAGTTCTTCGAAGAGAGGATTTTTCGTCCGCTGGGGATGAAGGACACGGCGTTCTACGTGCCGGAAGAGAAATGGAGCCGGCTGGCGGTGCTGTACGCGCCGAAGAAGGGCGGAGGGATCGAGCGCTCGACGGCCGCACCGCAAGATAGCTACAAGAAGAAGCCGACGCTGTTTTTGGGGGGCGCAGGAACGGTGTCGACTCTCGACGACTATGCGCGGTTCGTTTCCATGCTGCTGAACGGGGGCGAGTTGGACGGTGTGCGCTTGCTTGGGCGGAAGTCGGTGGAATTGATGAGGAGCGATCATCTGGGCAGTCTGCCGCGAGCCGGCCAGATCCAGGAAGGCTATGGCTTCGGCTTGACGTTTGCGGTGAACCTGGGCCCAGGGAAGTCGGCGACGGTTGGCTCGGCGGGGGAGTACTTTTGGGGAGGCGCCGCCGGGACGAGTTTTTGGATTGATCCGAAGGAGCACATGATGGGGGTGTTCCTGGTGAACGTGCTGCCGAGCAGCGAGGTAGTGGCCGGCGGGCAGTTTAAGAGGCTGGCCTACAACGCGCTGGTGGATTAGGGGCGCTACGGGTGGGCCGACTGCATTATGGCGAAAAGGGCCTCTCACTTAGATCTCTCGCGGTCGCAGATCCTTTCTTTCCGACGGCGGGTAGGTTCGCTGGATGCACGATTGCCGGCGGGACCGGAGTCACTGCGGCTGGCCGCTTGGGCAGGTTTGCAAGACTCGATGCCGCGTGCGGCGTTGCTGTCGATCCATGCGCGGGTGGAAGGCACTACCGCATCCAGTTGGGAGCATCCGTCACTCGTCCAGTTGTGGGGTCCACGGTTCAGTGCCTATGTAGTTGCCGCCGAGGACCTCGCTGTCTTCTCACTGGGGCGGCTGCCTGAGGAGGCCCGAGGACTGGCGCGGGCGCACGATACGGCGGCACGGCTGCATGCGTTTCTGGAAGGGCGGCGGATGCCGTTCGGCAACGCTGGGCACGCGATGGGTGTGCCGCCCAACAGTCTTCGTTATGCCGCAGCAACCGGCACGGTGGTGATGCGATGGGACGGGGCGCGGCAGCCTACGATCTGGACTGCGCCGGTGCCCGCGATGGAACCGCGGCAGGCGCGTATTGAGATGGCGCGCCGGTACCTCCATGTATTTGGTCCGGCTACGGCGGCGTCGTTTGGGCGTTGGTCGGGAATACGGCAGGGAGAGGCGGGAATCGCCTTCGGTGCGCTGGCGGACGCGCTGACGCCGGTTCGCACTCCGCTGGGCGAGGCGTGGATTCTGAGCGAAGACGAGGCGTTATTTCGGGGCCGGTCCGGGGCCGCCGCAACGACGCGGCTGCTGCCCAGCGGGGATACCTACTACCTGCTGTGGGGCGCCGATCGAGAGTTGCTGGTGCCCGGGGCGAAGCAGCGGGCGGCACTCTGGACGACCCGTGTGTGGCCCGGCGCGGTTCTTGTGCGGGGGGAGATCGCGGGGGTGTGGCGGCGGGCGGCAGCAGAGGTCTCGGTGGAAACCTGGCGCAGCTTTTCGCTGGCAGAACGGAAGGCGGTGGAGGCTGAGGCGATGTCACTGCCTCTGCCGGGCCTGAGCGGTCCGATTAGCGTTCGCTGGAGCTGACGTGGCGACGTTCTCTGTCGCTCTTTTGGTATCGTTTTTGGATAAATGAACACCATTTTAAGCAGAGTCCCCTGGTTGCTAATCACAATCCTCGCGAATGGCGTAGCGCAACCGACAACTCCTTCCGGACAGGAGTCGTGGCCACAAATAGCGAAGATTATTGGCGTGGAACAACTGTTGGCTGAGTGTGCCAGTCTGCAATGCCAGCAGATGAGTTCGCAACCCCCGACCATGCAACAGCTGTGGGTACGCCAGCAGATCTCCGAGGCAGTTGTTACGGCTTCGCTGGACGTGCAGAGCGTGCTAGCGGAGATCGCCAGCGAACACGCGCGGCTGATGGAGCTGCGCAGCATTCTGGATGGCCGGCGCGATCGCGCAGTGAGCCTGATTTCCGCCGGCAATCTGGTCATCGGCAGCGGTGTCGGTATTCTGGTCAATGCCCTTCAGTTCAAGGACTCAACTGCCATCGCCGGTGATGCGATCGGCGTGGGTTCGGGCGCCGCGTCCACGCTACTCTCGATTATTGGCATTCACTTACAGAAAGGGCCGCAGCACGCGGTGGGAAGGTCCCCGAATATGCTGTCGGCGCTGTTCGGCCGCCAGGCGGTATTACAAAGTGAGTATCCGCCGAGCGTAATGGCTTATCTTAACTCGGTACCAGAAGGGGAAGCGATCGCGCAGGGAACAAGACTCGAGCAACTGCGGCATGAGTGGCAAAGGGCAGGCAGGCTGGCCGCCGGGAAAAGTAAACGCGTGGAGACGAAGTTGGATCTGCTGACGTCCAGTCTGGACGGCGGCCGCAGGCTGTCTTCCGGCGACATTACCGATCGCACTTTCATGCTGCAAGACGTTGCTGGACGGGTTGCCTTGATGGAGCGCGATTTGTCGAAGATGATGCATGGCCTCCGTACCCGCTGAGCGCGGTATCCGGGTATTCTACTGAGATGAATACTTCTCAGGCCGGCATCTTTGCACTTGGCACGGCATCGCACGCGTACTTGGAATTCGACGTCCTGGAAGCAAAGAGCAGGCCCGCGCTGGTAGCGGCGATCGCGTCCCTCCGCGAGCCGAGGACGACCATGGGCGGCGTGAACCTGGTATCGGGTTTCCGGCCCGAATTGTGGAGCGAAGTCGTCCCCGGGAAGGCTCCGGCGGGGGTGGAGGGGTTCAACAAGGACTTAGTTGGGATCGAAGGGTTCCGCATGCCGGCCACGCAGCACGACGCGGTGTTGTGGCTATCGGGCAGCTCTTACGATGTAGTCTTCGACGTGGCGCATCAAACGATCTTCGAGCTTAAGGGGCTGGCGTCCGTGGCCGAAGAGACCTCAAGCTGGCCGTACCGTCACGATCGCGACCTTACCGGTTTCATCGACGGGAGCGAGAATCCGACTCTGATGGACGCCGCGGAAGTAGCACTTATCCCAGATGGAGAGCCGGGCGTGGGTGGAACTATCCTGCTGTTACAGAAATGGGTGCATGACACTACAAAGTGGGAGACGATTTCGACGAGCGATCAAGAGGCTGTCATTGGGCGAATGAAGCTGGACAGCGTGGAATTGGACAACAAGCCCGCAGACTCG
>JBDTMC010000416.1:0-7033 GCA_039934475.1 Bryobacteraceae bacterium | reverse complement strand
TTTGGTTTGGGAGCCGGTGGCGTCTTCTCGTATGTCGTGGCAGAGCGTCCGGGCCACTTGTTTGCCAAGCTGGGCACCCTGTCAGCGTTGAACTCGCTGGTGGTGGTGGGATCGCTGGTGTTCGTGCTTAGCCGCCGCGGAGAGATGGACACGCTTACTTTAGGTGCCGTTTATTTTGCCGCCGCGCTTCCCTTTTTCCTCGCCGGAGCAGTGGTTTCGCTCGCCATTTCCGAAACCATGCAACGCGTTGATCGGGTCTACTTCTTCGATCTGATGGGCGCCGCGGGCGGCTGCCTTCTGCTTATTCCGATTTTGAATCTGGTAGGGGGGCCGAACACCGTCCTCTGCGTCGCCGGACTCTTTGCCGCGGCCGCCGCCATCTGGTTCAACCAGGCACACAGCACGCTGGGACGGGCTGGCGCGGTGACACTGGCGCTGTTGCTGGTGGGCTTGGTGGTGTTCAACGTCCACGGCGAGTTCTTCGACGTGAAATACGCCAAGGGCCAGGAATTGGGCAAAGAGGTCTTCGTGCAGTGGAACAGCTTCTCGCGCATCGGCCTGGCGCCCGAGAAGGACGGTTCCGGGATGATGAGCATCGTCATCGACGCCGATGCCTCCACGGGAATCGCCAATTTCGATTTCGCTCATCTCACCCCACTCCAATACCATCAGCTTCGCTATCAGGGGCCTGGCTTCCCTTACGTTGTACGGCCCGGCGCGAAGGCGCTTGTGATCGGTCCAGGTGGCGGATGGGATGTGGCACGCGCCCTGGCCTCCGGTAGCAAAGACATCACCGGCGTTGAGATCAACGGCATCATCGCCAACACGATTATGCGGAAGGAGTTCCCGCAACTCAGTCAGCGGCTCTACTTCCGGCCCGAAGTGCGAATGGTGGTGGAAGACGGGCGAAGCTTTGTACGCCGCAGTTCTGAGAAATACCAGGTGTTGCAGATGACGCTGGTAGACACGTGGGCGTCCACGGCCGCTGGAGCGTTCGCGCTTTCCGAGAACAATCTCTACACCACCGATGCGTTCCACGATTACCTGAGCCACTTAAGCGACGATGGGATGATGGCATTTACGCGGTGGGGCTTCGATCCGCCCCGCGAATCGCTGCGGCTGCTGAGCCTGGCGCGGGAAGCCCTGGAACGCCTCGGCGAGCGCGAGATCTGGAAGCACGTAATGGTGGTTCGCGAAGGCGGGGCGAAGGAACTAGCAGCCTGGGGTGCGCGCGATACGGTCCTGGTGTCCCGGAAGCCCTTTACGGCAGCAGACCTGGCGCGGGCCCACGAAGGAATTCGCGAGGGCGGTCTGTGGGCCGTTTACCTGCCCGATGAGAACTTCCACAACCACTTCACGGATTACCTGCACTCCGCCGATCCGGCGAAATACGAGCGCGATTACCAGTTCGACATCACCCCGGTTTCCGACAATCAGCCTTTCTTCTTTTATACTGTTCAGACCCGCGATCTGTGGGACTACCTGGCAAACGCACAGCACGGGAGTGCCGACTACAAAATCAACATGGCCGTGCCGCGGTTGTTCAATCTCCTAGCGGTAAGCCTGGTGGCCACTTTCGTGATTTTGGCTATGCCGCCGCTGCTGCTGGGCAGCAAACTGCCCCGCGAA
Source organism: Bryobacteraceae bacterium (assembly GCA_039934475.1). Lineage (GTDB taxonomy): Bacteria > Acidobacteriota > Terriglobia > Bryobacterales > Bryobacteraceae > JBDTMC01. The sequence goes on along the minus strand of JBDTMC010000416.1, from coordinate 5,404 downwards.
GGTGGCGTGCTCCAGTTTCTGCCTTATTTTGTGTGCATCGGCGCAGGCTACATCTTGATACAGGTAGCGCTGATCCAAAAATTCGTGCTTTTTCTCGGGCACCCTACCTATGCATTGACCGTGATCATCTTCTCGATGTTAGTGTCGAGCAGCCTGGGGAGTTACTACAGCCGTCGGTTTCTGCGCGGCGACGACAAACGGCTGGCAGTGGCGCTGGGGTGTGTGTTCGTGTTGGTGGTGATACTGGCGCTGGTGTCGTCCCCGATCACCACGTATGGCGTGGGCCTGCCCAGTGCTTTGAAGTTCCTCATCACCGCGCTGCTCATCTTTCCGCCCGGGTTCGCGATGGGAATGCCCTTCCCCACAGGCCTGTACCGGTTGGAGCAATGGCACAAGCCGTCGGTGCGCTGGGCGTGGTCACTGAATGCGGCGTCGAGTGTGCTGGGATCCGCCAGCGCCATCTTCCTCGCCATTTACGTCGGGTTGCAGACAACATTGCTCATCGGCGGCGCGTTATATTTGTTAGCGCTGGCGGCTCTGCTTCTCAGTTCGCGGCGGGTTTCCGCAACTGAGCTTGTCGCCAGCTGAATTTTGCGGTTCACGAAAGGACCTCGACCGTGATCGGAACTATCATCATTGGATTGATTGTCGGGGCTATTGCCAAGATGTTGATGCCGGGCCGGGACCCAGGTGGATTTATCATCACCATTCTGCTCGGCGTGGCCGGCTCTTTTGTAGGATCGTGGCTGGGGCGCACGCTTGGCCTGTATTCGTACGGTGAATCAGCCGGCTTCCTGATGTCCATCATAGGGGCGATGGTCATCTTGTGGCTGTACCGACTGATTGTAAAGTCTCGGGCGGGTTAGACCCCAGACACTTGAAGCCCAAGTCACGCGGCGCCGGGCCTTCGCTCAACGGTTATTCTTTTTCGTTCTCAAGCTACTACGTACCCAGCCGTTTACGACGCCTAGGGGTTAAGGGCGAACCGGAACTTCTATGCCCATCACTCGCGAGAGGTGTCTCGGCGACGGAGACACAAAAGTAAATCGCGGGGTATCAGTACTCTCAAAATAAGCTAAAGGTACTCGACACTTATAGTTTCATAGATTACCTTAGGCGATCTGAGGGATTCCTGACCGAGATCCAGGAGTCACTGGTTTCCTGGAGGCACAGTGGAGAGATCGAATTCTCACAGGCGAGCGGTCGCCTGCGTCGTAACGGTAGGCGCCCTGGGCTTATTCTTAAGCCGGCCTTCGCGCTCCATCGCACAGTCCGCACCTGGCCCCATTGCCGCCTATAGTTTTAATGAGGGCTCCGGCTCGGTTGTCGGCGATCTCTCCGGCAACAACCTTACGGGAAACATCGTTGGAGCTACCTGGACGACCTCCGGAAAATACGGGAACGCCCTTTCGTTCAACGGATCTACCAACTACGTGGACCTCGGCAATCCGGCCGCCCTTCAACTGACCGGCAGTATGACCGTTGAAGCTTGGGTGAACGCGGCGGCGAATCCCGCCGACGACGGCCAGATCGTGTCGAAATCCAATGGGTTTGGCTGGCAGTTCAAGACCAGTCCGGACACGGGCCCACATACCTTTGGCTTTGGTGTGTCCCCGACATCCGGATCAATGACGCAGCGATATAGCGCGAGTACCCGGTCACTGAACACTTGGTACCATGTGGCGGGTGTTTACAACACTGTTGCTGGTACGCTCAGCGTCTATGTGAACGGCGCTCTCAATAATGGCTCCCTCAGTGGCGCCATCCCGGTGGTGCAGTTTAACCAGAATGTGAACGTGAATATTGGCCGCCGAACGGGCGGATTCTACTTCAACGGCATTCTCGATGAACTTCGGATCTACAGCCGCGCCCTCTCACAAGCTGAGATCCAGACGGATATGAACACGCCGTTATCAGGGTCTCCGCCACCACCCGATACTACGGCGCCGACGATTTCACTGAGTTCGCCTCTCGATGGCGCCACGGTTACGAGCACCGTGACTGTAGCCGCCAACGCAGCTGACAACGTGGGTGTGGCCGGAGTGCAGTTCGTTCTGGACGGGAACAATTTAGGAGCTGAAGTAACGGGCAGCCCGTTCTCGCTGCAATGGAACACCGCCTCAGCCGGCGTGGGAGCACATACGCTTTCCGCACGCGCTAGAGATTTCGCCGGCAATACAGCACTGGCGGCCAACATTTCCGTGATGGTGTCGACCCCCTCGCCGGCGCAAGTTGGGCAGTGGTCGGCGGTGTCCAGTTGGCCAATCGTCTCGGTCCACACGATACTTTTGCCTACCGGCAACGTTCTTGCCTGGACGGACTACACAACCAATCAGGGCGCTCAGATCTGGCGTCCGGCTACCAACACTTTTGTTCCGAAAACGTACAGTCCCGTCAGCCTGTTTTGTTCCGGCCATGTGTACCTTGCGGACGGACGCGTCCTTGTCGTGGGTGGAATACAGGGCCTCATCGACGACCTCGGACCCCGCGATGGGACCTTCTTCGATCCCGTTACCGAGTCATGGTCTGGCGGGCCATTGATGACATACGGCAGATACTACCCAACCGCGACCACACTCCCCGATGGCCGCGTTCTTGCCTTGGGCGGCACCACCACTTGCGGCACCTGTTACGCCGATATTCCGGAGATCTTCGATGCGGTAACAAATGCCTGGTCCACTCTTGGTCCTAGTGCTCAAATGGCGTTCAAGTATTATCCGCACCCATATGTGCTTCCGGACGGGCGCATCCTGGTTGCCGGCCAGGATGACAAGGCAATCGCGACGCGCGTACTTGATCTCAGCACACAGGTATGGACAACCATCGATGCAAGAATAATCGACGGTCACAGTTCGGCGATGTATCTTCCGGGCAAAATCATCAAGGCCGGCACGGCCACGGCGGACAATCCGGGACTGCCGGCCGCAGCAACGGCTTACACACTCGACATGACGCAGCCTTCCCCAGCGTGGCAGGCGACGGCGTCCATGGCGTTCCCCCGCTCCTACCTGAATCTAACGCTGCTGCCGGACGGTCAGGTCCTCGCAACTGGCGGTGGCGCCACCACCGATTTGGCCAACTTCTCCGCCGCTGTCTATGAAGGGGAGATCTGGTCCCCCGTTACGAAGACTTGGACAACCATGGCTCGCATGGCGGCACCCCGCCTCTATCACTCCACCGCGCTCTTACTGCCCGACGGGCGAGTTCTGGTATCCGGTGGAGGCCGCGAAAACGGCCGTTCCCAACCCGATCCCAAAGACCAACCAAATGCGGAGATTTTCTCCCCGCCCTACTTATTCAAAGGGGCGCGCCCGGTGATTACGTCGGCTCCCTCTTTGGTCCAATATGCCAGCAGTTGGTTCGTGGCCACTCCCGACGCCGCCCGCATCGCATCTGTAGCCTTGATTGCGCCGGGCGCGGTCACACACGCGTTCAACGAGAATCAGCGTTTTGTTCCGATCGCGTTCACTCAGGCGTCGGGCGGTCTCAATCTGCAGGCTCCGTCCGATGGAAATCTGGCGCCACCCGGACCATACATGTTGTTCCTGGTTGACACCAACGGCGTCCCGTCGGTCGCGTCGTGGATTCGCCTTCCCGCCCCGAGCGAAGACTCGCAGCCGCCGACCCCTCCAGGCGGCCTGACTGCAGCTTCCTCCGGCAGCCTCGTTAGCCTGTCATGGAATGCCTCCACGGACAACATCGCCGTGACAGGCTACAACATCCATCGCTCCGATACTTCCGGGTTCACCCCCACTGGCGCGAATAAGATCGGCCAAATGTCCACGACGGCATTCACGGATTCGACGTTCACCGTTGCCGGGACGTACTACTACCGTGTCACCGCCCAGGACGCGAAAGGCAATGTCAGCAGCCCTTCAAGCGAGGCCTTTGCAACGGTGACTGTTGATACAGTTCCGCCGTCGGTCTCGCTGACCGCCCCCGCAGCCGGAGCCACGGTTACCGGATTAACTACCATCACGGCATCGGCCACAGATGATGTGGGCGTGGTGGGTGTGCAATTCCTGCTCGACGGTGCGAATCTCGGCGCCGAAGTGATTGGGCCTGGCCCGCTCTACAATTTCACCTGGGCCAGTTCAGCCACCTTGAATGGAACGCATACGCTTTCCGCACGGGCACGGGACGGCGCGGGGAACACGATGCTTGCCGCTAACGTCGATGTGACAGTATCCAATGCGGCGCCAAGCGGGTTGGTGGCGGCGTATTCGTTTAGCAATGGAACCGGTACGACGGTCACGGACCTCTCCGGCAACAACCTCACCGGAAATATTGTTGGAGCGACGTGGACGACATCCGGGAAGTTCGGGAACGCCCTATCGTTTAACGGAACCTCCAGTTATGTAGACCTAGGCAATCCGGCCTCTCTTCGACTGACGGCCAGCATGACGATTGAAGCCTGGGTAAAGGCGGCCGCGAATCCCGCCGACGATGGACAAATTGTTTCGAAATCCAATGGCGTCGGATGGCAGTTCAAAACTACACCCGACACGGGTCCGCACACGTTCGGCATCGCCGTGTCCCCGGCCGCTAGTTCGACCACCCAACGCTATAGCACAACGGTGCGGACGTTGAACACCTGGTACCATGTGGCGGGCGTTTACGATGCCGCATCTGCTTCTCTTAGTCTTTACGTGAACGGCGTTCTCGACAATGGGTCACTCCGCGGAACCATTCCGGCCACCCAGTTCAACCAAAATCTGAACGTCAACATCGGCCGGCTTACGGGTGGCGGCTACTACTTCAACGGAATCATTGATGAAGTCAGGATCTATAATCGCGCCTTGCTGCCAGCAGAGATTCAAAGTGACATGAATACACCGCTGGATGGAACGACTTCACCGCCGGATACCACCCCTCCGTCGGTGCCGGCGAATCTAACAGCGACTGCAGCTTCGTCAAGCCAGATCAATCTCACCTGGACCGCCTCCACCGATGCAGTGGGAGTGGCTGGGTACAACATCTTCCGGAACAATACCCAGATTGGTAGCTCTGCAGGCCCTTCTTACAGTGACACCGGCCTGGCAGCCTCCACCGCCTACGTCTATACCGTCGCTGCATTTGACGCGGCGGGTAATTCCTCAGCCCAGAGCAATAGCGCATCGGCTACAACAGCTGCGGGAGCTGGCGGCACTGCCGCCACGCCAACATTCAGCGTCGCAACTGGCACATATGCTGCGCCGCAATCCGTCGTACTCGCCGATGCCAGCCCCGGGGTCACCATTTACTACACGACCAACGGCAGCACACCGACCACAGGTTCCATTCCCTACGTAGCACCAATCCCAGTTAGCGTCACCACTACCATCAAGGCGATTGCAGCCGGGACAGGCTGGACCAACAGCGCTGTGGCCACGCTCACCGTGGTTCCCGGCACGCCGAACTTCGC
>JBDTMC010000415.1:0-7067 GCA_039934475.1 Bryobacteraceae bacterium | reverse complement strand
GTCCTCAGGTTGCGCGAAGACATTCCCGCTCATCACGCAGTTTTCCACTCGCGACGAACGGTGGCATTTCTGAACCGGCGAGGAGCAGCAGTAAGTGCGGGCAGGCGCAGGACTCGCCAGGCAAGGTTGCAGGGCGAATAGAAAGACCGCGACACTCAGCAGCGTTGCCACGATGCGCCCGCTCTGGCTGTGCCCGGTATTCATTCAGGACACTTCAGTGCAATTGGGTGGCCAAGCGGCAAGCGATTGATAACGCTAGGAACCAACGACGTCGTCTACGTCAGATCACGCACCTGTGTGCAACAAAACCCTATCTCACCCTGGACTACGCCGGCGCCAGGTAGAACTCGTAGTTCCCCTTACGAATCCCCGCTTCATCCACCGTTTGGAGCAGATTCGAAGTCCTGAACGAAGAATCCCGAGTGTTCTCCCTGATTCCCGGCAGATACAGTTCCGTCGTCAACGGCTCATGCCCTGGAGCCGACACCTTGAAGTGAAAATGAGCCGTGCGAGACGAATAGGGAATCGCCTCAATCGTCAAGAACTGGAACCGGCCTTCCTTGTCCGTCAACTGCCGGCCGCGCAGATTGAACCCGGCAAAGTCATAGACCTTGCTGTTCTGGACATTCCAAAGATCGACCGTCGCCTCCCGCAGTGGCCGGTCAGTCGTAGAGAAGACTCGCCCACGCAGCAGAAACCGGGTCCCTGGCGATCCCGGATCGATAATCTCGCTGCGAAACGGAGCCCCCGGCTTATACGCCGGCCCCTCCGAAACATCATGCGTGCCCGGATGATCGAACGCCAGTGCCAATGGACTCGCCGCCACCGCAGCCGCTGCAATCCTCCCAAACCGACGCCGGCTGAACCGCTCGACATCGCCAATCGAAGCCAACTGAATCCGCATCGCCAGCCTCCTCAGAATGGCTGGAGTGTATCACAGCGGGCAGGCCGTCAAATAGAGGATAGAGATCACAAAAAAAAGGGCGGCCCGCGAAGGCCGCCCCTTTTTCAAACCAACCGGTCCGATCCTACCAAACCAGCTTCAACGCCAACTGCACGTTGCGCGGTTCGCCCGCACCGATGCCGGGGGCATCGCCGGAGTGGATGGTGCCATAGGTCAGACCCATACCAGCGCCAGAGCAAACGCAAGTATCGGGACCACCCGCATTCAAGCGGTTGGTCAAATTAAAGATCTCAACCCGGAACTGCGCCGACAGTCTTTCGGTGATCGGCGTATTCTTGAAGATCGAGAAGTCCAAAGACGCAAAGCTTTGCCCGTGGAACTGATTTCGCTCCGTATTTCCGTATGTCAACGCCGCCGGGTTTGAGAACACCGAAGGATTGAATATTCGGTAACCATTGGCGTAATTCCCGTCCGCATTGGTGGGCTGAGTAACGCCGCTGAACGGGTCGCCCGACAAGTTGGCGCGTTCACTGCCGCCATAGTTCAGGCTGCCATTCTGTCCCGTTACCGCAGTGAACGGGAAGCCCGAACGCACGATAAAGAGAGTGTTTAACTGCCAACCCTTGCCAATCCGCGGCTTAGACTTGACGAAGTTCGGCACATCGTACAGCGCATAAGAGCTCACTGTGTGCCGGATATCGAAGTCGGCGTTGCCGTAGTCGCCCTTCAGGTCATAGTTGTTCATCGGCTGGTTGTATCGCGCCGAAGACATGTCGTCTCGTCCGTGCGCCAGCGTATAAGCGATCTGACCGGACAATCCGTGCGTCATCGTGGTGCGGACCGACATCTGCAGTGAGTTGTACTGCGAATTACCAGACGTCTCCAGCCACGAGATGTTGCGAATGTTCGGATACTCGCCGTTGTAGGGACGCCGCTCTTGCAAGGTGCCCGTCGTCCCGGGAAGAGGTTGATTGATATTCCGCTTCACGGTTTGTTTTCGCGACTGGCTGCCCACATATCCAATCTGGAACAGCGTGCTGCGAGAGAGTTGCTGCTGTACGTTAAGGTTGAAGTTCTGCGTATACGGGGTGCGCAGATCCTGGCTAACACCGAAGGCGTCATACGGAGGCGGCGGCGTCGAACTGCCGAAAATGTAGGCTCCGTCCTGAATCGTAAGCGGTCCTGCCACGACGCCGAACACCGGAGTCGGTCCAACCGGGTTGCGCGAAATGCCGCGCTCGCCGCCTGCCCCGCCGTCCACGAAGTAGCTGCCGTTCACGATGTCGGTGTACAACCCGTATCCACCGCGAATTACTGTCTTACCGCCGCGAATGGGCGTGAAAGCAAATCCGATTCGAGGCGCGAAGTTATTGTAATCGTTCGGATAGAGCTTCGGAAGGTCTGTCCCGATGACCGCAAATCCGGTTGCGGAACCCGGTAGGAACGTGGAGATTCCTTTGTTCTCGATCTCATGCAGAACGCCGTTAAAGTCGTAGCGAACGCCGTAGTTGATGTTCAGCCGCGGCGATATCTGCCAGTTGTCAGAAGCCCAACCGGAGAGTGCCGTTACATCATAGGCGCGTTGCGGGTCACCAGTCGCAATCGACCCGTATTCAGGTCCAATAAAGCCGGCCAGGAAGTCCGCCAGTGCTTTCGTCGGCGTGCTGACGCTCCCATCATTTTTCCACGGACCCGCCGTTCCATCAAACGGGAAGCTCCCACGGATACTGCGCTGGTAGAAAACGTCCAGTCGCGTCCGGCGAACTTCGCCGCCGAACTTCAGTGAATGGGATCCCCGGTTGTAGGAAAGGTTGTCTGTCAGGTGTCCCGTCGTGTCGGTACGGCCCAGCTTAGGCGTCTGGCCCACGCCACCATTCACGAAACCCGAAATGCTGATCGTCGGTGCGCCGAAGTCGCCCGGATTGGTCACACCAGTGTTGAATCCTGTTGCGGGAAGGTTCTGGCTGTGGTCAGCGTCGTCGAACGTCTGTTGGAAAAAGTTCACACCCACCAGCAACTGGTTCACAACGCGCGGCGTGAACACCGAGTTCAACTGCAACGCATAGTTCGGCTGCCGGCTCGGAACCGCCTGGAAATACTCCTGGTATACCGAACCTGCGAATGCCGTGGCATCGCCCGATCCCAGAAATGCTCGCGCCGATATCGTGTGCTTTTCACTGAACGCATGGTCGATCTTGATGATCCCGTTGTCGCTCTTGTACTTCGATGGGTCGTTGCTGAAGTAGTTCGGCTGCGCCAGAGGTGCGCCCGCAATGCGCGACGGCCACAGCAGGTTGAACACCTTGGTCATGACCGGATTCACCGGCACGCCGTATTGTGTCAGAACCGCTTTGGACTGGTCGATCCAGGCCGACGACGGCACCGTCGCCTGCGCTGTGTTCCCGGCCGTAAACTTCTGCTTTTCGTATGTCAGGAAGAAGAACGTCCGGTTCTTCCAGATCGGCCCGCCCAGCGAGAACCCATAGTTCTCATTCCGCAGCAGCGGATTCGAGCTGTTCGGAGGAGCGAACGGGTTGTGCGCCGCCAGTGCCTCGTTGCGATTGTAGTAGTACGCGGTTCCGTGCAGGCTGTTCGTGCCAGACTTGATCACCACGTTCACCATCGATCCCGGGTTGCGGCCGAAATCGGCGGCACCAGCGGCCTGCTGGTTAAACTGATCGATCGCGTCAATCGGCAGTAGCACGCCGGCGACACCAGAGATACTACCCTGGTTTACCGCCATGGCGTTGTGCCAGAAATCGTTGTTATCCGCGCCATCGATCTGCCAGTTGTTCTGGTTCGACCGCGCGCCGTTCATTGACCCGGCATCGTTATAGCCTGGAGTCAGCCGGAGCAATTGCGTGAAATCGCGGCCATTGAGAGGAATCTCTTGTACCGCACGGGTCGCCACAACAGCGTTCAACGCCGTGCTATTAGTCTCCAGTGTCGCCGCGGCGGCCTGGATCTCGATGGTTTGCGATTGCGTCGCGACACCCATCGTCACCGGCAAGCTGGAAATTTTACCCACCGCAACTTCTACATCTTGCGTGTGGCTCTGAAAACCACTCTTGGTAACCGTTAAAGTATAGACACCTGCCGTTAAGTCCGGAAAATTGAACTCACCCGCACTCTCTGTGCTTTGGGTTCGGCTCAGACCGGTACCTTTGTTTACAATCTTGACTTCAGCCGAGGGCACGGCGGCGCCAGAGGCATCAGCCACTGAGCCCGCCAGGCCACCACGGAAAGTCTGTGCTGCCATCGGAAGGGCTAGCAAAATTAGCGAGAAAAACACGGCCAGTGAGCGCAAAAAGCGCATGTCCGTTACCTCCTTTTGAGGGTGAAATGAGAGACCGGTTCCAGTCGCTTTCGGACGCTCCAGGAAGACCCCAGTCCGTTACACATATGTAACGCGTGTTCCACGATGCTACAACGAAACCCGACGGGGGGGCAATAGAATTTTGTTGAGTTTACGCAGCTTTTCGAGGTGCTCAACGAGACCAGGGAGGCCGAAAATCGAGAGACCAGTAGTCACCCCATCCAAGGTGGTGGTGCGACACACGAATACTAGCGACTAACGCCAGAAGCAAGATGCCAAGCACGAAAACGCCGACGCGGCGCATTAGGTACAGTATAGGCTTATTCGTGCCGCAACGCGACGAGCGGATCGATCCGCGACGCCCGCCGCGCCGGCACGTAGCACGCCGCTACCGCCGCAGCAGCCAACAACAAAGCGGCCCCGGCAAACGAAAATGGGTCCGCCACCCGTAGACCCACCAGTTGTCCGTCCAGCAGCTTCCCCAACGCCAGCGCCCCCGCAATCCCCGGCACAACACCGGCCGCCACCGGTAGCAGCCCGCGCCGGATGGCTTCCCACAGGACGTGTTCCGGATCCGCCCCCAGCGCGATACGCACGCCAATCTCCTGCGTCCGCTGCGCCACGTCATAAGCCAGCACACCATACAACCCAATCGCCGCCAGCAGCAGCGCCAGCCCGGAAAATCCGCCCACCACCCACAACTGCAACCGCGGAGCCAGCAATGCCTTGTCCACCGTGCTCTCCAGCAGAACCATCTTGTCCACCGGCTGTTGTGGATCCACCTCCTGCACCGCCCGCCGCACAGCCGTCATCAATTCCCGCGGATCTCCTTCGGCCCGAATCACATACTTCGCCAGCGGCCAGTACGTGTCTGAGGACAACACAAAAGCCTCCGCTACCATCGGCTTGGTCGCATTCTGACGCACATCGCCTACCATGCCAACAATCTCGTACCAGTTCTTCGGCGTCGGCGGATTGAAACCGATAAACTGCCCGATGGCGTCCCCGGACCCGAAATACTTACGTGCGAACGTCTGGTTGACCACCACCGTACGTGCCCCATCCGGCTGCGCCCGCTCTGCCAGATTTCGACCCGCGAGCAAAGGAATCCCCGCCGCCGCAAAGTACCCCGGACTGCAAGCCCGCAGCGAGATCTCCTCCCAATTCGAGTTCCCCGGCAGCGGCCGGTTCCGGACGATGAGCCTCATCCCCTGCGACCCGCCCTCCAGCGGCAACTGATCGATCAACCCCGCCGCCCGCACGCCGGCCAGCGTCGAAAGCTTCTCCAGAACGCTCTTCTGAAAAGCCGCGAGTTTGTCCTCTGGAGTGTCCCATGGTAGATTCACGCTTGCCGCCAGCACACTCTGCGGCCGGAACCCCAGTGGCTGTCTCGCCACGTTCACAAAAGAGCGCGACAACACCATTGTGCCCACCAGCAGCATCATCGAAATCGTGACCTCGGCGGCCACCAGCACACGCCGCATCCACTGCCGGCTGACACCGGAGGTACCGGCGCCGCCTTCCTTCAATCCCGGAGCCACAGCCGCCCGCGAGGCCTGCCACGCCGGCAGAATCCCAGCCAGGATTCCACAAGCCAGCGCCAGCCCGAACAGGAACAGGATCAGCGCCCCATCTACCCGCGCCTCCGCCAACCGTGGCAGGTCCGCCGGCAACAACACCTTTAATAGGTCCAGCCCCTCCACCGCCACCAGGAGTCCGCATGCCCCGCCCGCCAGCGACAGCAGTAAACCCTCGGTCAAAAACAGACGCAGCAACCGTCCTCGCCCCGCCCCCAGCGCCACCCGGATGGCCGCCTCCCGCCGGCGCCCGCTGGCCCGCGACAGGAGCAATCCCGTCACATTCGCGCAGGCAATCAGCAGCACCAGTCCCACCGTCCCTAACAGGATCAGCAACGGGGTCCGCGCGTCTTGAACCAGTTCGTCGCGCAACAACCGCGAACGCACGCCGCGCTTGGCATCTGTATCCGGGTACTGTAATGCCAGCCGCCCCGCTACCGTCCCCAGTTCGGTCTGCACCTGGGCCAGCGTCACCCCCGGTTTCATCCGCGCGACTACTCCGGCAAATCCCGCTTTCCGATCCACACCCATTATTTCCAGGGGCATCGGAGCCCAAACATCTATGTTCTCCTGAATCCCCGCCGGAAGCACCCCGACCAAGGTGAAGGGCTTCCCACTGAATGTGATCGCCGCGCCTACCACCTTGGGATCCCGTCCGAATTCCCGCTCCCACGCGCCCTCCGATAGCACCGCCACAGCCTCGCCATGCCCGCGCTCCTCTTCTACCGTAAATAGGCGTCCGGCCACCGGCTGGACGCCTAGAACGGCAAGGTACTGCCCGCATGTGCGAATCGCCCACAACCGCCGCGGAGCTTCCCTTCCCGTCAACACCAAGCCCTCGCGGTAATAGCCGCCGGTAGCGGCCAAACCGGTAGTTTGCGATCCCCAGTCGGTTACCCGAGCCGGATTGCTGCCCGAATCCTGCCCCGTGTCCGGTCGGAACTCCTGAATCGCCACTATCCGCTCCGCTTGCGGCAGCGGCAACGGCCGCAGCAGCACCGCGTTCACGACGCTGAATAGCGCCCCGTTTGCACCCATCCCCAATCCCAACGAAATCACCGCGACTGCCGTAAATACTGGGTTCCGCCGTAACCCGCGCAGCCCCTGCCGCAGGTCCTGTGCCAGGCCATCCAGCCAACTCCACCCGCGAGCGTCCCGGCACTCTTCCATCCTCTGCGCCACCCCCCCGAACTCCCGCAGCGCCGCCCCCCGAGCCTCGCCACTGCTCATCCCCGCCGCGACATTGGCTGCAATCTGTAGGTCCAAGTGA
>JBDTMC010000414.1:0-7111 GCA_039934475.1 Bryobacteraceae bacterium | reverse complement strand
AATCAATGAACGGGTAAACCCCGTTCCACCAGGTGTCGCCGACATGGACCACATCTGCGTCCGTGAAGTTAACCGAGACGTCGCTGTCGGTATGGGCTGGCCCGTAGTATTTCAGCACGAGCTTGGTGTCGTTTCGGCGCATCTCGTAGTCGGCGGCAAATACTGTTGCCGGAAGTGCACCCGCGGCGGCCGCCGGAAATGTCCAACTCCACCCTTCAACGCGCGTATCGACCAAAAGGCGTTTCCGAACGTTTTCATGCGCGGTGATGACAGCACCAGCGGAATGGAGCCATGCGTTGCCGTCGGTGTGATCGGTATGCCAATGGGTATTGACCAAGTGCTGGATCGGATCGCTGTTGATTGACGCCAATGCGCTTGTAATTGCGGGTCTTGAAACTGAGAATCCGGCATCAACCAGAAGCTTGCCATCCCTCCCGCTCAAGACGGCGATATTTCCCCCAGATCCTTCCAAAACCGAGATGTTACGCCGGATAGGATGTACGCTAATCTTTGCCTTCGCCGCTGCATTGACCATCGTCGGCACGATTCCGTCGTCGTTGGCAAAGAGTGGACGGCGCATGAGCAGTGTAGCTCCGGCGTAACCGCCCGCCAGCGCGAGAAGCCGGCGGCGAGAAAGCCTGGTCGATTCTGTTTCAGCCATGTTTCTTCTCCCTATGAATGGATTTGTTCACTTGCCGGCCCGTGCAGCTTCACGCAGTGTCGCGTTCTCTTGTTCCAGTTCTTCCAGCCGTCGCTCGAACGGCGCTAACGCGTCTCGGATCTGCTCCTCCGTAAAGCGCGGTGTGATGTGTTGCGGACAGTTCCAATCGAACGCCTCCACATGAATCACATATGCCCTTTCGACCGCGGATCTGTCTCCGGGCATCTGTAGCCGTTTCGCCCACTCGCCAGAGCCCTCGAAAATCTCGGCGCGGCCGAGAACTTTCAAACGCGCTTGACCGGGGTAGTCAACCATGATCAAGGCCACACGATTGTCACTGCCAAGATTGCCGGTTGTGATGAATTGCTTGTTTCCCCGAAAATCGGCAAAAGCAATCGTGTGATCATCGATAACCTTGAGGAAGCCTTTTGCGCCACCTCGATGCTGAACGTACGGCCAACCGGTCGCTCCCACGGTCGCAATGTAGAAGCTGTCGCGTTCGGCGATGAACGCTGATTCATCCGGACCGAGGCGATCGGGGGCAGTCTGGCCCGCCCCCATGCGCGCGTATTGCCGACGGCTGCCATATTTCTCCTGCAGAGCTGTAACCAGGGGAGTGAAGACCAGAGATCCAAAATTGTGCGCCATGACAGTTCCGCCGCAACCCCCGTCGGGACTACCGCTTCAGATTCTTCAACAGAAACTCCTCAATCCGGGTGGCGATCTCTTCGCCGTGCGTCTCCAGCGCGAAATGGCCGGTATCCAGCATGTGCGTTTCGACGTTCCTGAGATCGCGCTGATAAGGTGGAGCGCCGTCCGCCGGGAAGATGAAATCGTTCTTGCCCCAGACGATCAGTGTCGGCGGTTGGTACTTGCGAAAGAACGCCTGAAACTCGGGGTAGAGCGGAACGTTTGTCCCGTACGAGCGCATGAGGTCCATTTGGATGTCGAGGTTTCCTGGACGGTCGAGGCCCACCTGATCCACCATCCACGTGGTCGGGTCCAGCAGAGAGGTGTCCGATACGCCAGTCTCGTACTGCCAGCGCGTAGATTTCGCATCGCTGAGGAAGTAAAGCGCGGCCCGGTTTTCGGGCGTAGGATCGGCCCAATATCTCTTGATGGGGTTCCAGAATTCAAGGAGGCCCTCTTCATAGGCATTGCCGTTCTGCACGATTAGGCATTGGACCCGTTCCGGATGCAACAGTGCGAGGCGATATCCGATCGGCGCACCGTAATCCATTACGTACATCGAATACTTGCTCAGTCCGAGCGTTTCGACGAACCCTTCGACGACATTGGCAAGGTTCTCAAAGGAATACTCGAATGACTTGTGGTCCGGCATGCTGCTTTGACCGTAACCGGGATAGTCGGGAGCGATCACGCGAAAGGAACCGGCGAGACGCGGGATGAGATTCCGGAACATGTTCGAAGAGGTTGGGAATCCGTGCAGGAGCAGGATCACAGGCGCCGCCTGGGGGCCGGCTTCCCTGTAAAATATGTCTAGGTCGTTCAGGCGGGCGGTTTTGTAGTGAACAGGATATGTGGTGCGGGTCTGCGTTTCGACTGCGGTCGTCATATTGTTCTCCTTGTTTTCTGGTCAGCGAATGAGAAGTTCTGCGGTCCAGGTTAGAGCAAGCTCCAACTGCGAGCTTGCGAAAAAGTGCGCTTCTGCCGAGATGGTGCGCGGACTTTATTCTCCCGGTGCAGGTACTTCGAACGACAGAGTTCCCGGCGCTCGCGACCTGCGGGCAGACCAGGGATATAGGAATCGACGTTTATGCTCCTCGCAAATGGCATCCAACGTATGGCGGTTCGGCACCTGTCTGGGTGGCGGTGTGTCACGCTCCTCTGGCTACTGATCTTTCTTCCACGCATAAGCTTCGGCGATTCGTCAGGAAAACCGCGAGAAGTTTCCAAACCCGCGTTGTCCGTGTCGTCCGACTCTTTGCCCCCCGCGATCGCTGTCAAGGAAGGACACGATATACGCTTTCGGCGACTACCCCGCTCGTCGGGTCTCTCCCAAACGCGGGTTGGCGCGGTTGTGCAAGACGGAGTGGGCTTTATCTGGTTCGGAACACAATACGGATTGAACCGCTTCGATGGTTACAAGTCGAAGGTCTTCAAGCATGAACTCCGACGGGCCGATAGCCTCAGCTGTGTGTACGTTCGGGCCTTACTGCTCGATCATGCTGGTCGACTTTGGGTCGGTTGCGACGGGTATTTGGATCGCTACGAGCCGGCTACTGAAACATTCGTTCATTATGCGATTGATCGCGATCCTTCCGGAACGCTGTCTCAGATCACCGCCATTGACGAAGACCACTCTGGAAAACTCTGGATAGCAACCAGCCGAGGACTGTACACCCTCGACCCAGACCGTTCTCGGATCATCCGCTACCTCCACGACTCCCAGGATCCGCATAGCCTTTCCGCGAACCTTATCAATCAGGCTTACGAGGATCGGACAGGCAGGTTCTGGGTCGCAAGCTCCGGCGGACTGGAAGAGTTCGATATCAATACGGGAAGAGTGAAACGCCGCGCTCCCCTTCGGATGGCGGTGGGCTGGTCTCATCAGGACCGGTTTGGCGTCTTTTGGATGACCGGAGAAGATCTGTCTTGCGCGCTAGCCAGCTGGGATTTAAGCACGGATCAAGTAAAGTGCCATTCCATTCAATACCAGGCAAACCACAACCTGGAGCGAATCAATATCGGACGGATTATTGAAGACGCGGATGGAACGCTTTGGCTAACCTCATCTCATGGCCTGCTTAAACTCGGTCCCGACCGTCGCGAAATGATTCGGTTTCACAGTAATCCATTGGATTTTGAAAGTCTGGAATCTGACAAGATGATTGCTATTTTCCAGGACAAAGAGGGAAACATCTGGACTTGCTTCCAGGTCACGGGGCCAAACTATTTTGCACGTGGGCCGAATAACTTCGAGAACTTCACGTATCAGCGGAATGGGCTCGTCGACGCATTGGTAACTTCGATCTACGAAGACCATCGCGGAATACTTTGGATCGGGTCCATGGGGGGACTCAACCGGATTGATCGGCGAACCGGGAAAAACGTTGTGCCGCCTGGATCCGGGGTTCGAAACGAAATTCTCTCGATCTTAGAAGATCGCTCTCAGACACTGATTGCCGGGACCTACCATCGCGGACTCGAAAAGATCGATCCCGAGTCGGGACGGATGACCGCCTATGTCCAGGGTAAGCCGTCGAATTCAGCAAAGAACCCAATTATGAAGTTGATGTTTGACCATGCTGGGGATCTTTGGGCAGCAGCGTACGGTGGCCTTGGCCACTTCAACGCCCTAACCGGCAACTTCGAGACATTCACGCCGGATCCTCAGGATTCGATCCAATACCAGGCGATTGCAGAAGATGTCGACGGTACCATGTGGGTGGGCGGCCAAACTGGCTTGCATCATTTCGATCCTGCCACTAATCGGTTTACCCTTTTACAGCACAGACCAGATGCCCCGAACTCGCTGTCGGATAATCGAGTGAACACCATTCATGTCGATGCGAAGGGCGGGATGTGGGTCGGCACGCAAAATGGTCTCGATAAGTTTGACAGAAAGAGCGGAACGTTCCAGGTGTACACGGAGCGGCATGGCCTCGGCGGAAACGTCGTGGCCTGCATTCTTGAAGACCGTCGCGGAGCTCTCTGGATGAGCACGAACAACGGTCTATCAAGGTTTGACCCTACGTTAAATAGATTCGAGAACTACTCGACGTTTGACGGCCTTCCCGGCCCAGATTTAACCGGCTGGGGAGCGTGTTATCAGAGCCCGGGAGGCGAAATGTTTTTCGGTGGATTTAGCGGCGCGACCGCTTTTTATCCTGAAACAATTGCTCACGGCGGCTTCGTTCCTAACCTTGCTCTCACTGATTTCCGCGTTGCCGGGGTTTCCATTCCACCAGAACGTAAATCTTTGCTTGAGAAGTCAATTACGTTCTCCAGCGCAGTCGTAATCCCTCATACCCAGAACGATTTCTCGATTGAGTTCTCCGCACTGGGTTTTTTCGATCCCGAGTCGAATAGGTATCGCTACCGTCTGATCGGGCTTGACGGCAATTGGCACGAAGTAACAAGTGACCAACGGGTAGCAAGCTATACAACCCTCCCGGTGGGAAGCTATACGTTCGAAGCGGAAGGCGCGACGAGTCATGGTCGCTGGAGTGAACCGACCAGACTAGGCATCCGAATTCTTCCCGCCTGGTACCAGACCCAAACATTCCGCGCCCTATGCCTGCTTGGACTGCTGGGAGTCCTTTGGTCCTCCTACCTGCTTCGGATCAAAAGCCTCCAGCACCGGTTCGGCGTTGTGCTCGAGGCGAGCGTGGCTGAGAGAACGCGTATCGCGCGCGAATTGCACGATACTTTGCTGCAAAGCCTTCACGGACTGATGTTTCGATTTCAAGCGGCTCGCAATATGCTGCCGCGGCGTCCGGAAGAGGCCATGGAGGCCCTTGATGGTGCAATCGCACGAACGGAACAGGCGATTGCCGAGAGCCGGGATGCGATCAAAGATTTGCGTGCCACACCGGGGGAGTCAAATGACCTTGCCGACCTGCTAACCGCCATGGGTCGCGAATTGGGGAGCCCTTTGGACGCAAACCGCGATTCCGCGGTTTTCAGCTTGACCGTCGAAGGGCGCCAACGGCCTCTGTCTTCGATTGCTCAGGATGAGGTCTGTCGAATAGCGCGCGAAGCGCTGCTAAATGCATTTCGTCACGCCGAAGCACACCGGATCGAGGCAGAGATTCGCTATGACCGTCACTCCCTCAGGCTGCGTTTTCGAGATGATGGAAAGGGAATCGATCCGGAAATGCTGAAACTGGGCGGACGACCCGGTCATTGGGGACTGCCCGGAATGCGGGAGCGCGCCCAGCGAATTCGCGCACAGTTAGACTTCTGGAGCGAGACGGGAGCGGGCACCGAAATCCAGGTAACGATTCCCGCCGTCGTGGCATACGCAAAGTCGGCTGAGGATGCGCGATTTGGATTTATCCGCAGGTGGAGAAACCGTGACTAGCGATACTAATTTGATTCGAATTCTCTCCGTTGATGACCATCCTCTCCTCCGCGAAGGGATCGCGGCACTTGTGAATGCCGAACCGGACATGAAGTTGATCGCGGAGGCGTGCACGGGACAGGAAGCTATCGACAAATTCCGTTCTTACCGCCCTGAAATTACGCTAATGGACCTCCAGATGCCAGGCATGAATGGGGTGGAAGCAATTACTCGCATTCGAGACGAATTTTCCGAGGCGCGAATCATCGTCCTGACCACCTATACTGGCGACGCACAAGTACTGAGGGCTTTAAAGGCGGGTGCGCGTGGCTACATCTTGAAGGGACATGTGCACCGGGAACTGCTTGACATAATACGCGCCGTGCATTCCGGTCAAAAGCGAATCCCCCCCGAGATCGCTGTCGAATTAGCTGATCACGCAATAGACGATGAATTGACTCCGCGCCAAGTGGAGATACTACGGCTGATTGCCGCAGGAAAGGCCAACAAGAACATCGCCGATCAGCTCGACATTGGCGAAGCAACGGTCAAGAGCCATGTCACGACAATCCTCTCAAAGCTGGGCGCTAATGATCGGACGCACGCGGTTACCATTGGACTCAAACGCGGAATTATAGATTTGCAAGACAGCTAGCAAAGCCGCCCCCCTACTTTTGGGGGTCCCCGCGGTCTGACTTTTGGGTGTTCCCAACACTCCCGACAATTCCGTAACCTAAAACAGGATCTGGAGTGCAGCGCCTGTTCTCTACGTTCGCGAACGGCTGGCCTGGTGCCGGCATTCTGCTCCAACGAGGGCTAGCTGGCTCGATTCTTCTCTACCAAGGAATTCACCAGACCCTAGAAGGGCCCCCGGGACTTTCCATGATCCCGGCAATAGTGGGCGCGGCTGCCGGGTTGTTTCTTCTGCTTGGTCTGTGGACTCCTGTTGCAGGAATAGTGGCATCCGTGGTGCAGGTGTGGGTCATTCTTACAGGAATGAATGAACCACTGATTGCCTTGATATCTGGGATGCTCGGCGCCACTATCGCAATGATCGGGCCCGGTGCCTGGTCCATCGACGCCCGGATTTTCGGACGAAAGCACATCGAAACACAGTTACCCCCCCGAAAGTGGTAGTCCACCACTTAACTAAGCGCTGAACGCTCGAGCCAACTATCGTACATTGTCCCGGCACGCCGGCAATTCCATACTGTGCACATTGGAGCTAAACCTTTGGTCACACATTCAGTTGTCCCTGTAAGCTACGACTCTCACCGATCGGTCGGGAATGGATGTCCGGTTAACTCGGAGATCAAACACAGCGGAGGCCGGGCCGAAGCCATCTCTACATCCCCCCTCCTCGCTATCGCGCCTGGGCCGACTCGGGTGCTCCGCTCCAGTGCGTCGTTGTCGTGGCGAGGCAT
>JBDTMC010000413.1:0-7127 GCA_039934475.1 Bryobacteraceae bacterium | reverse complement strand
ATGTGCGGATTGTGGCCGCCACCAACCGTGACCTGAAGAAGATGGTGGATGAAGGTAAGTTCCGCGAGGATCTGTGGTACCGCTTGAACGTTGTACGCATCGTGGTGCCGCCTCTGCGCGACCGCGGCCAGGATGTGACGCTGCTCTCCAGCTACTTCCTGCGGCGGTATAACGAACGGTACAGCCAGCACACCAAGCTGCTGGAATCCGGAATCCGCGCGCTACAGGAATACACCTGGCCGGGCAACGTCCGTCAGTTGCAGCACATGATTGAGCGGCTCACCATCCTCGCCCCCCAGGCGCGTATCGACCGCGAGACGGTTCTCGATGCTCTCCATTCAATGGAGCCTCGGGACCAGGCCGGCGACACGCTCGCCGAAACGGAAGCCGAACAAGTGCGGCGCGTGCTGGCTGCAGCCGGAGGCAACAAGAGCCGCGCCGCTAAAATTCTCGGCATCGAACGCAAGACACTCTACCGCAAGATCGAGCGGATGGGGTTGTCGTAATCTCAACGCTTACGCGGGTGAAACTGCTGCACACGGCGGTCTGGCTCTTCATCGCCAGCTGCATAGTGGCCATCCCTTTTGCGGCGGCACTGAATCAGTTTCGTTGGGCTGCGGGCTTAAGCGGGTTGGTTCTCCTGGAGTGCGCCGTGCTCGCGTGGAACCACGGCCGCTGCCCGCTCACCGACATCGCCGGCCGCTACACCACACATCGCGCCGACAACTTCGATATCTACTTGCCCCTATGGCTGGCCCGTTGGAACAAGGCTATCTTCGGTACGCTGTTCGCGGCCGGTGAACTATTTGTCCTCGCTCGATGGTTGGCCAAACCTTAAATCAGCGCCGCCGATTCGCTGTCCAGATAAAGAGCCGTATCAGGGTGTTCGCGGAGCGCTGATGCGGGGCAGGCCGTGCTGATGGGGCCGTTCAAAGTGTTCCTCACCGCTTCGGCCTTCCTCCCCTCCGGCACAACGCAGATCACATGCCGGAAGCCTAAGATCGCCGAACACGTTACCGTCAACGCGTCCCCAGGCGCCGTCTCCAGAGACGCAAAGTGTCCCTCTCCAACTTGCTGCCGGCGGCAGGCCTCGTCCAAAGCGACGCGCTTCACCGTATAGGGATCGTTGAAATCGGCCACCGGTGGATCGTTAAACGCGATGTGGCCGTTCTCACCGATACCGATGAATCCAACATCAATTGGTTCGGCGTCCAATAACGCACCATAGCGGGCGCATTCGGCCGCTATGTCAGGGGCATCGCCGTTCAGGTAGCGCATCGCGAGCAGCGGAACACGCTCCGCCAAACGCTTCCGCAACCAAAGCCGGAAGCTCGCCGGATGCTCCGGGCTCATGCCGGCGTACTCATCTAAGTGGAACGCCTCCACCTGCGGCCACGGCACATCGCGCAGCGACGTCAACGCCTCAATAAAATGAAGCTGCGAGTTGCCGGTGCTCACCACAATCCTCGCCTTCCCGTGATCCTCAATGGCTTCGCGAATCAACGCGGCTGCCTCTAGAGCCGCAATACGGCTGGTCTCTTTGTTCGTCGCGTGCTTGTGTATCTTCATTTAGCGGGTGACCTCAACCACATCAATTTTTTTGCCATCGCGGGAAACGCCCACGATCAGAAACTCTAGCGGGGCGCTGCCGGTGTTTTCAAAGGAGTGAGCCTCGCCCAGTTGAACGGGAATGGCATCCCCGGCGTGGATCCCAGCCGTCTCCTCCGGAGTTCCCACGCGCGCCGTTCCTTCTCCCCTGATGACGTAGTAAAACTCAGCCACTTCCTGATGCAGGTGAGCGCCGGCTGAGCTGCCCGGCGGCAGCACCAGGTGATCCGTATACGCCCAAGGCCCAGTGAAAACCGTTGCGTCCAGGGCCCGCCGGTACCGCACCGTCCCTTGTCCCCCGTTCAATCGTTCCACGGGGCGCAGCAGTTCTGGCAGCAGTTGCATGGCCATGAAGACGGGAATGGTGTCAAGCGCCGTACCCACCCTGCCATCCTTCAGATCAAACGCGTCGTATTTACCCTTAATGGAACTGACATTGATATTCATGAACTCGATGGGCCGGTCCGTTGGGTTGTAGATTCCATGTGAGTGGCCCATGCGGCACGGCGCGCCAGCCGGACCCTTCAATGTGGACGTGCGGCCGTCGATGGTGAACTGCGCCTCGCCGTCGAAGATTACGAACATCTCCTCACATTGGTTGTGGAAGTGATGGCCAATGCCGCTCTTCGGCTGGATAACGCCGCGGTGCAGGAAGAGGAGGTTCGTGTCCAGGGCGTGCCCATCGAACAATCCCATGTAGTCGAGTTCCCCGGCGCCTCCATGGACACCCTTCGAAACACGGTACTTCGCCGGGTCTGTATGCGCGATGCGCTGGGCCAGGGGCTCGCGGGCAGCCAGCGCGGTGATCGTCAGTAGTGCAAGCCAGACGGGCTTCATGGGCGTCTTCTCCGTCTGGACATCATACGCTGCTTCTTAGCGCGCCATCGCAAGACGTTCGCGAAACTCTTCTTTCCAGCTCGGCGCCAGGGGGCTGGCAATGGCGCGTTCCATCGCCTCGCGCGCCGGCGTTCTGTTGCGGTAAAGACTCACCACTTCACTGATCGAAATAGCAGGCGCGCCCTCAGCCTCGCGCACGATCGCATCGCCTTTCTGTAACTCGCCCTCTTCCACAACCGAAAAGTAGAACCCTGCCCGCCCGCTCGCCCAGAACCGCTTCACCATATCCGAACGGTTGAACTTCAGCGCCAGCTTATAGCACGGCATGCGCGGCTGGCTCACTTGCAGCAGCGTCGTGCCGATGCGCAGGCGGTCGCCGATGCGCAGGTCGCCTTCCAGAAGACCTTCGGTGGTGAGGTTCTCACCGAACATACCCCACGGCATCTCCTTGTCGGGGAACTGTTCGCGCCAGAAATCGTAGTGCTCAGAGGCATAGCCGTAGACGGCTTTGTACGGTCCGCCGTGGACCGTCAGATCCGCCTGGCGGTCACCTGCCAGGTTGTAGCCGGCCAAGTTCACCTTGCCCTCCACCGGCTTCTTGAAGATGCCGGTCACTACGGGACCTCCGCCGGTTTCCACAGTTACCGGCAGTGAGACATTTACAGATACAAGACTTGCCATTGGGGATGTTCCCAGTATCTGCCACTTCTCTGTACCTTCGCAGCTTCACGTGCATCCAACTGGGAATGGCATCGGTTGCAATCGTTGGAGCAGGGATGGCGGGGTTAACCGCGGCGCGCATTCTCACTACCGCGGGAATCAGCGTGACTGTCTTCGACAAGGGCCGCGGACCCGGCGGCAGGATGGCAACGCGCCGAGTAGGCCGCGCCGCCTTCGATCACGGCGCTCAGTTCTTCACCGCCCGCGATGGCCGGTTCCAGGGCGCGGCGCGCCAGTGGCTGCATGAAGGCGTAACGGAGCTCTGGTGCATGGGCTTCGACAAGCGCGACGGCCACCCGAGGTTTGTCGGACGCGGAGGCATGACGTCAATACCGAAATTTCTATCGCGAGGGTTGGATGTTCGTCTGAACGAACAAGTGAAGTCGGTCCGAGACGGCAAAGTGAACGGCGAGGCATTCGACTATGCACTGCTGACGGCTCCAGTGGAACAGTCCCTGGCTCTCATGGATGGTCCGGTGCCTGAGGGATTGCGCGACGTTGCCTACGATCCTTGCTTTGCCCTCCTCGCCACGCTCAAAACGCCCGCTTGCCTCCCTGATCCGGGTGCCGTCCAAATCGCCGGCGGCGAACCCATTTCGTGGATCGCCGACAATCAGCGGAAGGGCATTTCCCAGGTCCCGGCGGTTACCATCCACGCCGGGGCAGACTTCACGCGGCGGTACTACGATGCAGACCATGCGGACGTTGCGCAGAAACTGATTGCGGCTTGTTGCCAGTGGTTCACGCCCGCGGCCGTAGAGGAGTGGCAACTGCACCGCTGGCGTTACGCGCGTCCCTCGCGCTTACATCCTGAACGATTCGCTGTGGCCGGTAACACCGTGTTTGCCGGCGACGCCTTCGGGGAAGCACGTGTGGAAGGAGCCGCGCTGTCCGGCATGGCCGCCGCCGAATACATACTTTCTCAAACGCCATTCACTCCGCGCGAAGGGCAGTAGTCGGATCGATCTTCAGTACACGGCTGGCAGACGCCAGCACGCCGGCAAGCGAGGCTACCACCAGCAAGCCCGCAACTCCGGCGAACGTGGCAGGATCGTGCGGACGCAAGCCGAAAAGCAGGCTCTCCACCAACCGGGATAACCACCACGCGCCCAGCAGCCCTCCGGCAACTCCAGCGAACACTCGCAGCATCGCCTGCCGCACCAACAGCCAGGTCACTTGCATTGGCGATGCTCCTAGCGTGAGCCTGATCCCCAGTTCCGGCATGCGACGCGCCACTGTATACGCCAACAATCCGTATACCCCGACCACGGCAATCAGCAGCGCCAGGCCGGACACTATGCCAATGACGGCGGTGGTGAACCGCGGTACGGCTGTCGAACTCGCCAGTGACTCTTCCAGCGTGCCAATCTCCGCGATCGGCTGGTTCCTGTCCAGACTACGGATCGCGCTGCGGACTTGCGGCACGACATCCATCGGCTCGCCCGCCGTTCGCACCAGTAGCGTCGTCCATGCCAGCCAGTCCTGCGTTTTTTGCGAATAGGGAATATAGACCACCGCCCCCTCTTCCGCCTTCAGTCCCATGTGTTTGATGTCAGGAACCACTCCGGCGACCGACATCCAGCGTTCGTCTTCCTTCAAGCGCACCCTTCGTCCCACCGGGTTTAATCCAGGCCAGTACCGGCGCGCCATCGTCTGGTTCACGATAGCCACAGGCGCGCTATTTGCCCGATCGTCGATAGTGAAGTCGCGCCCTCGCAACAACGGGATTCCGGCCGTCTGCAGGTAGCCGGTGCTGACCGCGCGCAGTCCTGCTTGCACTGGCGCACTGGAGGGAGGGCGCGTCACGCCTTCCAGCGCAAACTCAAAGGTCGGGTTGTTGCCCTTCAGCGGCGTGTCGCTGATCTCCGCCGCCGCCACGATGCCCGGCAGACTCTTCACACGATCGAGAACCTGCTCGAAGAAGGCGTTCTGCGCCGTGTTGGTCGGGTACTGTGACCGCGCAAGCGTCAGCCGTAGTGTCAGCATGTGGTCTGTTCGCAAACCAGGCGCTGTCGAAAGCAGGTGCGACAGGCTCGCCCCCAGCAGTCCGGCGCCTACCAGCAGCATCGACGCAAGCGCCACCTCAAGCGTCACCAGAAATCCGCGCTTCCGCTCAACGTCCCGCGGTGTGCCTCGCGTTCCGGACCCGATCTGCGTCCGCAGGTCCACCCGTGACACATGCACCGCCGGTACCAGACCGAAGATCAGCGTCGTGATCAACGTCACCGTCAGTGCGAAGACGGCAACAGCACCATTCAATTGGATGTCTGCGGATTGGGGGATCAGCCCCTCGCCAAACGCCCTCACCAGCGCGATGCCCTCTATCGCCATCGCCAAACCCATGCTGCCGCCGAGCGCTGCCAGCGCCAGGCTCTCAACAACCAGTTGCCTCAGAATGCGGGCGCGGCCTGCGCCCAGTGCTGCTCGAACCGCGATCTCGCGGTTACGGGAGGCGCCCTTTGCCAACAGCAGGTTCGCCAGGTTGGCGCACGTGATCAGCAGTAGAAGCAGTGCCCCCGCCTGAAGCGTGAGCAGAATGGGGCGAGTCTTCCCCACCAGTTCGTCTTGCAACGGCACCAGGGCCACTCGCCATCCGCTGTTGGTCGCGGCGTTGGCGGCCTCCAACCGGCGCGCGATCACATCCATGTCGGTAGCCGCCCTCCGGCTGTCGATGCCGTTCCTCAGTCGCCCAATCACTGTAAGCCACCGGCCCTCACGATTCAGGCGGTTCTTCGCGCTCAGCGATAAAGGCACCCACGCGTCCACGTCCGGCGATGGGAAAGCGAAGCCCGCTGGCATAACACCGATCACCGTTGCCGCCGAGCCGTTGAGCGTCAACTGTAGGCCGACGATGCGCGGCGATTCACCCAGCGTCCGCCACAAGGTATGGCTGATGACGACAACGAAAGGGCTCTGTTCCTGGTCTTCGTCCGGCAGGAACGTCCGGCCAATTTGCGCGTTCACGCCAAGCGTCGAGAATAGATTCGCCGACACCAGTTGTGCTTCCAGCCGCCGCGGCTCATCGACGTTCGTAAGATTCATCGGCCAGCTCGCGTACGCAGCCAGGGACTCGAAGGTCTGAGACTGCGCTCGCCAATCGTAGAAATCGGCAGCGGATACGTGCATGTGCCCTGACCCTTGCGAGTCGGAACGGCTCCACACCGCGAACAGCCGGTCAGCCTGCCGGTACGGAAGCGAACGCAACAGTACCTGGTCCACCGCGCTGAAGATGATGGTGTTGGCCCCAATCCCCAGCGCCAGGGACAATACAGCCACAGTTGTGAAAATCGGGCTCTTTGCCAGAACGCGCACCGCGTACCGCAGATCCTGGCCAATCTCGTCCAGCCACCTGAATGCCCACTGCTCGCGCGAGGCCTCTCCTACTTGCGTCAGGTTGCCGAACTCACGCAGGGCTTGCGCGCGCGCCGCTTCCTGTCCCCAGCCCTCCGCCATCAGCGCATCCGTCTTCTCGTCAATGTGGGCCTCCATCTCGGCCGCTAGATCGCGCCGGAACCGGCCCGCTCGAAGATATCTCACAATGCGTTTCATGTTTCGCTAGGCCTCATCACGCGCACGATGCCGTCAATCAGGCGGCTTACGCGCTTCACTTCCCGGGTCAGTTGTTGGCGGCCCGCGGGCGTCAAAGTGTATACGCGGACCCGGCGGTTGCGCGCCGACATCGTCCACTCCGCCGAAACCCACTCCTCAATCAGCAGTCGCTGCAAGGCCGGATATAGCGATCCCTCTTCCGCCCGCAGAACCTCGCCCGAGGTCTGTTGAATGTGCTGAGCGATCGCGTACGCGTGCAACGGCTCCCGCCGCAGCGTCACCAGAATGAGCATCTCCAACGTGCCCGGCAGCAGATCGCCTTTTCCAGTAGTCGCCATACAGTTACCAAGATAGTCTATGCATAGATTACACGACTCAGCGGGGATGTCAACGGGCCATCCAATAAGTTTTCA
>JBDTMC010000412.1:0-7134 GCA_039934475.1 Bryobacteraceae bacterium | reverse complement strand
CTCTCTCTCCGCGGCCGGATCCAGCGCCGCGTTTGCGCAATCGGAAGCCCCGCTCCCGCCCTCCCTCGCCGCGCTGAAAAGCCGCAAGGCTGAGGCGCACGCCATTACGGTTCAGGAACGCCAGGCCCGCATCGAACGCGCACAGCGCCTGATGAAGGAAAACAATCTCGACGCTATTTGTTTAATGGGCGGAACGTCGCTGGTCTATTTCACCGGGATTCGCTGGTGGAACAGTGAGCGTCTCTTCTTCATGATCCTGCCCCAGCGCGGCGAACCCTGGTTCGTCACGCCGGCCTTCGAAGAGGATCGCGCCCGTGAGCAAATCTCCGCCGGCCCCGTCGGGCCGCAGGCGCAGGTTGTGAAGTGGCACGAAGACGAGAGCCCCTACGAAAAGATCGCATTCGGCCTTAAGGAGCGCGGCGTCAAAACTGGCGCCGTAGGCATGGAAGAGACAGTGAAATTCGTCTTCACCGACGGAGTAGGCAAGGCCGCGCCACAGGCCAAAATCACCAGCGCAACCCCGGTCACCGCCGGCTGCCGCGCCATCAAGAGCCCCGCCGAAATCGCCCTCATGCGCCTTGCGGCCTCCGTCTCGTTGCAAGCCTACGAAGCAGGCTACAAGGCCATCCACGACGGCATGACGCAGTTCGAATTTGCCCGCCTCGTCACCCAAGCCCATGACCGTCTCGGCTTCCAGGGCGGCGCCGGCGTGCAGGTAGGCGAATACTCGGCGCTGCCCCACGGCTCCCTCAAACCTCAGGTGATCCGCGAGGGAACCATCCTTCTGATGGATGGAGGCTGCAACGTCGAAGGCTACGACTCCGACATCAGCCGGACTTTTGTCATCGGCAAGCCCACGGACAAGATGAAGAAGGTCTTCGATATCGTCTTCAAAGCACAAACCGCGGCTCTCAAGACCGCCCGCCCCGGCATTCCGTGTGAAGCGGTAGATGCCGCCGCCCGCAAGGTAATCGAGGATGCCGGCTACGGCCCCGGCTACACCTACTTCACGCATCGCCTCGGCCACGGAATGGGCATGGACGGCCACGAATGGCCCTACCTCGTTAAGGGAAACAAACTCGCGCTAGCTCCCCACATGACCTTCTCCGACGAACCCGGAGTCTACATCCGCGGCGAATTCGGAGTCCGCCTGGAAGACGACCTCCACATCCTGGACAATGGGGCGGAACTGTTTACGCCGCAGAGTAAGTCACTGGAAGAGCCGTTCGCCAGCGCATAGGGTAAGGCCTCACCTTTGTTGCGGGCAGCGTACCGAATGGAATTTCCGGAGACGATCCCCGCACTCGATAGACATACTCGCCTATTGAGGGTGTTACACTTGCTGAATGCGCGATTATAGCGCCCACCGCATCGCTGCTCTCCTCGAATCCTTCAGAGACCAGCTTAAACATGCCGCACGGAATCGGGACGAAGAAGCCATTCACGACCTTCGGGTCTCCATTCGCCGGCTGAGCGAAGGCCTCCGCGTCTTCCGCCAATTCTTCCCCGACGCTAAAGTAAAGAAGATTCGCCGCCACCTCAGCGGTCTGATGGACCACGCCGCCGCCGTCCGCGACCGCGACATGACGCTCCAGCTTCTGGCCGACGCCGGCGAATCCAGTGGTCCCCTCGCCACCCGACTGCAGGCCGAACGTGAAGGCGCTGAGCGCGCGCTGCATGCCGAACTCCGCGCTTGGCGCAAGCGCGATTTGCCCGCTCGCTGGCCCAATCGCCTCCAACTCTGAACCACAATGAAACCTGGGATGATCACGTGGGATGCGTCGAAGGACGCCGCCGCCAATGCCCGCGAGAACCTGCCCGCGCTTGCGGCGGAGTACATCGCTCATGGCGTGGCCACCGCCACCCCAGCGGCTTCCCTCGAGGAACTCCACGCGCTTCGCCTCGCCACCAAGCACTTTCGCTACACCTTGGAAGCCTTTCAGCCGGTTTACGGCAAGCCCCTCCAGCGATGGCTCGAACAGCTGCGCCAAGTCCAGACGTTTTTAGGGGATATCAACGACTGCCGGGTAGCGTTAGAGCGGTATGAGAAGGCTCCGGAAGCGGAGCACTTTCGCGTCTTTGTCCACGAGCGCCTGGAAACCCGGCGCAGCGAGTTTCTCGAATACTGGCGCGTTCATTTTGGAACCCCCGATCGCCTTCGCAGGTGGCGCCGATTCCTCGGTCCGAAGGTGCCTGCCCTGGCCTCAGGCCGCAGCCGACAGCGAAGCGACCGGCAAGCCAAACCGAGCTGACGCTTCTCGCATCGCCTCCCTCAAGTCGTGGACTAAAATCCCCTGCCACCCGGCGGCCACCGCCGCCTTGATGTTGACTTCCCGGTCATCCAGGAACAGGCAATCCCCCGCCGCGACACCTAATCCGCTCACCACATGGCCATAGATCTCCGCTTGCGGCTTCACCATTCCGGCGTCGCAGGAAAACACCACATGGTCGAAGGTTTTCAGCCAGGTGGCATGCTGCTGCAAGTGCACTCGAAGGTCTTCGTGCATGTTCGACAGGATACCGATCTTGTATCCCGCCGCCGACAATTCGGTCGCCCAACGCAGAGCTAAATCCTGTGTCCGGCTCCACGACAAGTTATCGGCGCGAATCAACTCCTGGATCAGCGAAGGAGTGAACTCTAAACCAGCCCCCTTGCCGATCGCCTGCCAGTACCCGGCGCCATTCAGTACGCCCGCGTCATAGTCGTCGCGATACTGCCAATACAGCCGTTCGAACGTCTCCTGATCTAACCCCGAAAGCCTTCTCATCTGGGTGAGATAATGGCCATCCTGATCGTAAGAAATGACCTTTCCGTAGTCGAAAATTACTGCCGCAAGAGACATCTTTCCAGTGTGCCACAGCCACTGTCCCAGTCGCTCGACAAAGCGTAATATCTTGGTTATAATAGACATAGAGGCGCTTACATGGCAACAAAACCGGCTTTTGCTCAGGGAGCACAAGTGGAACATCCGAAGTTTGGATTAGGCTCTGTGCTTTCCTGCAACGAAGACCATATCGTAATCAAATTCGACGATCATGGCGAGAAGAAATTCGTCGCCCCAATCGCCGTCCCGGTATTGAAGAAGAGTGACCGGCAACCGCCAGCTGAAAAGCGCCGGGCCACCCGTAAAGCGAAGGTGCCCGTCGCCGTCGCCGCTTCCTAGTTTCAACCGCCCGAACCCGGACCAATTCCTGGGCCTCTCCGTCAAAGTTCTGTTACACTGGAGACTCCTCGATGAAATTCGGTGTCGTCCTTTTCCCGGGCAGTAATCGTGACCACGACATCTGGGATGCTGCTAGCCGCGTACTGGGCCAGCAGGCTGAAATCCTGTGGCACGGTAGTGACAACCTCAACAACGTAGATGTGGTGGTTTTGCCTGGCGGATTCAGCTACGGCGACTACCTCCGCTGTGGCGCCATCGCCAAGTTCTCCCCCATCATGGGCGCGGTCAAGAAGTTTGCCGCCGAGGGTGGCTTGGTTCTCGGAATCTGCAACGGGTTTCAGATTCTGGTCGAATCCGGCCTCCTCCCTGGCGCGCTCATTCGCAACCGCGGCCTAAAGTTCATCTGCAAGCATGTCGATCTGCGGACGGAGACCACCAACTCCCCGTACACGCACCTCGCCACACGCGGTCAAGTGCTGCGCGTCCCCATCGCCCACGGCGAGGGCTGTTATATCGCCGATGACCGGACTCTGGACGAACTCGAAGGCGAAGATCGCGTCGCTTTCCGCTACGTCAACGGCAACCCCAATGGTTCCCTCCGCGACATCGCGGGCATCCTCAATAAGGAACGAAACGTATTAGGCTTGATGCCGCACCCGGAAGACGCCGTAGAACCCCTCATGGGTTCCACAGACGGCCTTGTGATCTTCCAGTCCCTGGTAGCTGCCCACCTCCCCCAACTGGTGTCAGCGAAATAGAGAAATGAGCGCCATCACCCCTGACCTCATCGCCGCCCACCAATTAACCGAGGGCGAGTACGCGAAGATTGTTTCCATCCTCAAGCGCGAGCCTAGCTACACCGAGCTCGGCGTTTTCAGCGTCATGTGGAGCGAGCACTGCTCCTACAAAAGCTCGCGCATCCACCTGAAGAAGCTACCCACACGCAGCAAACTCGTGCTGCAAGGCCCGGGCGAAAACGCGGGCATCATCGACATCGGCGACGGCTGGGCCATCGCCTTTAAGATCGAGTCGCACAACCACCCCAGCTTCATTGAACCTTTCCAGGGCGCGGCCACCGGCGTTGGCGGCATCCTGCGCGACATCTTTACAATGGGCGCGCGGCCCATTGCCGTCATGGACGCCCTCCGCTTTGGCCCGCTCGACGATCCCCAAACCGGCGCCCGCAACCGGCGCATCCTCGAAGGCGTGGTGAGCGGCATCGCCCACTACGGCAATTGCTTTGGCGTGCCCACCGTCGGCGGCGAGTGTGTCTTCGACCCCTCCTATTCGGGCAATCCCCTGGTCAACGTCTTCGCGCTCGGAGTTTTCCGTACCGACCAGATTTTCTATGGCAAGGCGCAGGGTCTCGGCAACCCAGTAATCTACGTCGGAGCCAAAACCGGTCGCGACGGTATTCACGGCGCATCGATGGCCTCCGCCGAGTTCACCGAAGAGTCGAAGCAGAAACGTCCGAACGTCCAGATGGGCGATCCGTTCCTCGAAAAGCTGCTCCTCGAAGCGTGCCTCGAAGTGATGCAGACCGGAGCCGTCGTAGGCATTCAGGATATGGGCGCCGCCGGCCTCACCTGCTCCACCTGCGAGATGGGCAGCCGCGCCGGCACGGGTATTGAAATCGACCTCGCCCTCGTTCCCCAGCGCGAAACCGGAATGACGCCTTACGAGATTATGCTCTCGGAATCCCAGGAACGCATGTTGCTGGTGGCGCAGAAGGGCCGCGAGAACGAAGTCTTCGAGGTCTTCAAGAAGTGGGGACTCGACGCCGCCGAAATCGGCATGGTTACGGACGATGGCCTGCTTCGTGTGAGGAACCACGGCGTGGTTGTAGCCGAAATCCCGAACCGCGAACTCGCCGACGAAGCCCCTCTCTACAACCGGCCATTCACCGCCCCGCACCGCAACGTCCCGATGGAAGGCCCCACCTTCGCCAGCGCCAGCGTGCAGGCGGACCTGGAAGCCCTGGTCGCCAGCGCCAACCTCTGCGACAAGCGCTGGATCTGGGAGCAGTACGATTACCTGGTCCGTTCGAACACTCTGGAAGGCCCCGGCGGCGATGCGGCTATCGTTCGAATCAAAGAAACCGGCACATCGATCGCGATGTCGCTCGACGGCAACGGCCGGTACTGCTACCTCGACCCGCGAGAAGGGGCGAAGCTGCTTGTGGCCGAATGCTGCCGCAACCTCTCCACCGTCGGCGCGGAGCCGGTAGCCGCCACCAACAACCTCAACTTCGGCAACCCCGAGCGCCCGGAGATCATGGCCCAACTGGTGGAAGCCATTGAGGGTATGTCGGAAGCCTGCAGCTTCTTCGGGACGCCCATCACCGGCGGCAACGTCAGTCTATATAACGAGACACTGGGAGAGGGTATCATCCCCTCGCCCGTGCTGGGCATCGTCGGCCTGTTGAAGACCGCCGCGCCGGTGGGCAGCGCTTTCCGTAACGCCGGCCGGTCGATTATCCTGCTTGGCGGCGCCGGATCGTGCGACCTTACGCACTTCGGCGGCACCCAATACGCCAATACGATCATCAAAGAGATGTGGGGCCTGCCGCCCGTTCTCGATATGGAATACGAGAAGCGGGTGCAGTCGGCGATTCGGGAAATTGTCCTCGGCGGGTTGGCTGAATCGTCGCATGACATCAGCGACGGCGGCCTCGCGGTTGCGTTGGCCGAATGCACGTTCCCGAACGGCATAGGCTGCCAGGTAAAGATCGACTCTGAATTACGGCCTGAGTTCTTGCTCTTCCATGAAGGGCCGTCCCGGATTTTGGTTTCCACGGCCGATGCCGATGCGGTCCTCCGTATCGCCGCGGCCCACGACGTAGAAGCAATACCGATCGGCGCCACTGCGGAAAGCCGGTTGGAGATCAGCCAGGGTTCCACCCTCCTGGTTGGCTGTGATGTGAACGAACTAAAGCGCCGCTGGGAAACGGCGCTCGAGACTCTGCTCCACGGTTAGGCAAAGCCATGTTCGACAAACTACACGAAGAGTGCGGCGTCGTTGCTATTTACGGGCATTCGGAAGCCTCTAATCTGGCCTACCTGGGCCTCTACGCGTTACAGCATAGGGGACAGGAAAGCGCTGGTATTGCGTCCAGCGATGGCCGCGGCATCCATTGCCATAAGAATATGGGGCACGTGGCGGAGATCTTCACGCCTACCGTGCTGGCCAGCCTGCCGGGGCCGATGGCCATCGGCCATACGCGGTATTCCACCGCCGGCGATACCGCCATCCTGAACGCCCAGCCGTTCGCGGTAGCGTGTAATAAGGGACGCATCGCGGTGGCTCACAACGGCAACATTACGAATGCCGCGGAGCTGCGCAGCGACCTGGAACGCGATGGGGCTATCTTCCAGGCCTCCAGCGACACTGAAGTGATCCTGCACCTTGTGGCTCACTCGCGCGAGCGTACTTTGGCCGCCGCCCTCCGCGACGCCCTGCTCCAACTGGAAGGCGCCTTCTCCCTCGTATTTCTGGCCGAAGATCGCGTCATCGTCGCCCGCGACCCGAACGGTTTCCGTCCTCTGGCGATGGGACGCATTGTGCGGGAGGACGGCGAGATCGCCTATGTCTTCGCCAGCGAAACCTGCGCCTTCGACCTCATCAACGCCGAGTACCTCGGTGACGTCGAGCCCGGTGAGATGGTGATCGTCGGCAAGACCGGCGTCAGCCGCGAACGCTACACGCCACGGCGCGAATCGGCGCAGTGCGTGTTTGAACACGTCTACTTTGCCCGCCCGGATTCGCTCGTCTTTGGTAAGTCAGTACAGCAATCTCGCGAAATGCTGGGCCGCCTGCTGGCCCGCGAATCGCACGTCGATGCCGATGTCGTTGTCCCCGTCCCCGATTCGGGCGTGGCCGCCGCGCTAGGCTATGCCTCGGAATCCGGCGTACCGTTTCGCCATGGCCTGATTCGCAATCACTACGTCGGCCGCACCTTCATCGAACCGTC
>JBDTMC010000411.1:0-7164 GCA_039934475.1 Bryobacteraceae bacterium | reverse complement strand
TTCGTCCTTACACCGAAACGGCGGCTGCGGCGCCTACGGCAAGCTTCCACTCGTTGAGGGTCGCGATATCGCCGTTCTCTTGGAATAACAACGAACGAGGCCCATCCAGAATCTCTAATTCAGGGTTACGCTCAATCTCCGGTCGCAGGTTCTCGCTCAAGGCGAGCACGCTCAACTCCATCGTGTTTGTAATCCAAGCCAGCGTCACCTCGCGGATATCAAACTTTCCCACCGTCGGCCACAACTTCTCCAGACACTGCCTGTCTGTAGGAAAATGCATGGGCGTGCGGACAGCCGGCGGCGCCGAAGCAGTCAACCCGTTGATGTGCGTTGGAATCCAGTCGATCTTGTTCAGCAACCTGTCGTGAATCGCGTCTGCCACGCCCAAGCCTACCGCGTTGTTGTAGCTTAGCTCGCTCAGATCCCGCACATATACACGCTCGATCGCCGGCGCCGTATCCCACGGATTGTACGCGCCCACCACGCTCCGGTTTATCACCTTCGTGTCCATTCCGGCGCCGCTGATGTTCTTGCCCATCTCATCCACAATCAGGATGTCCACCGGCGCTGGTATGCGAGCCATCCATGATTTGGTCAGTGCCAGCAATTCCTCTTCGCGCTGTTCCATGTTGTCTACCGGAACGGCCGTGAGTTGGGCCGTATTGTGGTGCGCGTCTTCGAGGACCGCGAGGCCGCCCAGTATCTTTCCCGATTGCAATACCTGCCGTCCCACGTTGCGGATCACCCTCTCCATGCCAATGCGGTAGGCGTAGGCGTGATATCGTTGCGCTCCGGCAAACTTTCCTAAGCCGATTGCCATCATCTTGAACAGCCCGCTCTCCAGGCCGCCTGCAAAATCGGTGTGCCACTTCACCCGTCCCACCAGCATTACGCCGTCGCTGGAATAGGCCACCTTATCCATGAAGGCTTCAATCCCTTCGGCGGTTCGGCCGAGCGGGACTACCTCCAATTGGCTCACGACGGGGCATCCCATTGTGGCTTCCGTGATCCCGTAATGGGCCAGGACATCCGCCTGCCCTTGTGCCGTGGCAGCGCCGTGGCTGCCCATGGCCGGAAACAGGAAGGGCTTCATCCCTTGCTCTCTCCACCACGCCACCACGCTCTTTACGATGACGTCGATATTATTGATGCCGCGGCTTCCCACACCAATGGCGATACGGGAACCGTGTGCCAGGCCGCGGGCCATGTTTTGCCCGGTCAGCTCCAGGCGAATCGTGGAAGGAATGTCCGTCAGTCGGCGGTCCGGAAACTTCTGCCGTACCAGAAGCAGAGGCGACAAATTCATTCCGGAATTATATCAGCCGCTGTTTCAGTCGGCGTCCCACTGGCGTTCAAGCATCCGGGAATACTCTCCCGAGGCGTACAACTCGAACACGAACTGGTCCGCCTTCATGATCGGGAATTCTATCTGATGGCTGCTGCAGGTAAATACCTGATCCACGTAGCGGTAATAATTACGGGTGAACTCCGCGGCGATCTGTTCCTTCTCCGGAACGACGGCGAAGATCGTGTTCAAGCCGACCGCGCGCGTAAAGATGGCTTGAAAATCCGCTACGCCCCACTTGCGAAGCTTTTCCCTCACGCCCGGCGGCGTGTCTTTGATCAGCAGATTCAAAAAACTGTGTGCCTGAAGTCCCATCGCGCGTAGGTCGTCTTCCCGCTCGGCGCTCTCCAGACACTGCTCTACCCAGCGGGCAATGTCCTTTCCAACATAGAACAACATGCGAATCTCGCAATAGCGGCCGTCTAACAGACGGCGGTCCAGTTCTGCCGAACTCAGTTCGCCTGACGGCAGCAGCCCCTGAATCATCAGGTGCGCCTTGGAGCTCTCCACCAACTTGTTCGGGCCGCTCGAATCGCTGAACGGGTGGAGGATCAGCGGCGGAAGACTCCAAACGCGGTGTGAACTCAAGTTGACGGTTTCCATCATTCGACTACTCATCGGCATTCTACATGCAATTGATTAGCCACCCTCTCACCTTCGCACTTCCAGTGTCACTTTTGCCTCCACGGTCTCCGTCGCGCGGTGAACTTTCACTACCACCGTGTCGCCTGGCTTCTTCGTCCGTAAGGCAGCCGTGAAGTCGTACAAATTCGTAATCGGCTTACTATCGAACTCGAACAAAACATCGCCCGCCTTCAAACCCGCTTTCAGCGCCGGTGAACCGGGCATGACATCCGCAAACCGGAATCCGTTTGGTACTTCCGCGAAGTCGGGCATACTGCCGAACCACGCCCCGTAGCCCCCGCCCCCACCGGCCTGCTTTGGTGGCGCCAACTTCACATATTGGGGCCGGTCGGCGCTCGATGCCAGCTTGTCCGCAACATCGCCCACAAATTCGAGCAGTTCCACTGCCTGTTTGGCGTCAATCTTATCCCACGTATCAGTGGGCTTGTGATAGTCTGCGTGCAACCCGGAAAAGAAGAACAGCACCGGCACGCCCTTTGGCGTGAACGACGCGTGATCGCTCGATCCATACCCAGCCTGCTCAGAGAGGTCCAGCGTCAGCTTGTAGTTCCCTTTGGTTTCGTCCAGCAGCGTCTTCAATGTCGATCCCGTGCCGGAGCCACCAACGAAGACTTTGCCTTCCCTCACGCGGCCGATCATATCCAGGTTGATCATAGCCACGCATTTCTCGAGCGGCAACTCCGGGTGGTTTACATAGTAGTTCGACCCGAGCAACCCTAATTCCTCGGAGGCAAAGGCAAGAAACACAATGCCTCTTTTCCGCTTCGGTTCCTTCGCCAACCGCTTGGCCAGCTCCAACACACCGGCCGTGCCAGAGGCGTTGTCATCGGCCCCCAAATGCGGTTTCCCCTTCATGTCCCCCGTCGCCAGGGAGCTCTGTTCACCCATCCCCAGGTGATCGTAGTGCGCGCCGATAATCACATATTCATCGCTCTCACCCGGCAGGAAACCCACGACGTTGTGAACCGTCTTGTTCTGCCGTTCCACATCGGTTTGAACCTTCGCCGTCACCGTAGCCACCGCAAACGACTGTGGCTTCAAATCCTTATCGATCGCCGTCACCAGATCCTGAATGCTCTTCCCCGACCCGCCAAACAGCGCATTCGCCGCTTCTGCCTTCATCTGGATGAAAGGAATCCCGGGAGTGTTAGGACCCACCGTGGTGGCAAACTTGTCGATCGTGTCGCCATCGCCCGGATGGTTCGGCGTGTCGTTTACAAGAATCACCGCGACAGCGCCGTGG
Organism: Bryobacteraceae bacterium; assembly: GCA_039934475.1. GTDB lineage: Bacteria > Acidobacteriota > Terriglobia > Bryobacterales > Bryobacteraceae > JBDTMC01. The sequence goes on along the minus strand of JBDTMC010000411.1, from coordinate 3,931 downwards.
ATCTTGGCGTTGGCGGCCTTGTTGTCCAGGTTGGCGTGGACAGTCAAAGACTTGCCCATGAACGGACTCTTGTCTTCGTTCTCCTGCGGCTCATGACGCAGCACAATCACGACTTTGCCCTTCACATCCAGGTCCGCGTAGTCGTCGTAATGGTATTCATTGGCGGTGATGCCGTAGCCGGCAAAGACGACGCCGCCCGCAACACTACCGCTGGAGGAGGAGTTGAAGGGCTGGAATTCGTCGTGGAACTTCAGCACATGCGCAGCCTCACCAGCCTTCCATTCCAGGTGGTTCCTGCTGCCCAGTTTCGCGTTCACGGTCACAGTGAACGGCTGAAAGAAACTCTTGCCGTCGATGGGTTGCAAGCCATCTTGCCGAAACTGCTTCAGAACGTACGCTGAAGCCTTCTCAAGCCCCGGCGTACCCGATCCGCGGCCTTTCAACTCCGGCGACGCCAGGAACTTTATATGCGCCAGATAGTTGTTCGGATCGATCGTTCCAGCCGTTACCAGCAGCGCGCCGGCTAGCGCGAGGACAGCAGTGCGAGGGCTTCGCGGCAACATCGACAAGACGGTTCTTTCTATTTGTTCAATGGAGAGGGCAGCTTCACTTCACAGCACTTCTCGCCGGCATCGGCGGTAGTCTTTTGATACTCAAGCTCGAAATCGATTACCTGCTTCAACTGCGGCCACGCCACCGATCCCGGTATCTTGCGGCCGTTCAGGAAAATCGTTGGAGTGGAGTTCACTTGCAGCGACTTGCCTTCCGCCACAGTCTTATCCACCTCGTGTTCGGTGGCCTTGCTGTCGATGCACTGGCCCAGCATCAATGTGTCCAGTTTCTTCGTCCCGGCAAACTCCAGGGCTTTATTCTTCACGTTGTCGGCGTTGATTTCGCCCTGGTGCTCAAACATCCAGTCGTGATAGTCCCAAAACGCAGTGGGCGCTTGGCGGAATACACAGCGTCCGGCAATGGCAGCCTGCCGGGCCCAGGGGTGGATGGCATCCAGGGGAAAGTCCTTGAAGTACACACGAACCTGAGTCGGATACTCCTTGGGGATGCTCTCACGAATCGTCTTCGCTTCCTGCTTGCAATACTGGCACTCGAAATCGCTGAACACCACGACCACAACGGGAGCCCCAGGCGCGCCAAAACTCGGCGACAGATCCGTCTTCAGCTTACTCAACTCGTCCTTAAATGGGCTGTCGGCGACGCCGTAGACCTTGCCCTGCAGGATGTGTTTTCCGTCTTTCGATACCAGAAAGTCTTCCGACTGCGAGGCCGCGCCAGCGCTGGCGACAATGGTCACTGTCTGGAATCCGGCTACCGGTGACGGCTTCGGGTCTTCCACTTTCACCGTAATCGTTGGACCCCACACGAACAGGTGGCGTACGTACGCCTCCATCGTTGCTTTGTCGAACGCCGATTTCAGGCCCGGTGTGCTTTCCGCCTTGGCTGGGGCGGTTTTCGGCGCGGTCTTGGGCTTCTGTGCGTGGAGCGCCCCCAGGCTCGCGCTCAGGCACACGCCTAACGCGAGCGTCGCAGAAGAAAGTCGCATAGACACGATTCTAGCCTATTGCGTCTACAGGACCGGCCCGATGCGCCACGGCACAAACTCCTTGTGTCCCATACGCTCGCTGCGCGTCTTTTCGCCGCTCGCCACGCGCAACAGCAGATCGAAGATGTCGCTGCCAACGCTCTCAATAGTTGCTTCCCCGTCCGCGATCAGCCCGGCATTCACGTCCATGTTCTCCGGCATGCGGCGGAACGTGCTGCTGTTGCTCGCGATCTTGAGTACCGGAATCGTGGGGAAGCCGATGGCGCTGCCGCGTCCCGTGGTAAACGCGATAAGATTGCATCCGCCCGCGGCAAGGCCAGCGAGGGAGGCCGGATCGTAGCCCGGCGTATTCATGAATACAAAGCCCGGGGATGTAACGGCCTCGGCATAATCCACAGCATCCATCATCGGCGTCGAACCAGCCTTGGCCGCCGCGCCCAGGCTCTTCTCCAGAATGTTCGTCAGCCCGCCATCCTTATTGCCCGGCGACGGGTTGTCGTTGAAGTTGAAGTTGGGCCCAAAACCCCTCAAATAGGCCTTATAGGAGTTGATGAAACCGAGGAATTTCTCGGCCACCTGGCGGTTCCGCCCCCGCTGCACCAAGAGGTGTTCGGCGCCAAAGCACTCGGTGGTCTCGGCCAATACGGCGCTGCCGTGATAGCGAGCCAGCATGTCGGACGTCACGCCGAGGGCGGGGTTCGCCGTGATGCCGGAGAACGAATCAGATCCGCCGCAGTTCAGTCCCAGCACGATCTTCGACGCCGGAACTTCCACTCTCTTTTCGGCCGCGGCGCGTTCGATAAAGTTGCGGATCTCTCGCGTAGCCGCATCCACGGTGCCGCGCGTACCGCCAGTATTCTGTAGCGTCATTCCGATCAGCCGCTTGGTGCGCGCCGCTCCCTCACCCAGGTAGTGATCGATCTGGTTCACCTCGCAGCCGAGTCCAAGAATGATGGCCGCCGAGACGTTGGGATGCGCCAGGACGCCGGCCAGGGTGCGCCGCAATTGTACAAGGTCGATGCCGCCGGATTGCCCGCAACCATCGCCGTGAGGGAAAGCCGCGACACCGTCCACGTTGTCTGGCAAGGCCTCACCTTCGAAGTTCGAGGCGATCCATTCCGCCGTGTGCGCCGCGCAGTTGCTGGCTGCTACTACGGCAATGTAGTTGCGCGTCCCTACCCGGCCGTCCTCGCGCTGATAACCCATGAAAGTGGGCATTTTTGCGGGCGCCGCCGGCAGCAGGTACTCGCCCTCGGGAAAGATATATTCCGGAGGAGCTTCTTCGTACGCCACGTTCTGCGTGTGCACGTGCGCACCCGGCTGGAGCGCCACGGTGGCCCGGCCGATCGGTTCCGCCCAGCGGATCACCCGCTCCCCCGCCGCAATCGGTAGCAGGGCCATTTTGTGCCCAGCCGGGACCGCGTCGCGGACCGTCACCGTAATGCCGCCGACATGCAGCGTCTGGCCAGGGCTCAGCGGCACTCGCGCCACAACCACATTGTCCGCCGGATTCAGTCTCAATGCCGCGTTTTCCGCGGTCGGTAATTTCTCAATATCAACCAGGTTCATCTCAACAACACCGTTTCTGTAATGGTTTCCCCGTAATGCACCAGGAGCTTCTTGCCAAGAGGCTCCACCCACAAACCGTCACCTTTTGGTACTGGTATGTCCTCTACATGCGACACCACCAGTGTCTTGCCCGGCGCCAGGCCTTTTAGCAGCTTCCCGATATGGATATGGCCGTGACACTGCGTGCGCGCCGTGTCTCCGTTGTAAGCCAGACCCCATTCGTTACCCCACAGCTCTTTTCCCTTTGCGATGGCCGCCTTCCACAGTGCTGCTCTCTGCCCCGGCTTCAGTTCGCGTAGGGAATGGCCGACCGATCCATGCACTTTCGGCAACACCAGCCAGCGGTTCGGCTTCCGTGGGTTAGCGTCCTTTAGAAAGAAGATCTCCGTTTCTGACGGCTGCTTTTCAGCCTCCCGGCACAAGCTGCACTCCCGCTTGCTCATACTCTCGGCGGAAGAAGGGTCGCACGCACAATTCGTTATATCCGCCTGGGATGCGGCCGCCCCCAGCAAAACCGTCAAAATCAACCTCCGATGCATTCGCAACATTATACTTGAGGCGTGTCTTTTCCCAGAGCCGCCCGTTGGCTGGCCCTTCTTCCCATTGTCTACTTCATTTACCTGTTCCGGTTGGACGGCGTGGGTTTGCTCGGTCCCGATGAACCGCGCTACGCGTCGATCGGCCGGGAAATGGCGCGCTCCGGCGATTGGGTCGCTCCGCGTCTGTGGGGTTTGCCATGGTTTGAGAAACCGGCTTTGCTCTATTGGATGATCGGCTCGGGTCACAAGCTGGGGCTGGGTGACG
>JBDTMC010000410.1:0-7182 GCA_039934475.1 Bryobacteraceae bacterium | reverse complement strand
GGCAAAGTCCTTCTCCAGCACTTCCATTTCGAGCATCTGGTGGAAGTAGGGTTGCAAGGCCGTTTTCGCTTCGGTGAGGGTGACACCGGGCTTCAGCCGGCCGAAAACCATGACCCAGCGGCCGCGTCGGGTTTTGAGGCTGTAGAATTCGGCGAACTGCGGGCTCATCTGGGCTTCCATCATCACGGGGATGCGGATTTGCGGTGCGGAGCCCGGATCAGTGCCGTCGAAGCCAGCCTGGCTGACTCCGATGATGGTGATGGGATAGCCGTTGATCATCAGCTTCTTGCCGATCACATCGGGACTGCCGGTGAAGCGACTCTGCCAGTAGCGGTGGCTGATCACGGCATACGGATGGCCGCCCGGGACTTTGTCGTCTTCCGGGGTGAAGACGCGTCCGAGGGCAGGACCTACGCCCAACACCGGGAAATAGGAACCGGAGACGAGTTCGCCGTCCACACGCTCCGTCTTGCCGGAATCGCTGATGCTGAAAGAAGTCTCCCAACGGCAGAACATCCCGCTGAAAACCTGGTTATGGTCGCGGAAGTCCTCATACATGGGATAGGAGAGTTTGTAGCGGCCGTTATTACTGCCGTAGTGCTCACCACGTCCCCACAGCAGAACGAGTTGTTGTGGATCCTTGACGGGCAGCAACCGCAGGAGGAGTTGATCCACAAGCGTGAAGATGGCCGTGTTGGCGCCGATGCCGAGGGCGAGCGAGAAGACCGCGACCGCGACAAAGACCGGAGATTTCTTGAAGGAGCGTATGGCGACGCGGAAGTCCTGCCCGAGATTACCCATGCAAAGCTATACGCTCCTGGATGATGAGAGTTACACCAAAAAATCGTTAGCTACGAACCGGTACAATCAGCAGCTTCCGAGCCGCGACCCTGACGGTCGCGGTTAGCAACGTCAGAATGCGCGTCCGGGGAACCGGTTGGAAGGGGTGAGGGGTGATCGCGCCGGACACGCGTCCTGAACGGGGTTGGAATGTCACGCGCACTCCGGTGCACCACGGGGAGATGTTGCGTGAGGATTTCATGAAGCCCTTGGGAATTTCGATTAACGGACTCGCGCTGGAATTGCACGTACCGGTCACTCGAATTAGCGGAATCGTCAACGAACGCCGGGGAATCACAGCCGATACCGCGCTGCGGTTGGCACGGCACTTTGGGACAAGCGCCGACTTCTGGATGAATATTCAAAAGGAATATGAATTGGTTCTGGCACGGCAGAGATCGCTGAAGGTCATCGAGCAACAGGTGCGCCGGCGCATTGTTTCGGCGTGAGCCATGGCTCTCCGAGTTGGGGACGGGTTCGACCTCGGTTAGTATTCGCGTAGGTCTAGGCTGTCGGCCGCGGCTCCGCTGTCTGGCTGCGCTTTTGGATACGCTGAATGTCCTTGCCGCGCTGCTGACGGGCCAAGTCAAGCTCGTATGCACTCTGGAGGTTCATCCAGAAGTCGGCTGACATCCCGAAATATTGGCTGAGGCGTAAGGCGGTATCCGCTGTGACGTTTCGCTTTCCAGCCAGCAGTTGATAAAGGCGGTTTGGCGGAACTTCGATAAGGTCGGCGAGGTTTGATCGAGAGCGAGTGCGCTTGTGGTTGTTTGCGCGGTCCGCGGCGTAACCTCGGGACGATTGGCGTAAGGACCCGTTCAAAGGTTTTCGAGAGGGACTTGGGCGTCTCCGAAGTTGTCCAATTTGATTCCGAAACGATCCATCAGGGAGAGATAGAGACTGCACATCTTGCGCTTTTCGTCGCCGTCGTTGAGGTAGTTCAGCGTGCGGCCCGTTTGGAGCGTGCCGCCTAAGCCTCCGGCGAGGATAAGGGGCAGGCGGAAGTTGTCGTGCTTGCGGCCGATCCACATGTTGGAGAGGAACATGAGGCACGTATTGTCGAGGACGGTGCCGTCGCCTTCCTTCATCGCATCGAGCTTGGCGGCAAGGTAGGCGAACTGACCAACGTGGAAGCGAGCGATGCGTTCGTAACCATCGGAGGCGTTGTTGTGGGAGGCGGCGTGATGGCCGTCCTTCACTTCCAGGAACGGGTAGTACATGGCGGAGAGGTCGCGGGAAATAATGAGCGATGCGACGCGGGTCTTGTTGGTCTGGAAGGCGATGGCGATGATGTCGCACATGAGGCGCGAATGCTCGCGGAGGTCTTCCGGCAGACCGTTGGCGGGGCGGTCCATGGTCGCTGGTATCGTATTCTTCAGCTTCGCGGCGTCCTCGGCGTCTGACTTACCTTTGCGCATTCCTTCGACGCGCTTCTCCACTTCGCGCACGCTGGTGAGATACTCATCCAACTTGCCCTTGTCCACGGAACTGAGCTTAGTCGTGAGGTTACGGGCGCGGTCCTTCACCCGATCGAGGATGCTGATGTTGAGCAGGCTGCCCCGGTTGTCGAACAGGTTGTCCCAGGCAAGCGAAGGATAGATTTCCACGGGCACCGGGGAATCGGGACTCTGCCACGAGATGTGCGAACTGTAGGCCATGGAGAAGTTGGTCTCGTGGTAGCCGGTCATCGGCTGGTCGCAGGCGAGGACGATGCTGGACTGTGGCGTGTCTTCTCCGACTCGATTGGCGATCATCTGATCGACACTGATGCCGGAGTGGATAATGGCGCCTTTGGCAATGTGCGCACCCGAGAGCAGACTGCCGGTTTGCCCCGGGTGAATGCCCTGCCCTGTGAGGGCCTTCACGTAAAGGCCTTCAATGACGTTGATCTTCTGCTTGAGCGGCTCCAGGGGTTCCAGCGTCTTGCTGAGTTTCATGGACGCGCCTTGGCCTTCGGCGCTCCAGTGATCCTCATTGATCCCGTTGCCGAGGAATACGACGCCGAAGCGCTTGGGGAACGCGGAGGCGGGGGGCGTATCGGCGAAGGCGTCGAGGGAGGGCAACCAGGGCAAGGCCATGGCGCAGCCGGCTCCGCGGAGGATGGCGCGGCGGGTGGTGGTGTAAGTCGGCTTCGACATTCTACTTCGCCTTTCTGGCAGTTACTTGGACATCCGAGGTGCGCCGGTTGAGGAACTGCGGACTGGTGACGATGGTCTCCACGAGGGAAGCGAATCGATAGTCCTTTGCAGCAAGTTGGGTTTCCATGGTTTCGATGAGAGACTCGTCGGAGAGTTGGAGCGACCGGTTCAATGAATAGGCGAGGAGTTTGCGGCTGAGGTTACCGATGAAGCCTTGTTGGCGTTGCGCCCGGATGAAGTCCCGAAGCCCTTCAAGAGCGTTACCCTGGAAGCCGCCAGGATAGGTGACTTCGGTGTTGACGGCGCGTCCGGCGAGGTCCTTCGTGCGGACACCGCCGATGGGCGAGTAGCCTTCAAAGGCGAGCCCGAAGGAATCGAATTTGGCATGACAGGCGGCGCAGAGCGGGTTTTCGCGGTGTTTGGCGAGCATGTCGCGCACCGGGAGTTCAGATTTTGACTCGTCGCTCGGGAGTTCGGGAACCACAGGCGGGGGTGGGGGAATGACCTCCCCGAGCACCTTTTGAACTACCCAGTTGCCCCGCTTCACGGGGCTGGTTCGCAGACCGGGCGAATTCTGCGTGAGGAACACCGCCATGGGGAGAAGGCCCCCGCGTCCATACTGGTTTGCTCCGTCGACGCGCACCCAGGCGCCGGGCTCCCCTTTGATTCCGGGAATGCCATAGTGCGCGGCGAGCGCGGGGTTGACGAAGGTGTAGTCGCCATACAGGAGGTCGAGCACGGAGCGGTTGTTGCGCGCCATGTCTTCCATGAAATGGACGGGTTCCTGGAACATCGCCTCGCGTAAGTCGTTATTGAAAACCGGGAAGCGGCCGCGATCCACCGAGTTATTGGTTTCAAAGTGGCGAACGCCGAGCCAGTTACCGGTGAATTCGGTAGCCATGCCAGTTACTCGGGCATCCTTCAACATACGGCGTGTTTGTGAGAGCAGGACATCGCGGCGAGAGAGGTCACTGGCGGCGGCGTGGCGCAAGAGTTCTTCGTCAGGCATGCTGGACCAGAGGAAGTAACTCAGCCGGTTGGCAAGGGCATAGCTGGAGAGCGGCTGGCGGGCCGATGAGACGGTGTCTTCGTCGAGGCGATAGAGAAAGTCGGGCGACATGAGGACACTTACGACGGACTCCCGAATGGCATCCAGGTGGGAGAGTTCGTTTTTTGTCCGAAGGCTGCGATAGTACGCCCGCAGATCGTCACTCTCCGTGGTACCCAGTGGCCGGCGGTACGCGCGAGCGGCGAATTGGACCAGCGCTTCGAGGTGTTTCGGCTCGGCGACCTTATGCTCATTTTCAAGGGCGCGAAGCGTAGCGTTGACTCCGTCGTAATGTTCGCGAATGGCCTTGGGCGCGATGGGATCGTTGGTCGGGTTGGCCTTGGCTTGTGCGAGATAAGCGTCGCGCATGGCGAGGATGACGGCGGCGTCGGTGACTTCATGATCGGCGGGGCGCGCGGTGGCGGATTCGGCGCCTTTGCCCTCCACTTCGCCGCTCTGGTTGAAGAAGTATTGGACCCAGGTGCGCGCGGTGAAGTTGGCGATGAAATCGAATTCGCTCCAGAGACGGTTGAGTTCCCGTTGTCCTTTTTCGTCGAGGATCAGTTCCATGAGAGGCGTGTCGTCGCGGTAGAAGCCGACCACGCTGTGATAGCCGGCGCTCAGCAGACGGCCCTTGTCCTCAGAATCGTCAGGGAAGAAGCGGCCACGCTCGGTGACATAGAAGGTATCGGGGAAGGCGCGGGCGAAGCGGGTGAAGGCGGCCTGATATTGACTACGCTGGGCCGCCGGGACGATCAGATCGGTATCGCCGAGCCGGGCTTTCGCGGAGAGGGCGGCCCAGCGAGGCGCGGCTTCGAGATGGAGGTCGGGGTACTTGGGAATAACGGGCTCAACGGGCGGCGGATCGGTATCGTTGCGAAGGTCGGCGGGGTCGCTTTGGCGGCGGTGTGTCGCGAACTGCTTGAGCTTCCAGTTCAACAGCGGCTGGGACGCCGGGGGCAGTCCTTTCACCACAGGGGCGGTGAATTGCATGGCGGTGTGCGCGCGGATCCGGACAACAAAATCGCGCATGGCGGCGCACTTGGCGGTAAGCGCATCGGGTTGCTTGGCCGCCGGCGCAGGGAGCGACCGCCACATTTGCTGGAGTTTCAAGACGGGTCCGACGGGGTTTGGCTCGTGCAGGATCTGCCAGACGACGGGCAGGTATTTGGGGCTTACTTTCGATTCCGCGGCGATGGAGGCGAGGGTTGCGGAGGGCTTGCCGAGGGTAGCCCGGTGGCGATACGTCCAAGCGGCTTTGAAATAGTCAGCGTAGTTAGTAGGTTGGCTCTTATAGAACTGGATGATGCGCTGGATGGCGTACTTCTCGCGATCCGTTTCCACTAACATCGGGTAAGGCGCAAAGTCAATGGAATCCGGAGAAAGTACCATGTGGCCGGCGACTTCGCGGGCGGCGCGGAGGTACTTATTCAGCAGCGCTGGCGACATGGTGAGGGATTCGCCGGAGTTGTCGAAGCCAGCGGGGTTAGCCGGGTCAACGGGGAACTCGCGCGTCACCTGCATGTCCTGATGGGTGAGGTCGCGGATGGTGTAGTTGTATTCGGCGCTGCTGAGACGGCGCGCCGGGACGATGCCAGGATCGCCGGCGGACTTGCGGATCTCTTCGGCGCGCACGGATTGGATCCAGTCGATGACCTGCTGGGTAGCTTCCGCGGGGGGCGCCGGGAGAGGCTGGGGAGGCATTTCTTTGGCCGCGAGGCGGTGGCTGACAAGCGCCCAGTGGGGGAAGTCCTGCGTCACGGACTCCAGGGTGGTGAAGGCTTTAAGGTCGAGTTGGGCTGCGGGGGAGGCGCCGCTATGGCATCCGGCGCAGTACTTGGCGACGTAGGGGCGGACGGTTTGCTCAAACTGGCGGTCCAAGGGGGGACTGCCGGACAGCGTGCCGGTGAGAGCGAGAAAAACGGGAAGTGTTTTCCAGGACAACGTGACGGGGATCCTCCAGGACAGGCTGTTTTCATTCTACAGGGTTGAGGCGGGAGGGGGCGGCGCGGAGCATTCGACACTTTCCTCTTGCTTACCGAGAGGAGTTTCGGTTATGCTGGCTCGGTAACCGATAGGAGGGATTGTGAGCAGACCGTCCGACTTGGTGCAGGGGACCCTGGACCTTCTTTTGTTAAAGATTTTGGCGTTGGAGCCGATGAATGGGTGGGCCATCAGCTTGCGGTTGAAGCAAGTGTCCGGGGATGTTTTGCAGGTGAGTGATGGTTCTCTTTATCCGGCTCTGCACAAGTTGGAACAGGAGGGCTGGATCAGCGCGGAGTGGAAGGCGAGCGAGAACAACCGGCGGGCGAAGTTCTATTCGCTGACCCCTTTGGGGCGGCAGCAGTTGGAAAAAGAAGCCGCGATCTGGACCCGGCTTTCGGATGCGATTACGAATGTGGTGCGCCTGGAGGAGGCCTGAGTCATGCGTCCGAAACACTGGTTGTACACCGTCCCCCTGCGGCTTCGATCGCTGTTTCGACGGCAGCGGGTGGAGCAGGATCTTGAGGAAGAGTTGCAGTATCACCTGGAACGGAAGTCGGAACAGTTCGAGGCGCAGGGTCTGACACCAAAAGAGGCGCGATGGGCGGCCTTACGGGCGATGGACGGGCTGACGCAACGTAAAGAGGAATGCCGCGATGAGCGGCGGGTGAACGTCATCGAAAACCTGATGCAGGACATCCGCTATGGACTACGGGTTTTGGGGAAGTCTCCGGGGTTTACCGCTGTCGCCGTGTTGACGCTGGCGCTGGCGATTGGCTCCAATGCCGTTGTCTTTGGTGTCTTGAATGCGCTGATCCTGCGGCCGCTGAACGTCCCGCAGGCGGAAAGCCTTTACGGCGTGGAACATGGCAACGAGCACTCCATGTATGCGTCGTATCCCGACTATCTCGATCTGCGGGACCGCAATCGGAGCTTTGAGGGGCTGGCTGCGTACAACATCTCGCAGGTGGGGATAGACACAGGCGAGAATCCATCCCGCGCTTTTGTTGTGGAGGGTAGCGGCAATTATTTCGACGTCTTGGGGATACAGCCCTATTTGGGACGGGTGTTCCACGCTGCCGATGAACACGGCCCGAATAGCGCGCCTTACATCGTATTGAGCCACGCGTATTGGCGCCTTCATTTCAATGAGGACAAACGGGTAGTGGGCCG
>JBDTMC010000409.1:0-7188 GCA_039934475.1 Bryobacteraceae bacterium | reverse complement strand
GCCGATAGGATCAGCAAGAACCTGGGCCAGATCATGGATGGGATCCAGGCGGGCGAAGGCACGGTGGGAGCACTGTTCAAGGACAAGGAGTTGGCCGCCAGTGTGAAGCGCAGCGTCGGTAAGTCGGAGAAGATTATGGACAACCTTCGCGAGACCTCCGCAAGCGCACAAAAAGTGGTGAAGAAGGTTGAGGAGAGCAATATCGTTCCAGAGGTTCAGGCGTCCATGAAAAATCTGCAGCAGATCACGCGTCAATTGAAGGACGCGGTGGACAAGTTTCAAGCGGCATCAGGGGAAGGCGGCGTAGGCGAGAACCTCCAACGAACTCTCGCCGACGCACATGAAGCCATGTCCGACCTCTCTGAGGATACTGAGGCTCTGAAACACAACTTCCTCTTCCGCGGCTTCTTCAAGAAGCGCGGGTTCTATGATCTCGGTCCTCTTACCACGCCGGAATATAAGAGCCCCTCATTTGCGAAAGGCTTCAAGAAGCGCCGCATCATGCTGGAAAGCGCGGACCTTTTCAGCAGCGACGCGAAGGGCGTGGAGGTCTTGAGTGCGGCGGGCAAAGTGAAGTTGGACGAGGCGATGACTGAGCTTCTTACGGTTCCTCGCAACGGGCCGCTGATGATTGAGGGATACACGGGAAAAGGGACGGCTTCAAAACAGTATTTGTTGGCCCGGGGGCGCGCGGTTCGCGTGAAGACCTATCTGATCGACCGGTTCCACCTGCGCCCAGCCTACGTTGGCGTCGTGTCAATGGGGGCGGAACCGGCGGAGGGCAGTCAAGGCGGGTTTAAAGAAGCGGTTGGGATCGTGGCTTTCTACAAGTAGCAAGTGGCCCGGTGGCGCGCCACAACGCGCGCCACCGGGTCGGCCTATCTAGGAATGGCGCCCACCAGGTAGGCGACAAGCAGAATCAAGAGGGTCGTGCCGAGGCCAATTCCCGCGCCTCCGCCGGTGCCCCAACGGCCGTAGCCGTAGTATCCTCCACCGGCTCCAAAAACCAACAACAAGATGATCAGCAATAGCAGCATGTTTTGTCTCCAATTCCGACGTCGCTGTTGCTATTGCACGAGAGGGACCAAACTTCAGGGGAGATCGCCGGGACCGGGTGTTTGAGCGTTTAGTCGCCTGTGGCGGCCGCGTGGGCGCCTTCGCGACTGGCGGCGATGCGGTTCTGTAACGTTCGCAGGCTAATACCTAAAGCCTCCGCGGCGCGTTTGCGGTTGCCGCCCACGTGTTTCAGTGTGAGCATGATATAAGCCTCCTCAACCTTGGTGAGGGGCTCGCCCGGGTGCATCACCATCCGGTCGCCTTGGTTCACGTCATCGACGGCATTCCGTCCGGGCCCTCTGCCAAAGGCGGGCGAATCAATGTTGGTGAGCGGAATCAAACCGCTGCCAGTCACGATGACAGCGCGCTCCAGGATGTTGCGTAGTTCGCGCACGTTCCCGGGCCAGTCGTACCGCCGCAAGCAGTCCAGCGCCGGCGAATCAATCCCGGTGACGCGCGTACCGTGCTTCTGGTTCAAGCTACTTAGCATCACATCGGCGATCGCTGGAATGTCTTCTTTGTGTTCGCGAAGAGGAGGAACGTGGATCTGGAATACACTCAGCCGGTAGTAGATCTCTTCCCGTAAGTGTGTTTTAAGGCTTTGGCTTGTCGCGGCCAACACCCGCACGTCCACCGGGATTTCAGTCTTACCCCCGAGTCGCCGAACCCGCAAGTCCTCAAGCACCCGCAACAGCCTCGGTTGTGTGGAGAGCGGCATCTCCCCGATTTCGTCGAGGAACAACGTACCGTGATTGGCTTGTTCAAAGCAGCCGGCTGACCGCTCCATCGCGCCCGTGAACGCGCCCTTCTCGTGGCCGAAGAGTTCACTCTCAATCAGGCTCTCCGGCAAGGCCGCGGCGTTGATGGCGACAAACGGCCCTTCGACGCGCGGGCTACTCTTGTGGATCTCTCTTGCTACCAGTTCCTTGCCGGTTCCGCTTTCTCCGCTAATCAGTACGGGTGCGGAAGTCGGCGCTACCTGCCTGATGAGAGAAAAAACCTGCTGCATGCCTGGAGACGTGCCAATCAAATCTCCCAGCACTCCGCGAAGCCTCAAATCCCTTTTAAGCTCCTCTGCCTGCTGCTGGCTGCGCCTGAAGCTAACGGCCCGTTCCAGGAGCACACTGAAGGCCCGCGGTTCCACCGGCTTTTCCAGGTACCAGAAGGCTTTGAGTTCGTGAACGGCGGAGAGCGCTTTGTCGATACTGCCGAAGGCGGTAAGGACGATGGTGGGGGTGAGGTCACCGCGTTCCTTTAAACGGCGCAGCAAATCGAAGCCGTCCATGCGGGGCATGATCAGGTCGGCTACGATTACGTCAGCATCAAAGGACGCCAAACGCTCTAGTGCCTCATGTCCATCCGTGGCGAACGCTGTTTCGAATGCGGCCGCAGAGAGCATGCCCGCCAACGCCCTGCGCTGGTTCTCATCATCGTCGACAATGAGAATCCTGCCCGAATTGACGCGACCGCGGGGCATCGGGCTTCAGTGTAGCAAGATTGACGACCAGGCGGACCAACTATTTTGTGATCAGGCTATATAAAGACGGGAGATAGGTCTTAATTAATTGGCAAACCTCGTATAGGCCTCGTTAGCTTCCCCGTTCGTCATCGGCCGAAGCGATAACTGCTTATTTGCCCCCATAGCCCTACAGCCTGCAGAACCCAAACGACAACGGCGCAGACGACGACTACATTCAAAATCGTTTTGATGCTGGAAGCCATGGGTATATAGGTATTGATTAACCACAAAAGAACCCCGACCACGATCAGCGTGATGACCAGACTAATTAATGACATTTCGAAGTCTCCTTTAAATTACAGGCCTTGCGGCTAATTGACCACGCTGCGGCCCTGCAGCAGGCGGATCACCATCACCACGACAGCAACCACCAAGAGGATGTGAATGAGCCCAGAGGCGGTGTAGGCTGTGGCCATGCCGAGGGCCCACAACACGACTAGAATTACGAAAATCGTCCAAAGCATTCTTAAGGAGCTCCTTCTTTGGCTACTCATTGCACGATTGAGTCCAAAGTCTCTGCGATGGCAATTCATGGGGAAATTGCCATCGCATTTGGGTCCCCCAGAGGGATCGGCCGGGTGGGACTGCAGGATTTACCGAAACGGAAGCTCCCAAGGGCGCAAGATTTTCCGGCATGCTCGGAGGACACGGCTGCTGCGGGTTTAGAGCGCGATACTGATGGCGATCCTAAGGCCGGGGTGCCGGCGGTTTAACAGGTAGTACCCGTCGTCATAGTCAACATAAACGTCATCGGTCTGGTACCAATTCTCGGCCCACGCTTCGGGCCATGGATCGACCATGAGGAACGAATAGCCGCGATAGGCGAAACGGGGATATCCCATGTACATGACGGGGCGGCTGTTCATGCGGAAGAAGTGCTGGCTGCCGAAGTAGAGGCCATAAGTGGTTTGGGGTATGTAGTAACCGCCATACCCTCCGCGCTGCGCCCATGACCGATGTTCGTCTTCCCAGCGCTTAGCGCGACCCTGTTGCCATGTGCTGCGCCCTTGCCAGGCACCGGGTTGCCGCCATCCCTGGCGCTGTTGCCAGGCTACTGCTTCCTGCCGGGGCCGTCGTGGCTGCTGCTTTTGGGCATGCTGTTGAGGTTGTTGCCGCGGCTGGGCTCGCTGCGGTTGTTGGGCATGCTGCTGAGGTTTTTGCTGATGCTGTGATCGTTGCTGCTGTTGGGCATTCTGTTGGGGTTTTTGCTGGGGCTGCGATCGTTGCTGCTGTTGGGCATGCTGTTCCTGGCGTTGCTGCGGCTGCGATCGTTGCTGCTGTTGGCCATGCTGTTCCTGGCGTTGTTGCTGCGGTTGCTTCTGACGCTGCGGCTGTTGGCCATGCTGCTCCTGTTTGTCGGGCTTGTCACGCCTGTCGCCTGGTTTGTCTTGCGGCAGCGCCTGGGACGCGGTCAGCAGGACCAAGACCAGGGCGGTACCGCCGGCGGTTCTGTTACGTTTCATCGTCGTCATCTCTTTCCTTACGGCCGGGTGTCGGTGGAGGAGTACACCGTTGTCGTTTCCACAGGAGGATCCACGCGTGTGACGACGGCTACGGGCACAGGCGGCCTTTCGGTGGGCCGGTCCGTGGAGCCGTAATCGGCTCCGGCTTCGGTGGTGGACGAGATGTTTCGTGCGCCAGTGTCGTTGAGGATCTTCTTCGCGCGAGCGCACCATTCGGGGCTGTCACAGTGCACGGAGAGAAGGATGCCACACTGCCTCCTGCGTCCCCTATAGCGCTTCGCAACGTAGGCAGGCATCGCACTGCCCGCCAGTGCGCCGGCCAGCCAGCCGAATGCGCCCACGGCTGCCGCGCCGGCCAGGACGGCCATGATCGGCCCAGCCGCCACCACCGGGCCGAGATTGGCGATGGGGATGGTCAGGGTCTGATTGGATAGGAACCAGGCGAGAATTGCGCCGGCGATAGCGCCCACAGCGGCGCCCACTCCGGCCATCTCGAATGCACGGTTGCGATGCTCGAGCCCAAAATCCTTTGTGCCCTGGTTGTCTGAGGAAAGGACGGATATGTCGGCGCTTCGATACCCGGCCTTGTGCAGTGCGGCTACTGAATCCGTAACGGTGGTTTGTTCAGGATAGATTCCCATCACCGAGGCGTTGAATGCCATGTTGCCAGCTCCTTCAATGAATGTCGCACTTGCGATGTGCACGGGCTTGGCCAAGTGGCGCAAAAGGCCGCCAGTAAGCAGAAGGACGGGCGGAAACAACGTTCACCATGCACCATTTGCTTCGAAATGCAGATTTTGGTGCAGGAACCAGGATCCCCTGGAAGTGTCACGCGCGGCTGACACGCAGGAATGGCCTCAAACAGCAACGGTGGTCGAAGTGCACGAGTGTGAGCTGAACTCAGGAGAACACGATGAATTGGGATCAGATCGAAGGCAAGTGGAAGCAATTTACCGGTGCCGCCCGGGAGCGCTGGGGCAATCTCACCGACAACGACTGGCAAACCATTGGCGGCAAGAAAGACCAATTGGTGGGAATCATTCAAGAGCGGTACGGTGTGGCAAAGGCAGAAGCCGAAAAGCAAGCCGACGAGTGGTCGCACGCGTTAAAGGAAAGCGGCCACGACACCGACAAAGCTACCCGCCTTTAGAGCCGGCAAACAAGCATTGGATCCTTTTGAAGACAGCGTTGGTATCCGTCTCTTACGGCCAAATCTGCCTGTACACCGTTTGAGATCGAACTAATGGAGACAAAGATTACCATGAAATATTTTCGGAGTATTGGTTCAGCCGCCTTCGCCTGCGCCCTCGGTTTTGCATTGCTGCCCAGCCTTCGGGCCGACGAATGGAACAAGAAGACGACGATTACCGTGAACGAGCCGGTGCAAGTTCCGTCGTGCTGCACGCCAGATCACACGATTACCTTGCAGCCTGGCGAGTACGTGATCGCGCTGGTGGATTCCTTGTCGGATCGCCACATCGTGAGGATCTTCGACAAGAATCAGGAACACGTGATAACGACGATCCTGGCGATACCGAACTATCGTCTGCAACCCACCGACAAGACAGTTATCCAGTTCTGGGAAGTGCCAGCGGGACACACTAAAGCCATTCGCGCCTGGTTCTATCCGGGTGACAATTTCGGTCAGGAGTTCGCCTATGAGAAGAAGACCGCGGTAGAGATCGCTGCTCTCGTAAAGACGCCTGTTCCCGCCATCGAAGTAGAAACCAAAGAGGTGGAAGAATTGAAATCGGCTCCGGTGGTGGTTGTGGACGAATCCGGAGCGACTAAAGCGTTTAAGGCCGAGCCTGCTCCTCAGCCTGTGGTAGCCGCAGCACAGCCTGAACCGGCTCCTGCGCCCGCCCCGGTTGTAGTGGCCCAAACGCCAGTTCAGACTCTGCCGCATACGGCCAGCAATATGCCGCTGGTCGGTCTGATCGGACTGCTGTCCCTGGGTCTGTTCGCCGCGATGAGCACTGTCTCCAGGCGGAGAAATTCCAGCCGGGGCTGAGTATTTCTGAACCGCCGATACGTCGGCCGTGGTCTACTTGAGACCACGGCTTGGCATGGGGTAACTGTGAGAAAGCTTTTCATTTTTGTTTTGCCGCTCAATTTCCTGGCCTATTCCCAGACTCCCGCTGTAGGCCCGCCGGAGGCCCCCTTCGTACTGCGGGTGACGTCAGACTTGGTTCTGTTGGACGTCAGCGTCAAATCCGGTTCCGGGGAACGCATTTCTGGCCTGACGAAGGAAAACTTCAAGGTGTACGAGGACGGCAAGCTGCAAGCCCTCACTCATTTCTCTACCGAAGACGTGCCCGTCACCGCCGGTTTAGTGATGGATACCAGCGGCAGCATGCGTGCCAAGCGTCCGGAAGTGATCACAGCGGCAATGGTGTTTATTGGCGCGAGTAACCCCAAGGACGAAATCTTTGTCGTCCAATTCAGCGACAGCGCGAAGCTCTCTCTGCCGGAAAACATCCCGTTTTCGAGTGACGTCAGTCAACTCCGAAACGCGCTGTGGAAAGGCACGCCGGATGGCCGGACGGCACTCAACGATGCGATCATACTGGCCCTAAAACATTTGGAGATGGGACGCCGCGACCGCAGGGCCCTTGTCCTGGTCAGCGATGGAGGAGACAATAGTAGTCTCCACAACGCTGGCGACGTATTGCAGGCGGTTCTGGAATCGAGGGCGACCATCTATACGATTGGAGTTTATGACGCTGACGATCCGGACAAGAACCCCGGGGTACTGAAGCGCTTGGCGTCCATCAGCGGCGGCGAGACGTTCCTGCAGGCGGAGCTCGCTTCCTTGAAGGGTATTTGTGAGGAGATCGCCAGCGATATTCGGACCCGGTACACTATCGGGTATGTACCTGTCAGATCGGGCGAAGAGGGGGCCTCGCGCAAAGTGCGAGTAGCCGTGTCCAGTGCGAGCGGAGGCAAATTCATAGCGCACACGCGAACGCGCTATATCCTGCCACCGAACCGTGCGGCTGCGAATTGAAATTATGAGGCTTCGGATCACGATCCCGGCAAACGCTCCCCTCACGGCCTTGGCGCACCTTTTTCTAGCGGTGGCGATCGTGTGCCTGGGCTACTACGCCTACGACGCCAGGGAAGATGGATTTCTCGGAGATGTTGCTTCGG
>JBDTMC010000408.1:0-7188 GCA_039934475.1 Bryobacteraceae bacterium | reverse complement strand
GCGCCCCCGAACATCGGCAGTGGAATTTCTTCTCCTGCTCGATAGGCCACAGTCCGCCGATCCGGCGTTGACACCCTCACTTGCCGGCGGATGGGATCGACTACCCAGAACTCGCTGGCCCCGTTCTCCAGACACAGTGTTTCTTTGTCAAAGATCTCGGAGGCTGTGTTCGAGGGTGAGAGGACTTCGATTACCAGGTCCGGCGCGCCAATGAAGTAGTCCTCCACGTCTCCACACGGTACACGATGCTGGGCAACGTAGGCCACATCCGCCACGCGTAAGTCATGCTCGGGCACGGCGCGGAATGCCAGTTCTGTGGACACGAAACCGGAAGAACCCGCGACCGCATCCAGCAAAGTCTCTAACCGCTTCTGGATGAAATGATGTTTCCATTTGGGCCGGGTCACCGCTACCACCGTTCCATGGCGCAGTTCGTGGTACACGGGGCCGCTGTCTTCCGGCAGTGTGAGAAACTCTGCCACGCTCATCTTATTAACCCGCTCCACTACACTCAGATTATCACCCGTCGTCTTTTTTGCCGCGCCGGGCGTCTTTTCTAACGGAGCCGAATTCTTGATCTTCCGCGAGGTGGAAGACCGCGACTTGATCGTCAAAGCCAGGCGGGGTGATGTGGAGGCCTACAATCTCCTAATATCCCGTTGGGAGCGTCGTGTCTTCAACTATTTGCTGAAGCTGGTCGGCAACCGCGAGGATGCTCTGGACCTGGCCCAGGACGCTTTTCTGAAGGCGTATCAAAACCTGGCCAAGCTGGATGATCCCGCCCGGTTCGCACCATGGCTATTTCGTATCGCACACAACGAAGCCTTCTCCCTGCTGCGCAAGCACCGGCCGGAAGGCGAGTTCGTGGAACGTGGGGAAATGCCGGGTCCGGGTTCGCGGTTGCTACCCGTGGAACTCAGCCTCGCCGTGGAACACGCCTTGTCAAAGCTCAGCGAGGACCAGCGTGAGGCCATCGTGCTGAAGGTTTATCAGGGATTCAAGTTCGAAGAGATCGCCGAGGTGCTGAATTGCCCGGTTTCCACTGTGAAATCGCGTGTCTACACCGCCCTCGACCTTCTTAAAGAAATACTGGCGCCTGTAACGAAAACGCGGGGTGTCTCATGAGTTGTCCCGAATTCGATTGGAAAGCGTATGCGCTCGACGAACTGTCCGCGGCCGACCGCGCCAGGGCTCGCGAGCACGCCTCCGTCTGTCCCCTTTGCGCAGAGGAGGTGGAGCGGCTGCAAGTGACTCGGGCCGCCCTGCTTTCGATTCCCAATGAGGAGCCGCCGCGCCGCATCGCGTTCGTCTCTGACAAAGTCTTCGAACCCAACTGGTGGCAGCGCTTCTGGGCCTCTGCCCCCAGGCTCGGGTTCGCCTCCGCGGCGATGCTCTCCGTCGCCATCCTTGTGGCCGCCCTCACGCGTCCTGCTCCGGCTCCGGTTGCCTCCCCGGTTTCGCCGGACAGGGCGCAGGTGGCGGCTCTCGTCGAACAGGAAGTCCAGCGGCGGCTGCCGATCGCCATTGCCGCTGTCGTTGCCGAATCCAACCAAAGTAACGAAGAAAAGACAGCTAAACTCGTCGCCGCCGCGGAACACCGCCTGGAGTTCGCGCACCGCGCCGAAATGCTCGCCGTTGAAGACAATCTCACCATCCTGCGGCGTCGCCTCAACCAGGCGTACGTGGCCTACAACTCACCCGTCAGCAACGAACTCGCCGGCAAGGATAACAAGTAACACCCATGCACACCCTGCTTCTCTTCCTCGCCTTGGCCTCCAGCGGAGCAACGCAGACCAAACCTGCCGTTGTCACCCGAGCCGCCATCATTGCCACGGAATCGAATTTCGACAAACGCTTCGAGAAGCTATTCCCTGAGCTCCCGTATCTCCTCTTAGGCAACACCCGCGGTGTTTACCTGGCAGGCTACGGGGTCGTGTTCTCCGCCGAAGTGAATCTCATCGTAGCCGGTGGCACGCCCTTCCGCCCCAAGCCCACCAAAGAAGAAGCCTTGCAGTATCGCCAGCAGAAGCTGACCCGGATTCCCGTCGTGGTTAGCGGCTTGAGGCAGGCCATGCTGGGCGCCGCGCAGAGCCTCGACACCGTTCCGGTCGACGAAAACGTCGTCTTCGCGGTGTCCCTGTTCCAGCACAGTTGGGAAGAGATGGAAGGAGTTCCTCATCAACTGGTTCTCACCGCCTCGCGAAAGTCGCTCCTCCAAGCCCAACTAACGGGCAACACGCCGGGCGCTTTGGATCAGATCGTCGCAGTGCGCGAGTATTAAACGAATGCGCCTCGGCGAAATGCTGCTTGAGCGGAAGCTCATTACCCCCGAAGACCTCGACCGTGCCCTCGAATTGCAGAAGGAGCGCGGCGAAAAGATCGGCAAGATCCTGGTGGACCTCGGCTTCATCGCCGCCCGCGAGGTCTTGTCGGCTCTCTCGGAGCAACTCGCCGTTCCCCTGGTTACAATCGACGGACCTCCCGCAGCCTCCACGGAAACCGAAGCTCTCTCGCCGCGGTTTCTCCGCCAGTTTCGCATCCTCCCTTTCGCCATCGAAGATCACACGCTGACCCTCGCCATGGCCGATCCCCTGGACTTCGAGACAATCAGCGCCGTTCGCAGCCGCACGGGACTCAGGATCAATCCGGTCCTAGCTGCTGAACAGGAGATCCTCGAATCCATCGATCGCAATTACAGCGAGGCGAGCCGCCCCGAAATCGACGGCGGCGGTGGCGACGACGGGGAAGCCGCGGCCGATCTCGAACACCTCCGCGACATGGCCAGCGAAGCGCCGGTCATCCGTATGGTGAATGCCATGATCGCCAGCGCCGCCGAAAAGCGCGCCAGCGACATTCACATCGAACCCTTTGAAAAGGAGTTCCGAGTCCGCTTCCGCGTCGATGGAGTGCTTTACAATCAGGAACCTCCACCCAAGGATGCCAAGGCTGCCATTATCTCGCGAGTGAAGCTGATGGCGAAGCTCAACATTGCCGAACGCCGTCTTCCACAGGACGGCCGCATCAAGATCAAAACCCTCGGCCGCGAAGTCGATCTTCGCGTCTCCACCCTGCCTACGCTGTATGGCGAAAGCGTCGTCATGCGTCTGCTGGACCGTTCCGCGGGCGATTTCTATGACCTCGGCCGCCTTGGATTCGACGACCACATGCTGCGCCGTATGGAGCACTTCACCGCCATGCCCCACGGCATCTTCCTGGTCACAGGCCCAACCGGCAGCGGCAAGTCCACCACGCTCTACTCCGCCCTCAAACGCATCAATAAGAGCGACAAAAAAATCATTACGATCGAGGACCCGGTGGAATACCAGATGGACGGGATCAACCAGATCCACGTTAATCCGCAGATCGGCCTCACGTTCGCATCCGGTCTGCGCCACATCGTCCGACAGGATCCCGATGTCATCATGGTGGGCGAAATTCGAGACCGCGAAACGGCCGACGTTGCCATCCGCGCCGCTCTCACTGGCCACTTCGTCTACTCCACGCTCCACACCAACGACGCTCCCAGCGCCATCACTCGCCTCACCGACATGGGCGTGGAAAACTATCTCATTACGTCTTCTGTCGTCGCAGTCCTCGCCCAGCGCCTCGTTCGAGTCATCTGCCCTAGTTGCCGGATCTCAGCCGGCGAGCGTCTCGCGCCCACCGGCGACGTCGTCCCCGCCTGGCGCGGCGCTGGCTGCGACAAATGCTTCAACACGGGTTACAGCGGCCGCAAAGGAATTTTCGAGCTGATGGAGCTCAACGACGAGATACGCCGTCTCGTCATGGCTAATGCCGACGCCAGTGTACTCACTGAGGCGGCCCGCCGAAACGGTATGCGCAACCTGCGCGAAGACGGCTGGATGAAGGTGGCCAACGGCCTCACCACAGCCGACGAAGTCCTGCGCGTCACCCAGGAGTTCTAGCGCGGTGACCACATTCTTCTTCAAAGCCATCGCGTCCGACGGTAAAGTCCGCACCGGTACCCTTAGCGCCGAAACGGAGAAATTCGTCGCCCAGGAACTGCGCCGCCAGGGGCTGACGCCGGTATTTGTGGGCCTGGAACAGAAGAAGGGCTTTGAACTCAAGCTCCCCTCGTTTGTCCAAGGCCGCCGCCGCGATGTCCTCTTCTTCACCCAGGAACTGGCTACACTGCTCAACGCGGGCGTGCCCATCGACCGCGCCCTCGTCATCACCGGCGAACTCACGGAGCGCCCGCAGTTCCGCTTCATCATGCAGGACGTGCTGCGGATCCTCAAGGGAGGCCGCTCGCTGGCCGACAGCCTTGCCGCCCATCCGCTGTACTTCTCCGATCTCTACATCAATATGGTGCGCGCCGGCGAGGCCAGCGGCTCGCTGTCGCTCATCTTTGAACGCCTGGCCGAATTTGAGCGGACCCGCGATGACCTGAAGAGCTACATCATCTCGTCGATGGTCTACCCCACCCTGCTCGGCCTTGTCGGCGCCGCTTCCATCTACATCATTCTCAATTTCGTCGTACCGCGCTTCGCCTCCGTTTTCGAGAACTCCCACATGGCGATGCCGCTCCCAACGAAGATGCTGCTCGAAGTCAGCCGCATCGTACGCGCCTACGCCTGGATGTTCTTCAGCACTCTCGCCGGCTTCATTATTATCCTGCGCAGCTATATCGCTACCCGCGCCGGCCGTCTCTGGTGGGATGGTCTGATCCTGAAGATCCCGGTACTCGGTGGCGCGCTGCGGAAGGCCGAAACCGCCCGCTTCGCCCGCGCCATGGGAACGCTGGTTGCCAACGGCGTGCCGCTGGTCCAATGCCTCAACATCTCCGGCGCCATCTTAAACAACAAGGTCATCGCCCGTACCATGGAACCCATTGCGCAGGGCGTCAAGCGTGGTGAGGGCATCGCCGGCCCCGTGCGCCGCGCCGGGCAGTTCCCGCCGCTTGCCGGCCACCTTCTCGCCGTGGGCGAGGAAACCGGCCGTCTCGATCAAATGTTCAACCGCATGGCGGACATCTACGAGACCGATACCCGCGACTCCATCAAGCGCTTCACTTCGCTCTTTGAGCCGCTCATTATCCTCGTAATGGGCATCGTCGTCGGCGTTCTGATTCTCAGTATGCTGATGGCCATCACCAGCATTAATGATGTGGCACTGTAGAAATGGAGAAACTCGTCATGCGCACTCGCTATAGACGGCCGGCCGAAGCCGGTATCACCTTGATCGAAATGCTGGTGGTGGTCACCATCATCGCGCTGTTCGCGGCGCTGGTTGGTCCCAATTTGATGCGCCAGGGCGACAAGGCGCGCGTCACCGCCGCCAAAGCCCAGGTCTCGCAGTTGATGACAGCACTCGGAACCTACAAGCTTGAAACCGGTGCGTATCCCTCCACCGCTCAGGGCCTCCAAGCCCTTCGTGTCGCGCCCGAAGGCGTGCAGCAGTGGCAAGGCCCCTATCTTCCTAAGGAAGTGCCTAACGACCCTTGGGGCCATCCCTACATCTACAAATATCCGGGCGATCACGGCGACGATCCCGACATCGTTTCTCTCGGCGCCGACGGCCAGCCCGGCGGCGAAGGCTTCAACGAAGATGTTATGAGTTGGAAGTGACAGCGCGCCGCCAAGCCCGCGCCGGCATTACTCTCATTGAAATGATGGTTGTGGTCGCCATCATTGCCGTCATCGCGGGCATCAGCTTCCCGTCCGTCACCGCGGGCCTCGATACGCTGCGCCTGGCGCAGACCACCGATGGCATAGCCACGTTCTTCAACACCGCGCTCACATATGCCGAAAAGCGCCAGCAAGTCATGGAAATCGTGATCTCAGCTTCGGAGAAGAAACTCAGCGCCCATTCAGCGGATTCCGCCTGGACGCGCTCATTCGCCCTACCCCCCGGCATCACTGTGGAGCACGTATTCCCCGACGCGGCCCCTGACTCCACCGGCGCGCGCAGCTTCTTCGTCTATCCCGGCGGCACCGTGCCGCGTATGGGTGTCGAGGTCTCGAGCGCCCGCGGCTCAGCTCGCACGGTTCGCGTCGATCCCATCTCCGGGGTGGCGCAAGTGGAGCGAACGCGATGAACCAAGGGCGCCGCGGATTCACACTGCTTGAGGTCCTTGTCGCCACCGTCATCCTGGCTGTGGCGATCACGGGTCTGCTCAGCGCCCTCTCCGGCTCCCTCAATAATATTTCTCATGTCACCGAAGCCGATCGCGCCGCCGTCCTCGCGCGGCGCAAAATGGATGAACTGATCACCCTCCGCGACCTGCCTCGCAATGGGGAACTCGCTGGCCAGTGGGACGAGGACGCAGGCGTCGAAGGCGGTTGGCGTGCCCTCATCACTCCCTTTGAAACCTCGCCGTCTTCCGTCAAAGGTGGCTTCGAACTCGATCGCGTGCAACTTGAAGTGTGGTGGATGTCCAACGGGCGTCGCCATTCCTTCCCCGTGGATGGCTATCGCACCATCCAGCTTAAAGAGGATGTCCCTGGAGCGCCACAATGAAAGAACGCGGTGTCACTCTCCTCGAACTCACGATCTCCGTCACTCTGGTCAGCTTGCTGGCTGCCTCCGGCCTGCTCGCCCTTCGCGTCGGTCTGAATGCGATGGATAAATCCAACGCCCGTCTTCTTACTAACCGGCGCGCCATTGGCGCCCAGCGCGCCCTGGAAGGCCAGATCGAGGGTTTCATGCCCATTCAGGCCGATTGCACGTCCTCCGGCCCTGACCAGCCTCGTGCTCGCATCAGCTTCTTCCAGGGCGACCCCGACACAATGCGCTTCGTCTCCAGCTATTCCTTGGAGGAAGGACAACGCGGCCGCGCCCGCATCCTGGAATACGTGGTCGCGCCCGGCGACGCCGGCCGTGGCGTGCGCCTCATTGTCAACGAATACCTCTATACAGGCTCTGCCTCGGCCGGGCGCTTCTGCCTCGGATTGCAGCGCGAACCCGAGGGTGGATTTCGCCCGCAATGGCTACCCCCCTCCATAGGCGGAAGCTCTTTTGTACTCGCCGACAAACTCGCCTATTGCCGCTTCATGTACCGCGAACCTATGCCCGGGCCGCCCTTTGAGCGTTGGCTTCCCCGTGCCAGCAATCGCGTCTGGCCCACCGCTGTTCGCGTCGAAATGCAGCGCCTGGATGCCCTGCCGAACCAGTTGCCCGCACTCAACCTGACTGTCCCGCTCCGTGCGCAGAAGATGCCCGATGTCG
>JBDTMC010000407.1:0-7190 GCA_039934475.1 Bryobacteraceae bacterium | reverse complement strand
CATCACGGATAGCATTCTAGACGCGACAGACCCGGAGCGCGAGGCCATCGGCGCACCGGGCTCTGCCGTGGCGCATGCCACGCTCACCATCAAGCGGATTACCGTGTTCGGCATCATAGGCGTGCACGCCATCGAGCTGGCTGAAGACTCCATCTTCCTCAACTGTTTGAACGTCGCTCGACGCCAGATCGGGTGCATGCGCTTCTGTTATGTACCCGCTGGCTGCCGCACCCCGAGACGGTACCGTTGCCAGCCCGACATGGTGATTCAGTCGGCCAAGGATAAGCAGAGCGATCCAGTCCTCCAGAACAACGCGATCGTTGCCGAAAAGCAGCGCGTACTACCGCAATTTACGTCTTCCCGCTACGGCAATCCCGGCTATGCCCAGCTGGGTCTCACGTGCGCCGAAGAGATCACCCGCGGCGCCGGCGACGAAAGCGAAATGGGCGCGTTTCACAACTTGTATCAGCCGCAGCGCGAGGCCATCCTCAGCACCCGGCTGGAGGAATTTACACCGGCCGGAATGGAAGCGGCGATTATTTTCGCCAACTGAGTACCGAAGGCAAGGAGCTAGATTATGAAGGGCGATTTTACACGCAAGACATTCGACTCGCGCAACCACTATAGCCGGGTCCTCATGCAACAAGGCCGCGTGACCGTTGATGCGGATCCGAATGAGCAAACGGACATCCTGCTTCACTACCTGCGCACGCTGGCTACCGACATCATCGGGCCCTACGCGGCGCCCGCCGTCGGCGGCGGCTTTCAGTTGAGTGCCAATGCGGATGGCAAGCTCATGATCGGCGGAGGTCGCTATTACGTCGACGGTGTTCTCATCGAAAACCAGGACACCTGCCTCTATTCCGCACAGCCCTACTACCCTGCGCCAGCAGATGATGTCCTGGTGAAAGAGATGGCTGACGCGACCGGCAAGACGTACTGGGCTTATCTCGACGTGTGGGAACGCCACCTTACCTATCTCGACGATGATTCCATGCGCGAGGTGGCGCTGGGAGGTCCGGATACCTGCTCGCGATCTCAGGTCGTGTGGCAAGTGAAGGCGCTGCCTGTTGCCGATTCAACAACCGGGATAACGCCCGCCTGTACGGACCCGCTTTCGGGCCTCATGCCCCTTGGCTCGGGCCTCGCCGCGCGAGTCGACCCCGGTTATCAAAGCAGCGATCCCTGCGTGCTGTCTCCTGAAGCCAAATACCGCGGCACGGAGAATCATCTCTACCGGGTGGAGGTCCACCATGGAGGGAACGCCGCCCAAGCTACCTTCAAATGGTCCCGCGAGAATGGCAGTGTAGCCGCCTCGTGGCTGGGCTCCGAAGGTCAGAACCTGATCGTCTCCACCGGTCGCGGTTTCGTCGCCGGCTGCTGGGTGGAAATTACAACTGAAGCCGACGACCTGCTGGGCCAGCCGGGCGTTTTGGTGCAGCTCACCAAAGTGGAGGGCGCGGCACTTTCCGTCGATCCGGCCGCTGTGCTCCCCTCCTGGAGCGAAACTCTGGTCGACCCCAAGGTGCGACGTTGGGACCAGAAACAAATTGGCGACATCCTGCTTTCGGCCGGCGCTGTGCCGGTTACGGAATCCTCCCCTACCGACCCCGCCTGGATCGATCTGGAGGATGGAATTCAGATACAGTTCCAGGCCGCAGGACAATACGTGATCGGAGACTACTGGCTCATTCCGGCCCGCGTGGCGACGGGCGATATTGAATGGCCAAAGCAGAACGGAGTATCACAATTCGAGCCCGCTGAAGGCATTGAACATCACTACGCGCCGCTGGGATTCGTGAAGTGGGACGGCAAGAACCTTCGGCTGAAATCCTGCCGTTGCGAGTTTGACCCACTGTCGAGCTGTTTCTCCTCCATCGGCAGCCTGGCCGTGGGCGCGGAGTTGCTTCGCAAGCGCACTGACGAAGTGCCTGCCACTAGTCTCAACGCGGCCACTGGCGGCGCCACGCCCGTCAAGAGGGCGGCTCGCCGCAAGCAATGAGGAGCGTGTGGTCTTTCTGGAGTAAGCCGTTTACCGTGGAGCGGCACACTAGTTGGGCTAGCGAATTACATCACTGGCTGGCGTGGGGTCTCTCCGTGGAAACCGCGCGCCGCCATTACCCGCAGACGTGTTTGGTGACCGATGACGCAGGGGCAAGGATCCTGATCGACGACTTGCAGCTTCCCTTCACATCGGTGATCATCGGCCTTGACCGTCTGCGCGATGCGGACCCTGAATGGTGGGCCCTCGGCAAGCTGGAAGCCTATCGCCGCCAACCCGAGCCCTTCGTTCACGTGGACACCGACGTCTTCCTTTGGAATGCCCTACCCACTAACGTCGCATCCGCCCCCGTGTTTGCCCAAAATCCCGAGCCCATTCCCCAGGGTGAGTCCTGCTATCGCCCGCGGGAACTGGAAGAAGCCCTCACCAGCAGTGGTTGGTTGCCCAGGGAATGGCTTTGGTATCGAAAGCAAACGGCGGAACAACGTGCCGAGTGTTGCGGAATCTTCGGCGGCTGTGACTTAGAATTCATTCAGAAGTACGCAGCCAAGGCGTTGCGTCTGGCATTGGATCCGCGCAACCGCGGACTGGCCAACCTCCACGGTCGCATCGGCCACATGATCCTGCTTGAGCAATACCTGCTTACTGCTTGCCTGGAGTATCGGGGCGTGCGCATCGAATACCTGTTTGAGTCAATGGCCGACGCCTACCAGCCCGGCCGCGCCGCTGAGCTTGGCTACACCCACCTTGCCGCCGGCGCCAAGCGGAACCCTCGCATCGCCCGCGAATTGGAACGCCGCGTGGCGTCAGACCTTCCACGCCACTACGAACGCTGCCTTCGCTATATGTCGCGCCAGCCGTTGTTCTCGGCCGTCGCCTAACCCTAACGTCTCTAGGTGTGTGTATTATGTACGTTAGAGGTACACATCAATGCGAACGAACATCGTGATCGACGACAGACTGATGCGGGACACTCTGAGAGCCACTGGCTTGAAGACGAAGCGTGAGGTCGTCGAAGAAGGGTTGCGTACGCTGCTGCGCCTCAGTAAGCAGGCGGAGATCCGCAAGTTCCGCGGCAAACTGGTTTGGCAGGGTGATCTGGCCGCCATGAGGACTGACCTTTGATTCTCGTCGACTCCAGCGTTTGGATTGACTACTTCCGTGGGACGATCACAGCACAGACCGAGAAACTCGACCAACTTCTTGGCCGCGAGCCCTTGGCCGTCGGCGACTTGATTCTAACCGAGGTCCTGCAGGGCTTCGAGAGCGAACGAGACTTCGCGAGTGCGCGCAAAATACTGACCTCGTTGACAGTCGTCGAACTCGGCGGAACGGAGATCGCGATCAAGGCGGCGATCAATTTTCGTGCGCTCCGCCAGTTGGGCGTGACGGTTCGCAAAACGATCGACACGATGATTGCGACGTGGTGTATCGCCAGTGGATTTCAGTTGTTGCACGATGACCGGGATTTCGATGCGTTCGTGAAGCACCTCGGCCTAAAAGTTGTCGGTTGACGCGCCTTGGTCGCGGGCCGGGCCATCGTCTCGCCAGTGTGTGACGCGAGAATACTCCCCGCAACGCCGTAGCATCTACCAACCTGCTGTCATCGTCCGCGATCGCCGGAGTTCCGGAAGTAGCGCTCTTACTCCGTTACGCGAACCCGTCTACTGGCCCAGCCCACCCTACAGGCGGCAGACGATACACGGCACTGCCGGTTCCCAGTAAATGACTCTGACACCCGCAAATCGCTCCCGCCGCAACGACGTCTCTGGTTCGCCGTCGCCGCCCTCCTCGCCGTCGAAACAACCGCGCCCTCGCAACCCTCCCCGTTTTAGTCTCACGCGATACCGGCCCACAGATCCCACGGCGAGAGACAAGACATCCGGCATGCAGAAATCGGATATTAGCCTGTCCTGCTGTGGCTAGATTGTTACTTTACGAGACGGCGCCAGCCGTGGCCGGGAGAACTCATCAATTGCCGCTTGCCTCCGCCAGTTTCACCAATCCGTCCAGGTAGTGACCTGTCAGTGATACACGATGCGCTTGTACGCAGTGTGGAGCGTTAGCTGTAATCGCGGGATTCGAACCCACTGGGCTTGCTCGTCAGCCCACCAATACCCTATTTGCCTCGGGCCAAGGCCGGCACGCGCCTTGATGAGCTAACTGGAAGCAAGCGGCACCGACTAGGATATCAGCTCCGTCGCCCAGTTCAGCTCCTGAATCCGGCTATCCAGCTTCCTGTAGGCCTGCGCCATGGCATCCGCTTCATTCTGCAGATCCCGCACCGACACCGCCGGCACGTATTTCACTTCCGACCGCGTCATGCGATCGGCGCGAATACTAGCCGCCTCAACCACGCGCACGATACTGGAGCGTAACTGCGCCAACCGGTCACGCTCGGCCAAAGCGTCAGAAAGGCTTGTACCAGGGGCACACTCAGTGTTGGAGTTCGTACGATTGATCTGGATCACGAGGTGAGCCATCCGTTCATGAGCCGCTCGAAGCTCCTCTAACAGAGTGTGCGGGTCCTCAACAGGCTGATCGCCCTCTTGGACGCGAACACAGTTCACCAGCCGGTCCTTCAGCTTCTCCGCCTTCTTCTGGCAATCGGCGCGTTCCGCCAGCGCTTCCGCAAGTTTCATTAATCTTAGTCCGTGAGGCAATCGCCTACGGCGAGGATATCAGATGCTGCGCAACCCACCAATACACGTTGGCCGCAGCGTTTCCCACGTTAGAAATCGGAGCGCACCGGCGCAACAACCGGACCCGTCCGCGAACCGTATGGATCGGCGAATCACTGATCCGATCGGAAGCGCACGCGATCATGCTGAAGATCCACAACTCGCCAACAAGGCTACTTAGCAATAGGACGGCGGCCATCCTACGGACATCGCAGCCTCAACTGTTAGGTTCTCATCGATCTTGAATCTCATGCCATAAGTTCAAGTGGGAGGTCCATGGTGCCTTCCCTCGCCAATTCCGCAAAGTAAGCGAATGAGGCATCAATGTCATTCGAGCTGATGCTGGGGTAGCTGGCGAGGATCTCCGCCCGCTCAACACCGGCAGCGACGTTGTCGAGGATCACAGAAACCATAATCCGCGTCCCTCGGATACAAACCTTGCCGTGGCAGACATCGGGACTAATCGTGATTCGCTCCCGCCAGTTCGTCATCGACTTGATTCTAGCGCCCAGCACACATCCGAGGATCCCTGTTACCGAACCGTGAGCACCGTACCTGCCGCGGCGGTTGGACACTTCCCGGATTCCGCTGAGGTCATGAGAAATAGGTAGGGGCTCCACCGTATACCGCCTGTTCTGGATACTACCCGATCGGCATCTGGCGGTTGTGCAACCCTCATTTCCGACGTTGCGATCTCAGATTCGGCGAGCAGACGCTTCGCCCGGCGAGAAAGGTCGTGCTACGGGTGGCCCTTGTCATTGCCTTGAGCCTACGTCACTGACGGAGTCCTTTGCGAGACGCAATCCGTCTCAATATCACTCGATCCTAGCCGACTGAGCGTCCGATTGGTTCGTCGCCTCCCTCAAAGGACTCCCTCTAGATGCACAGATGTCAGCACAGGCGACAACCCGTCAAGGTGAATCGGCGGGCCAGAGCGCATTTGTCGGGACCGATCCAGACGCGTCTGTGTCGAGTGGCTGGAGTTCCACTCCAAACTGACACTCCACTTCGCGTTTTCTTATCTCCTGCGTGGAGTGCAATGCCTCATGACGGGGCCTTTTCCCGATACTGCTGCACACAATCGACGCGGCTATCAAGTTCGGCATCAGTGTCGGGCTGCTGGACTACTTCGAAGAGATCTCCAAAGCTGAAGAAAATGCGTTTGACTGAAACATATATGCTGAGAAGTGTTTAAGCTGTAGTCAGCTCTATGAGGAATCTTGAATGTCTGTGATCAAGCGGTACACGAAGAGCCTAGCCCAACTGGCAGCTACAGACTGTGAACTAGAGGTGTGCAAGGGCGCATTCCATACCATGCTCCCTGCGATCCTGAACAGAGCACTCCAAGGAGAACTGTAGCCTCGTGCTCCCAACCTGCAAGTCGGTGGAAGGAGGGGACATTACAACACGCGACGTTGTTTTCATCAGCAAGGCTACGCCTGGGGACGACGAATTTGTGCTTTGGCTTGCCCCGCGCCTTGAGGCCGAAGGCTACACCGTTTTTGCGGATATCCTAGCCCTCGAACCGGGCGACCGTTGGCGCAGGGAGATTACCGAAACACTGCAAAACAAGGCCGTTAAAATGCTGTTGTGTTGCCGTGACGCCAGCCTAAACAGGGTCGGCGTCCAGGAGGAAATCGGCATAGCCTCGGACCTGGTGAAAGAACTGAAGGACCCGCGCTTCATTATCCCGCTTCGTCTTGAGCCTTACAAGAAACTGTTTGGCATCGGTGAACTCCAATGGATTGATTTTCTGGGAAGTTGGGCAAGCGGCCTCCACGATCTACTGAAGGCGCTTGCAAAGGAGAGAGTACCATGCGTTCCAGACAAGGCCACCATCAATCCGAACTGGGAAAATTATCGAAAGCGGCTCGCTATTCAGATTGAGAAAGCGCCAGAAGTTCTGACATCAAACTGGCTTCGCGTTGCGAGTGTCCCTGACGTAATACGTTACTACCACCCTCGTGGTGCAATCAATTTTGAGTTGATGCTGAGAGCGTGCCACGAAAGCACGGCGCCCGCCGAAGTCCACCAGCGGGGCTTCTTTTCGTTCGCCTCGCCAAAGGAGATCGAGCGCGACTTCGCCAACGTCTCCATTTTCGAAATCCAGTGCGAACACAAGTTAATGGACTTCATCGAATACGGTAGCCAATCACCAGACATAAAGCCGCGAGAGGCGCAAAACCTTGTGTCGTCCATATTTCGCCGAGCTTGGGAGAACTTCTGCCGTTCCAAGGGCCTGTACGAGCATGTTTTCTCTACTCACACCGCATTTCACGTCGGCGAGACGCAAATGCCCTTGGGCAAGAGGGTTTCCTGGGGCCAGCAGGGCCAGCGACGGTCTTCCATGTTGCGTAACGGAGCGGGCGGCAAGGTTTGGCAATACGGCACATCCGCAATACCGTTCTTTTGGCCGTTTCCGCACTTCAAGCTCAAAGCGCGTGTGTTGTTTTGTAAGCGGCTGATGAACCGCCCTTGCATCTGGGTGAGCGAGTGCGGATCTTCGT
>JBDTMC010000406.1:0-7204 GCA_039934475.1 Bryobacteraceae bacterium | reverse complement strand
CGCGCACCATCTGCGCGCCCATGTTTTCCAGCGGGTTGGCGAGTTCAATCTCTTTCGCCACCGTGACACCGTCTTTGGTGATCGTCGGTCCGCCGAACTTCTTCTCGAGAACAACATTGCGGCCCTTGGGGCCAAGGGTCACCTTCACGGCGTCGGCGAGCTGGTTGACACCGCGCAAGATGGCCTGACGGGAATTTTCGCTATAAACAATCTGCTTTGCGGGCATATTTCTATTAGTCCTCCTGGTTTTCGGATCTTACTTTGCGCCGTTTACCAGCACGCCGAGGACTTCGTCCTCGCGCATAATGAGATATTCGTTACCGTCCAGCTTAATGTCGCTGCCGGAATATTTGCCAAACAGGATGCGATCGCCGACCTGGACATCCAGGCCCACAACCTTGCCATCTTCAAGGCGCTTGCCTTTGCCGACGGCGACAACTTCACCCTGCTGTGGCTTCTCTTTTGCCGTATCGGGGATGATAATTCCACCCGATACAGTCTCTTGCTCTTCAATACGCTTCACGACAATGCGGTCGTACAGCGGCCGAATTTCCATAATTCGCTAAACCTCCAGATTGGAACTCAATCGCGACTCGCGGTTGGATGAGCTTTGGATCAGCTCCATCACGATTATTAGCACACTCACGCGACGAGTGACAATAGTTCTCTTTAACCTGCTGTAAATAAAGCAAATATTGTCCTAAAGTTTTGTGACCGTCAAGTTAACGACTCTTTAAGAAGGCGATTGGGCGGCCTTTGCTATCCTTGAGGATTGTTCTCCCTGAAGCGTACACGCTGGCTTCTTCTGGTGGCGATTGTGATCATCGCCGGCGCTGTCGGCTTCTCCTATCTAGCTCAAAAAGAACTACTACGACGTCAGGCGCCGGCCCGCCCGAAGGCTTTGCCGAAAAACATCACCGCGTCGGCGAACAAGTGGGTCTGGTCAGAGCGCGTCGGCGGACAGTCGTCGGTAGAGATCCGCGCCGATTCCTTTCAGCAGATCAAGGATCCGCCGCGCTTTGAACTCGAAGGGGTCGAACTACGCATCTTCGACAAACACAACACCAAGTTTGACCTCGTGAAATCGGCTCACGCGACCTTCAACCCCGGGGATGCCACGTTGTACTCCGACGGCGCTGTCGAAATCACGATGAACGAACCCCTGGACAACAAGCCGGCCGGACGGTTGGTCAACATTCAGTCCTCCGGGGTCACCTTTAACAGCCGCACCGCGACAGCGACTACGGAGCGCCCGACGAAGTTCAAGTTCGACCAGGGGGAAGGCGAATCGCTGGGCGCCAACTACGATTCCACAACTCGCGAGCTCATCCTCAAGAACCAGGTCAGCGTGACATGGAATGGCAACCATCCCGGCGCCAAACCGATGACGGTGGAAGCGGGTCAGATGATCTACAAGGAACTGGCGTCGCACATCATGCTGTTTCCCTGGTCGCGCCTGAAGCGCGAAGGGCTGACGATGGACGCCGCCGATTCCACCGTCAATCTTAAGAAAGGACTGCTCGACTCGGTGGACGCCAAACAGGCCCGCGGAGTCGATATCACGCCCGGCCGAAAGATGGAGTTCGCGGCCCAGGATCTGCACATGGAGTTCACTGAAAAGGGACTGGCCAAAAAGGTGAACGGCGTTACCGCGGCAATGCTGGCTTCTTCCAGTGCCACCGCTCGCACGGTAGTGAATTCCGACCGCCTCGATCTCACGTTTGAGCCGCAGGCGAGTGAGAGCCTGCTCCGCCTGGCGCTGGCCACTGGTCACTCCGTCGTGGAGTCGAAGCCCCTGCCGCAAGGAAACAAGCTGCTGCCCGATACCCGTGTTCTGCGCTCGGAAGTCATCCAATTGAAGATGAAGGAAGGCGGCGACGAGATCGAATCGGTAGAGACGCAGACACCGGGTAAAGTGGAGTTCCTCCCCAACCGCCCCGGTCAGCCGAAGCGAACCATGAACGGGGAGCGCATCTGGATTACATACGGCGCAGAGAACATGATTCAGACGGTGCGATCGGTGAATGTGACCACCCGCACCGAACCCGACAAGAAGAACGCCAAACCCTACACTACGACCAGCGCCAACATGATCGCGCACTTCGATCCGAAGACCGGCCAACTGGCGAACATGGAACAGTGGGGCGACTTTAAGTACGACGAGAACACGCGCAAAGCCACTGCTGCAAAGGCCACGCTGGAACAGGCGACCGACGTCATCAACCTCACCGGCGGCAGCCGCGTGTGGGACGACACAGGCAGCGTCACCGCAGCCAACATTGTCCTTGATCGCAAGTCGGACGACTTCACGGCAACTGGCAACGTGGCCTCTTCCCGCTTGCCGGATAAGAAGGGTGGCGCCACCATGCTCTCCAAAGACGAGCCTGTTCAGGCGCGCGCCGCAAAGATGGTTTCCAAGGACAAGAACCGCCAGATCCACTATGAAGGCAACGCCGTCATGTGGCAGGCGGCGAACCGCATCCAGGCCGACTCGATTGACGTGGACCGCGCCAATGACAAGCTACTCGCCGTGGGTAGCGTGGTAAGCCAATTTGTCGACCAGGCGAAGGCCGACCAGAAGAAGCCGCAGACAGCCATCTACACGGTGATCAAAGCGCCGCGGCTCGAGTACGGCGACAAGGACCGGTTAGCGTATTACTCCGGCGGCTCAAGCCTGAAACGTCCCAACCTGGATGTGAAGGCGACCGAAATTCGAGCCTGGCTGAAGCCCGATGCCAAGCCGGATCCGAAAGCAAAAGACGCCAAGCCCGAGGAAAGCGATGCCGGCAGTCTCGACAAGGTCTTCGCCGATGGACAGGTTCATATCCTGCAGACCTCGCCCCAGCGCACCCGCGATGGCACGGGCGAGCACTCCGAGTACTACGCCGACGAACAGAAGATGGTGCTCACGGGTGGCAATCCTCTCCTGGTGGACAGCCTGCGCGGACAGACGCGCGGCCGCATCCTCACTTGGTGGGCGCAGGACGATCACTTGCTCGTAGATAATACAGGAAGCGGTCCGGCCGTCAGCCGCATCGTCAAGAAACCGAAAAAATAGCGGATGCCCGTTCTTAAGACCACCGAGATCTCCAAAACCTATCGCGGGCGGCGCGTCGTCAGCGACGTGTCGATGTCAGTTTCGGACGGCGAAGTAGTAGGGCTTCTAGGCCCCAACGGCGCGGGCAAGACCACTTCGTTCTATATGATTGTGGGGCTCATCAGCCCCGATTCCGGGCGTATCCTGTTGGATGACGACGACATCACCGCCCAGCCGATGTATCAGCGGGCCCGTAAAGGGATCAGCTATCTGCCGCAGGAGCCTTCGGTGTTCCGCAAGCTCAGTGTGGAAGAGAACCTGATGGCGATTCTGGAAACGCTTCCCATCAGTAGCCGCGAACGTCGCGAGCGCATGACGCGCCTGGTGGAGCAACTTGGTCTGGAGAAGGTGCAGCAGAGCCAGGGCTATATGCTTTCCGGCGGCGAACGGCGGCGCGTGGAGATCGCCCGTTCCCTGGTGATCGAGCCGAATTTCCTGCTTCTCGACGAGCCGTTCAGCGGTATCGATCCGATCCAGGTGCTGGAACTACAGCGAATCATCTTCGATCTGAAGCGCGCCGGTATCGGCATCCTCATTACCGATCACAACGTCCGCGAAACGCTCGCCGTCACGGATCGCGCCTACATCATCAACAACGGGTCCATCTTCCGCGCCGGCAGCCCCGAAGCGCTCGCCCGGGACCCCGAAGTCCGGCGCGTCTACCTCGGCGAGAATTTCAGCCCTCCCGAACGCGCCGCGTAACGATTCCGACCCAACGATTTACGCCTTCGTGTCGTCTAATTGCAGAACACGCCCGCATTAGGAGGGATCCGTGAGTCTATCCGACGTCATTCAGGACATCCGCTATGCCCTGCGCAAACTGCGTCAGAACCCTGTGGTTACTATGGTTGCGATCGCCTCGCTCGCCTTGGGCATTGGGGCAAACACGGCCATCTTCACTCTCGTCGACGCTCTCCTCCTGCGCTCGCTTCCCGTGCCGAATCCGTCGGAACTCGTCATTCTCGCCTTCAACCCGCAGCGCCACAACACGACGTTCAACTATCCGGACTATCGCTATCTGCGCGACCACAGCCAGTCGTATTCCGGCCTACTCACAGTTTCCAACGGGGGCCGCGCTGTAGGCTTCAAGCTGCCCTCCCAGGAAGGGCCGCCACAACTGACAGCGGTATCTCTAGTGAGTGGCAACTATTTCCAGGTACTGGGCGTGCAGCCGGCCGCCGGGCGATTGTTCAATCCCGCCGACGAGGGCCAGGAAGGCGCCTCGCCGTACGCCGTGCTGAGTTATGCCTTCTGGCAGAAAGCGCTTGGCGGCGATCCGGCATCGGTGGGGCGCGACATCCTGCTAAACGGGAGGCGATTCCAGGTGGTGGGCATTGCGCGCCAGGGCTTTCATGGCACCAGCGTTGGAATCACGCCGGACATCTACCTGCCTATCGTCATGTACCGGGCGCTGAGCCCGGCCGCCTCTTCCTGGAATACGCGCCACCAGTGGTGGCTTGCGGTGATGGGCCGCCTCAAGCCTGGCGTACCGGTTAAGAAGGCGGAAACGGAGTTCGATGTTCTGTGGCATCGCATCCTCGACGCCGATCCTGAGAAGCGTCCTCCGGCGGCGTGGGATACGGAGTATAAGCTAGCCAACACCGTCCTTGTTCTGCCGGGAGCTATCGGCAATTCCTGGATGCGGCGTGATGTCGAAAAGCCGCTCACCATCCTGCAAATCGTCACCGGCCTGGTGCTGCTGATCGCCTGCGCCAACGTTGCGAATCTGCTTCTGGCGCGAGCGGTGGCGCGGCGCCGGGAAATCGCCGTGCGGCTTGCGGTTGGCGCAGGGCGCGGACGCCTTATCACGCAATTACTCACCGAAAGCCTGATGTTAGGCATCCTCGGCGGACTTGCGGGACTGGCCATCGCCTGGTTAGGCGTGGATGTGCTGTTGCAGTTCTTCCCCCGCGAGGTCTTCGCGCTCGATCTGCATTTGTCGCCGGATGCGCGCGTGCTCGGCTTCGCCTTTGCCCTCTCTGTGCTCACCGGCTTACTATTCGGTTTCGCACCCGCCCTGCGCGCCAGCCGGCCCGATCTTACCTCGGCGTTGAAGGCTGGAGCGGGCGCTTCGGATGGCGGCCGCGTCTCCCGTTTGGATTTGCGGCGTGGGCTTGTGGCGCTGCAGGTCGCACTGTCGATGTTGCTCTTGGCTGGGTCGGGCCTCTTCGTCAAAACGCTCGCCAACCTGCGCGCCGTGGACCTCGGCCTACAGGTGGAACACCTTCTGTTCGTCTCCAACAACGTTCATCAACTCGGCTACCAACCGCAGAAGGAACGCCAATTTGACGAACGTCTGCGCGACGAAGCGATGAAGCTGCCCGGCGTCCGTGCTGTCAGCCTGGCAGCAGTTGCTCCGTTGGGCCAATCGCGATGGAACGAGGACGTACAGGTGGAGGGTTACACGTGGAAACCCAACGAGCCGCCTTACATGGATATCAACCTGGTGAACCCGCGGTTCTTTGAGGCGGCCGGTATCCCGGTCCTGCTGGGGCGCGACTTCCAGGAGTCAGACAACACGCCGCAACTGCCGGAACGCAGCACCAAGCCGCGCGTGCCGACCGAACCGGAGCCGAACGTTCCTGGACCACAGCGAACCGTGATCGTCAACGAGGCCTTTGTGCGTAAGTTCTCTCCCGCCCAGTCGCCCATCGGCAAACGTCTCTGCATCGGAGAGAAGTGGGTTCTAGAGAAAGTCGCCTATATCGTCGGCGTTGTAAAAGACACGCAGTACTTCGATCCGCGGAAGCCGGTGGAGCCGATGATCTATCAGCCGCGGTACCGGGAACAGGGGGGCGACAGCACGCTGGTGTTACGCGCCACGGGCGACCCCAAGGGCCTGGTAGAGACCATTCGCCGCAAGGCCCAGGAAATCGATGGCGCAGTATCCATTCTGGAGTCTCGCACGATGGAGGACAACGTTGACCGCGCCTTCGTCGCCGAACGGACGGTGGCTACTCTTGGTGGATTCTTCGGTGTGCTGGCGCTACTGTTAGCCGCTATTGGCCTTTATGGCGTAATGGCGCAGGCGGTAACTCGCCGGACGCGCGAGATCGGCATCCGCGTGGCACTAGGGGCGGAGGCGCGAATGGTGATGGCGATGGTGCTGCGCGATGCGTTGTGGATGGTGTTGATAGGCGCGGTGGTTGGGATCCCAGCTGCGCTCTTTCTGACGCGTGCCGCGCAGTCGCTCCTGTTCGGAGTCCAACCTCACGACCCCGGCACGCTGGCAGCGGCAGCGGGCATCTTGTTATTGGTGACAACCGCAGCCGCTTTACTGCCAGCGCGGAGAGCGACGCGGGTGGACCCAATGATCGCTTTGCGCGACGAATAGAGCAGGAACCGGCCTATCTCGACAGGCTCGCCGAGGCTACGATAGCGGTCGAGGCGATCCGCCACTCCGGCGCAATCCAGGCAGAGAACGGCGCAGGGTTGTGGCGGCGGGCCGTACTTCTTCGAGACGTTGTCCACGCCAGTGTGGACGAAGCGAATGTCGGGCACGCGCCTCAGCAGCAGGATCTGAATCGGATACTCGATGGACAAGTAGTAGGCGTCGAGGCCGATCTCGCGACAACTGCCGGCGGCGATAAGGCGTACTGCTTCAAGGTACGAATCCTTGTTCCGCCACGCAGTGAGATCGGCGAAATAAAGATCTTCGCGAGAGGTGCGCAAGATGCTCCGCGGGCCTTTCAGAGGACGAATCCAGTTCTCGAGAAGATAGGGTCTGGAGTTGTTCAAAAGGAATAGGCAGACCACGATTTGCAGCCACGCCGGCGCGAGACTCTCCAACACCAAGCCAGCGACGGGCGCGGCCACGACAAAGACCGGGAGTAGCAGCCGCGCTACAAAGAGTTGCCACTTCAAATAGAAACAGAACAGCAACAGCCCGGCGGCCAGCGCGGCAAAGTACCAAATGAGATGACGGAGCGGCCTCAGCGCGAGTAGCGGCGCACATAAGACGAGCAGCAACAGATGCCATCGATTGTTGGCATTGGTCTCATGATTGGCGTTGCGCGGGGGCTCGTATTGCATCCCCGGCCATGTGGTGGCCGGGTCGTTTGGATTGATTCCAATGGCGTGGTGGGCGGCCACGACAGCATCGTAGAC
>JBDTMC010000405.1:0-7212 GCA_039934475.1 Bryobacteraceae bacterium | reverse complement strand
GGATGCAACACCGCCCCTCCGCCCGCCGAAAAGAGCGCCGCCCCAGCGCCACCGCCCGCGGCCGGAAGCGTGGAGCGGCTCGACCCGAGTCTCGATGCCCTCGTGCCGCCCTCAGCCACGGTGGAAAAGCTCGCCGGCGGTTTCACTTTCATTGAGGGGCCGCTGTGGTTCCCCTCCGGCCATCTCTGGTTCAGCGATGTTGTCGGGAACGTCGTCCGCCAGTGGTCGCCCGATGGCACTGTTACGGAAATCCTCAAGCCCGCCGGTTATGACGGCACAGACGCGCCTGCGGGCTCCTTCATCGGCTCCAACGGAATGGTGGCAGGCAAAGACGGTAGTGTGATCCTGGTGCAGCACGGGAACCGCCGCATCGTCACCATCGACAAAGACCGCAAAGTCACCATGCTTGTCGACAAGTTCCAAGGCAAGAAATTCAATAGCCCGAACGACCTCGTCTACAAGTCCGATGGTTCCCTCTATTTCACTGACCCGCCCTACGGTCTCGCTGGCCAGGACACCGACAAGAAGAAAGAACTGCCCTACAACGGAGTCTTCCGGCTGGCCGCAGGTAAGCTCACGCTGCTCGTGAAGGACCTCACACGTCCCAACGGCATCGCCTTCTCGCCCGATGAGAAAGTGCTCTACGTCGCCAACTCCGACGAAAAGCACAAGGTCTGGATGCGCTACGACGTCAAAGCCGATGGCACGCTCGCCAACGGCAAGGTGTTCTTCGACGTCACCGCGGAAACCGCAGACGGCTTGCCCGACGGGATGAAGGTAGACTCCAAAGGCAATGTCTACGGCAGCGGTCCGGGCGGCATCTGGATTCTCTCACCCGAAGGCAAACACCTCGGCACGATTAAGCCCACTGAAACCCCCGCCAACTGCAATTGGGGTGACGATGGCAAATCGCTCTACATGACCGCTCGCACCGGACTCTACCGCATCAAACTTGCGGTGGAAGGCAAAAAAGCCCTCTATTAGGAGAATCAACGATGCAACGCAGAACCTATCTTAAATCCGTGCTGGCGGCAGGCGCCGGAGCGAGCCTGGCACTGGGACAGGCGCCTCAGCGCTTCATTCTGCTTCATGTCGACCTTACGGTGGACCCCGCTCGCGAGAAGGTGTTCGTGGGAAAGTTTTACACGGCGTTCAAGCCGGCGGCTGCCAAACAGCCCGGCTACATGGACGTCCGAATCCTCAAGCTGCGTACCGCCGTTGTCGGCAAAGCGCCGGGCGATGCCAACTATCGCTTCGTGCTGGCGTTCGAAAGTGAAGAACTGCGGCAAAAGTGGGTGGCGACGGAGACGCATGGCAAGGTGTGGCCGGAACTGGAGAGGTGTCTGAGTCACAAGAACTACAACGTTCTGCTCTTCGACATCGCCTAGTCGCCCTGCGCTCCGCTGGAATCCGCGAGCGTTACTGCCTCGCGGATCGCGCTGACGATAC
This sequence comes from Bryobacteraceae bacterium, assembly GCA_039934475.1. Classification (GTDB taxonomy): domain Bacteria; phylum Acidobacteriota; class Terriglobia; order Bryobacterales; family Bryobacteraceae; genus JBDTMC01. Next base: position 5,763 of record JBDTMC010000405.1, on the reverse strand, counting down.
GCTCGGCCTGGAACGGTTTGGTCACGTACGCGTCCATTCCCGCGGCCAGACACCGGTCCCGGTCGCTCAACATCGCCAGCGCTGTCACGGCCACAATCGGAGTGCGCTTCCCTCTCTCCCGATCGCGCTTCCGGATCAGGCCAGTCGCTTCAAAGCCGTCCATCTCGGGCATGTGAATGTCCATCAGGATTACGTCAAAATTCAGCGATTCGGTGAGCTGCACGGCCTCACGTCCATTCTTGGCCAGCGTGACATGATGCCCCATCCGCTCCAGCATCGCCGACAGAATCCTCTGATTGACGGTTTGGTCCTCGGCTACAAGGATCCGCATGCCTTTGCCCTTGGGTTCCGCTTCCTTGCTGCCCTCGGCGATGTCCGGGCCCTTCTCCAATGGCGCCAGCGGCACAGTAAAGCAGAACGAACTCCCCTTGCCTTCCTCGCTCTCCACCCAGATACGCCCACCCATCAGCGCAACCAACTGCCGGCAGATCGCCAGACCAAGACCTGTGCCGCCGTACTTCCTGGTGGTCGAGCTATCGGCCTGGCCAAAAGGCTCGAAGATGTATTCTTGTTTCCCCCGCGGAATTCCGATCCCAGTGTCGACTACGCTAAACAGAACTGGCGGTTCATCGGCCGTGGACGCGTCGCGCGTCACGTTGATAGTCACGCTGCCTTCCTCGGTGAACTTCACGGCATTACCCACCAGGTTCACAATCACTTGCCGCAGCCGTCTGGCATCTCCCATCACGTGCTCCGGCACGCCCTCGCCCACTTTCACATGCAGCGTCAGACCCTTGCGCCGCGCCTTCGTCTGCAACACCTCGATGGAACTGAGAACCACGGGCCGCAATGAGAAGGCCATCGGATCCAGTTCCAGCTTCCCGGCTTCGATCTTGGAGATATCCAGGATGTCGTTCAGTAACGAGAGCAGCGCCTCGGCCGACGACCGTAAGAGGTTTAGGTATTCCCGCTGGCGTGCGTCCACACGCGTCTCCAGCAGCATGTCCGCCATCCCCAGAATTCCCGTCATGGGTGTACGGATCTCGTGGCTGACGTTCGCCAGAAACTCGCTCTTTGCCTTGTTCCCCTGCTCCGCCTTCTGCAGCAGTTCGGCGATAGCCTTCGTCTGCTTCTCCATCACCTGCGTCCGCTGCGCCACCAGCGATTCCAGTTGCTGTTGCCGCCGAACGAAGACATACACCCGCCAGCGCCAGGCGAAGAACGCCAGCACCGCCGCCGCCACCAGGCACAGGCTGAGGAACCACGCCGACCTCCACCAGGGCGGCCGCACCGTGAATTTCACGTACGCCGGTTTTGCTGTGCTGCCCGCTTCCATCACCTCGAAACGATACTCACCCGGAGACAGCGACGGAAAGGTTGCCTCGCGCTGGCGCGTATCCACCCATGTGTCGTCCAGCCCGCGCAGCCGGTATCGAAGATGAATCTGATGTTCCCGCTGGAACGTCAGGGCTGAGAACTTGCTCCGGAACGTTCGGTCCTCATAAGGAACGATGATCCGCTCTAACGGCGAACCGTATTCGGTTCGGCCCAGCGCCGCTGCCGTAATCACCACAGCGTAGGCTTGTGTAAAGGGCAAGGGGAAAGGCGCGCGGTAACGCGATATCCCGCGCGCCGTACCCATCCAAATCGCGCCATCCGGGTCCTCGTAGAAGGAATTGCTGTTCAGGTCATCCCACAGCATCCCATCACCTTGATCGAAATGCCGCCACCGGGTGCCCTCCAGTACATCGAGCCCCCCATTAGTCCCCACCCAGACGCGATCGTGACGATCTACTCCGATGAAGTACGCGAGATTCGAACCGAGCACGGTGTCGGCAGTGTAGTTCACTGCCTTGAAGCCTTTGCCGTCTGGACTCAGCCGGGTGATTCCCATCCCCGTGTCGTACGCCAGAAATACATCGCCGTTGCGGCCCAGTGCGACGTGTGTAACGGACTCGTCGCGCAATCCCTCGGCCTTGCCGTACCTGGTCCACACCCCGTTCCGGTAGTGATGCAGCCCTTTGGCCGAACCCACCCAGAAGTCGCCCGGACCTTGGAGCACCAATTGATTGAAGCGGGTATCGGGGGGCACCCCGAGCGGGGTGGCACGCTTTAGCCGGATCGCTGGGTCGCCGCTGGCGGCTTGGAACAAACCATTGTCCGTCGATACCCAGAGACTGCCTGCACCGTCCTCAATTATGCCTCGGGCCAGACTGCTCTCCGCGCCCTCCGCTAAGGGATAGCCGCGATAACTCCCGCTGCCGGGGTCGTAGCGGCCCACCGTTCCGCGTCCACCCGTCCAGACGATTCCTTTGCCATCTCGCCACACCCCATAAATCCGTTGACCTTTCGGACCCACTGTCGAGACATGCCCACTTGCATCCACATGTGCCAGTTGCAGGTCGTTGCCGCACCATACTCCACCCTTGCCGTCGCCCGTTATGGACCACACCATAGGATCCGGTAGCCCCTCGTTGTCTGTCCACGCATCCCAGGTCCCATAGCCGAGCCAGCGCGCCAAGCCCCCACCCGACATTCCGATCCAGATCGACCCTTCGCGATCCTGGTAGATGGCGCTCAAGGTATTTGAAGGTAATGCCGGCTTACGCGCTGGGTAGTCCCAGGTCTGGCCGCGCAGGCGCGCCAAGCCGGCGTTGGAAGGGACAAGCACAGTGCCTTCGCGGTCGATCGCCATTCCCGCCGGCAACGTCATTGCCTCCAGGCCGCGGTCTCTCGCCTGGAAGGTCTTGCCACCCGGCGCAAGTGCGATCACCGATGTCAGGCTGCGTGCCCACAGCGTTCCATCCGGTGCGGTGACCGCGCTCGACCACACGGTTGGCGTCACGCCCTGCGCTGGTCCCAACACCGTCACAGTCTCGCCGCGCAACACACAGAGTGTGTCTCCGCATCCGAACCATGCTGCGCCGTCTGGGCCGACGTGGACGAAGTTGGCTTTCTTCTGACTGACGCTCTCTGGCCACCGCACCTCTAGCAGCGGCTTGCCGTGCCGTTTCACCCACAAGCCGCGAGATCCAGCGAGGTACACATCGCCGGCCTTGTTAGAGCTGATGCCCGCCGTGCTCCACATTGAGACTTTCAATTCATCGGGAGTGCTCTCGAATCGTGCTCCATTGCGGCGTGCCACACCGCGTGAGGTCCCCACCCAAAGCGTGCCGTCGCTATCTTCGTGGAGCGACGCGATCCCGTTGCCCGGCAAGCCCTGTTCGGTGGTAAAACGCCGGAATTCGAAGCCGTCATAGCGGAAGAGTCCGTAATGCGACCCCACCCACAGGAACCCCTCTTTGTCCTGCAAAATGCAGTGAATGTCTAGATCGGTAAGTCCCGCTTCGCGGCCGTAAAACTTAAAGGTATGTGACTGCCCACAGAGGAGGCCTGCCGCCAGCATCAAAACGGCGGTGCCCGTGCAGACACTCCTCGCGATATTCCGGGTTCGCGCTAGCGCGGCGGAAAGCATAGTCTCTCGCGAACCGGCCGGCTATTTCTGCGCCAGGAACTGAACGCACACCGGCCCGCCGACGGTGAGTTTGGTTCCTGACGGCGTCAGCTTCCCGCTGGTCGCGTCCACCTTGAACAGCACCACGGAATCGCTATCCTGATTGCCGGCAATCAGCCATTTTCCCGTCGGGTCGAGGTTGAACCCGCGCGGCGTCTTCCCCTGCGTCGACTCCCTCTGCACAAAGGTCAGCTTACCGGTCTTTGAATCGATCGCAAATACCGTAATGCTGTCGTGGCCGCGATTGGAGGCGTAGACAAAACTGCCCTTCGGATCCACCTGAATTTCGGCTGAGTTGCTCGAGCCATGGAAATCCGCAGGCAGGGTGGAGACAGTCTCCAGTTCCTTCATGGCGCCCGTGCCGGCATCATAAGCAAACGCCGTCACCGCGGAGCCCATCTCATTCAAGCCGTATGCGAATTTATGTCCCGGGTGCAGCGCAAAGTGACGCGGCCCCAAGCCGGCCTTCACCTTCGTCCCGCCGTTGCGTTCAATCATCCCGCCATTCACTTTGAAGCTGAGGAACTCGTCGGTACCGAGGTCCGGAACCGTCAGAAAGCGGTCGTCGGCTGAGAACACTACAGCGTGTGCGTGCGGCCCTTCCTGCCTCCCCTTGTCCACACTCGTGCCGCGGTTCTGATAGAAACCCGTGCGAACGCCGATCTTCCCGTCCGCCCCCAAGGCAAAAACCGCGGTGCTGCCGCTGCCGTAGTTCGCCACCGCGATATGAGTGCCCTTGGAGGTGACGGCCAAGTGGCACGGCCCGTTGCCGCCCGACGTCACCGTGTTCAGTAACTTCAGCTCACCTGTGCCCGGTGCAATCGAAAAGCTGGACACGGCGCCATTGCCCGATTCACTGACTGCGTAGAGGAACTTGCCATTCGGGTGGATGGTGACCCACGAAGGGCCGGCGATCTCGGCTGCCACCCGCGGCGCTTCCAGCTTCCCTGTCGCCGGATCGAAGCGCGAAACATAGATCCCTTTACTCTTCGGACCCGTATATGTGCCGAAGTAAACCAGCATGGGGGCACCCGCCGCCTGCATCGCCGCCAAGCCAAGCAGCGCAACCTTCAAAGCCATTTTGTTCATCGTGGACTGAGAATATCACGACCTCAACTTCCACGCGGTCCATAGAGGACCGCAAACAGAATCAGGGACACCATCCCCGGAATCGTCCACAATGGGCTTTTGTGCAGCCGTAGCCACGCCCAAAAGGCGAAGCACCCGCCGATCTCGCACAAAGCGGCCAGCAGATAGGCCAGCAGCGAGGTCATTACTTCGAGGTCACTGTGAAGTCGTCGAAGGAACTGATGCTATCGGTCTTGGACCACAACCCCACCTTGCCTGTCACCGCCTCCGGAAGCGTATATTCCAGCAACAGTTTCCCATTCAGCCAGCCCTTCAATTGCGTACCGTCCACAGCGATTTTCATGTCGTGCCACTGTTGCATCGGAAGGGGCATGTTTTCCGCACCGCGTTTAACGAACTTGCGGACGCCCTTATTGAACGTCCAGAGTACAAGGTTGTCTTCCTTCCCGTTGAAGCGCACCGCGAGGTAGTCGCCGTTTACTTTGAGGTTGAACAGGATGCCCGCACATTGATCCAGCGCTCCGCCGCCGAGTTTGAACTTGACACTGATCTCGCCGTCTTTAAAATCGTCAACGCCCTGCGCCACGGCGTAGGGGAAGTAGGCGAATGCCTTCACGTTGTCGATGAAATCCTCGTGCCGCGACCCGTAAATCGTGCGCGCCTTTTCCGCCAGGCCGCCGGCTGGTTGGCCCTTGCGCCACTCTGTGCCGTCCACCATGATGACGTTGCGGGAGTGGTCCGCGGTCACGGTCCAGTTGCCCACCATGGCGAGAAACTTCTTCGATTCGCCGCCCGCCTTTTCATCGGCCACGTCGATCTTGATCGTCGCGCTACTGGCGAGCGCCGCGCCCAGAACCAACAGCAGGAGTTGTTTCATGAAACCACCAGCCTAACAGCACGGCCGCCGGCCACGCCATATAGTAGAACCAAGCCGCGCCCACAGGCTGTGTGGTCAGTGGATGGCCCGCATAGGTAGCGTCTTTTCCTTCGGCCGGCTGGGGCACGCCGGCCAGCGACAACACCGTCTCAATGACGATGGGTTCCGTTGTGGAGCGACTCATCACACGCCGCCCGTCCATCTGATACCAGATCTCGCCATAGTGATCGCCGGCCTCGAACAGCCCAGTGCGGCTATGGGCGGCGTACTCCACGTTCACTTG
>JBDTMC010000404.1:0-7224 GCA_039934475.1 Bryobacteraceae bacterium | reverse complement strand
GAGACATCAGCGTGGCGCGCCCCCAGTTTCGATCGATGTAGCGAACAATCTCCGGAGCCATGAGATATCCGTGCTGGTAGCCACGTTCGTAGGGTTCGCCTTCAATATGGAGGTAGATCCAACCGCCCGTCGGATAGCGATAACCGGGGCCGAAGGTTTTTACCGCGGGGCGTGAAGGCCACTGGTCGCGGGCCGAGATCTCTTCCAGGCTGACGCCGGCGAACCATGCTTTGCCGGTAAGTGCGCCACCGTTTCCGGCTGACAACACGATTCGATCCTGCGAGCGGGTGGCGGTAAACTTCAGCGAAAGTCTGCGCCAGGCGCGTGTGCCGCCGACGGCTTCCGAATGCACATCGAACGGCATGGAGGCCATATTGAGCGTGGCTCCGGACGCGATAGGCGAGCGGTCCACGTCGCGCACGGCGAGGTTCTCCGTCTTCACCCAAGCGCGGATTTCGTAGCGCTTGCCGATGGTGAGGGACACGGGGGCCGATTCCACCAACGCGTCTTTATCTGGAGACGTGGCTTCCAGGCGCAGAGAGGGCTTTCCCTCGCGCAGCGTCGCCGTGTCCGCTGCAGCTTTGCCACGTGGGGCTGTCCAACCCTGGTAGGAGTACTCGTAAACCAGGCTCGACGCAGCGGGCGCGATCGGGCAAAGGGAGAGAAGAAGAACGCCTGCAAGCTTGATAGTGCGCATAGCCACCTCGGTTATGTATTAGATTACCGCGACCCCGCGCCTTAGGGAATGCTGATCCCTCCGGTCCACCGGCCTTTGACCCCTGAGCCGTCCTGGCAGACGCGAGTTCCGCTGGCGAGACCCGTGGAATCCACCCGTCCGGTGGAACGCGCCTGGCATCCGGTGGAAGGGCTCTCCGTCAAAACGATACCCGTACCGGGTTGGTAGTTGTAACTTCCGAACCCGCCTACCCCATCGGACCAAGTGTTGTTCTCCAGAAGTAAGTAAGTGAAGCTACCTTGACTTGCGTCGCTGGCGGCGTACTGATACGTCATGGAGCCGCGGAGGGCGGCCGCCTCGTAGGCGCCGCGGTCGCAGATGCCGTTTTGAGGCGCGGGCACTCCGCGCTGATCGGCAGGACTGCAACCCGTGGTCCCGCCCGAATCGATGGCGGGACTGCCAGGCAGGGAAGCAAGTGTAAGCGTAACGCCACCGTTCATGGCAAGGGGACCGAGCAGAGGGTCGGTTCCAGACATGTCCGTAGTGCCGGAAAACCCACAAGTGGTATCGCTGCTGATATTGAATCCCCTGGTGACGAGTGGGGTGGTGTCGCAATTCCCAGTGGGGTTGTTCGCAATGATGGTGCCGATGCTGTTAACCCTGCTGCCCTGCGACGATATACCGCCGGCGTGATAAAAGTAATCTGTATTGTTGACGATCGTGCTGAAGGCGATGACGCCGCGGCCCGCAAACACCGCGCTGATAGCGCCGCCCTGGGCGCTGCGAGCCTGGTTTCCGTAGAGGGTGGACCTGAGGATAGTGAAGGTACCGTCGAACGCGTTAGTGAACCCGCCGCCCGAGCCATTGCTGATATTGTTTGTCACCGCCGAGTAGCGGAGTACGAAGATGCCGTCGTTCCGGATTCCACCGCCTGTGGGGAAATCCAGCGCTGCACCGGTGGCATGGTTCGAATCGACGGTGGAGTATTCAATGGTCATGGTGGCGCCTCCCAAGTTGCCGACCGCGCCGCCCTGCTGGCCGGTGTTCTGCGAGATGGTGCTCTGACTGATCAGCACTGTTCCACCGCCGTTGTAGACGGCGCCGGCGGCATAAGATGCATGGTTTCCCTGAAAAACGCAGCGGCGGATGGTCGTTTGGGAACTCTGGTCGCCGAGCACACCATTTGCTATGCCGCTGCCGTAAGTGGATGCGTTATTGGTGAACGTGGAATCCTCTACGGTCATGACCCCGCCAGGCAGGTTGTCCAAGGCGCCGCTGTTGGCAGAGGTATTTGATTGGAAGGTGCTGTTCTGGACGAGCAGGGAGCCGGCGTTTTCGACCGCGGCTACTGTGCGTCCGGAGTTGTGATCGAAAAGGCAAGCTTTCACAGTCATGCTGGCTCCGGTTCGGTTGTTCACTGGACCAAGTAAGCCGGCCGAACCGGTGATGCGCACATTGGTAAGTTGGAGGCCGCCGCTGTTGATGATGGCGCTTCCGTTATAGGCATCCAAATTCGCGTTCCGGAGCGTGAGGGCCTGGATGGACACGGCGCTGCCCGAGGTGATGAGAATTTGTCCCCCGCCGCCGTCGATGGCGAGATCCGCTCGGGAGGGACCGGTGATGGCGACGGATTTGGCGATGGCGATGGGTCCGGAAGTGAGGAAGATCGTGGACTGGGCCGGCAGTTGGGACGTGATGGTCCCGCCGTCGCACACGTCACTTACCGCCTGACGGAAGCTACCGAAGCCGCTGTCGGCGGTGGTAGTGACAGTGATGTTCGAATCGCAGGCGAAGGCGAGCGGGGTGAGTAGAAAAAGGGCTGGAACGATTGTGTAACGCATGGCAAGATACCAAGGCTAAGAGTGTATCATCTGGAGTTTGGGACGCGGTCCGGCGACACGGTTTTAGAGGGAAGGACTCTGCCATGGCCCGAATCCCGCCGGCGCCTTAAGGTCCATGGACGACTGTTTTCACTTCGAACGCGACTTATCGTAGCCACTGTCACGGAACTATGCCAATGGAGCTTCCTTACAGCCGAGCGAGCCAGTAGTTAACCCGGGTTGGCCGGCACATTCTGCTGGCTGACCGACCCGTTACCCCGAACAAGCTGGATCAAGTGTCTTCTGTTCGTATCGGCATCGCTGATGTTATGTTACGAAACTCGTCGGCGCCTCCAACGACGCGAGCGATTGTTCTTTACTTAGAGACGGATTTGACGTAACCTCAGTCAACGAGCTGTGCCGATGAAGCTTCCCTCTCGTCCGATCACGCGAATCATTGCGGGTGTGTTGGTAATTTTCGCTTTTCCGTCTGCTCTCTTCTGCCAAGGCCGTACCGCGGCAGCAGACGCAGACTCTATGAGTGAAATGCCCCAGGTACTGTCTGCGCCCTTGTTTATCGAGAGCGCGGGGTTCAGGAGCACTATCACAATGGTGAATGAGCTCAGTTTCGCAGTTACCGCTCGAGTGGTTTTGTTCGACCGTAATGGCGCCCAGATTATCGAGCAAACGGTTGCTCTTCCCTCACATGCGCGGAAAGGTCTGCTGGTGGGCGCCCTATTGCGCGCGGCCAACTCGGTCGAGACGATGGGATCGGTGGAAGTTCTGCCCGACCCGGCGAAGGTGGTCACCATGGCGATCGCGGCGCAGCTCTCAGTCATCGGATTCGGGGCCAATATCGGGCAACATATCGAGGAAGAGTTCCTAATGGTTGGCATGCCGAGATCGGGAATTCTTCGCTCTGCCGGCGCATCCTTGCTGAACAATCCGGTCGTAGCTCTGAAGAATACGGCAGCAGCCGCCCAGACCGCCACGGTCCTCTGCATCACTGAGAAGGGTGCCCCCACGCAGCAGCAGGTAAAGCTCCGAGCCGGCGGCTGGGCTCTACTCCAGGCTTGCACGAACTCTACCCGTGCTTCATTCAGCTTGATTGATGATGCCCTAGCTGCCCCGGCGCAAGCATCTGCCGATCGGGGATCCTTCGGTATGTCGGTGGCCGGTACCGGGCCTCCCGGCACTTTGACCGCGTTTGGCTTCTCCTGGCGTGGCGTGGCCAGGGGGGTGCTGCTCAGTTCCGAGAATTTCGTGGACGCTGCGACGTTTCGCTCCGGGAATACCGTATTCACCGGGGTTCCCGTCGGCGTTGCTAATTTGCTACCCGGCTCGTTCTTCACTCCCCAGGTTTCCGTAGTGAATTTCGGCTCCAAGCCGGTGAAGCTTCAGTACTATTCTCCCGGACCAACGAATCTGGCCCGGAGGCCAGCCAAGTGGCAACCGTCAGCGTTCCCGGCCTCAGCACTCAGACCATTGCCCTACCGTCCTTGACCGGCGATCCGGGACTGCGCAATTCCTTGATCGTGCAGTCAGATGCTGCGCCGGGCACGCTCATGGCAAGCGTGGTAGCGGTGGGTGCGCCGGGATTTGGACTGGTGGAACAGATTGGCAAGGATGAGCTGACGTTGACCAATGGGGGCGGCCATCCTTGGGAGCTCACGGGCGGCAGGGACGCTGTGTTACTGCTGTTCAATCATTCCGCGGAGGCGAAGTACTTTAACGTGAAAATTGGCAATGGCAGCGTGCTCTGGCAACAGCCTTACGAACTGGCTCCGATGGAGACGCGGGCCATTAGTATCCGGGATCTGATCGCCGGCCAAGCTAAGGACCAGGACGGCGCGGTGCTGCCCCAGACCATGGAACAAGGCGAAATTAGCTGGTTCAATGCCAACCCGTCGGAGGGCAAGGGGCGCTTGATGCAGATCGACCCGGTGTCGCAGTCGGTGGCTGGAAATAGGAGAGCCGCGCGCAACTTCAGTTGCTCGTATACCTTTGTGTTGTGTGGCGCCTCTCTTGCCACGAGTTCCATTGCCTTTGACTATGACTCGTCGAGCAGTCCGCTTTATCTCGGACCGGTCATCCCGGCAATCTGTTTGAGCGCGAACCCCTACGGCTGTTCCGGCCAATCAGCTAGCCACAGTGGCCTGGGATACACTTACAATTGGGGAGGGAACAACCAGAGTATCGCAGATGTGTATGGATCTTGGACGTCTTCAACTGCGACATTCTGGGGTTATGGCGTCGGTAGCGGCGGTGCCACCGCCATAATGGCGTCTGGGAACTGTCTGCAATCCGCATTCGGAACAGCGACGGTGACACGGGGCATCTCATTGGGTAGCACGAAAGTCAAAAATAAGACGACCAAGGTTGCGGTAGGCCAGCAGATTCACCTCACCGCAACTGGGATCACTTGACTTACGATCACAAATCAGAATTGGAGCATAAGCGGAGGCTACGTTGGGGACTATGTAGTGGCAGCGGACAACTCGAATGCCACGAATCCCCCGGTCGTGACCACCGGTAGTGAGGTCACGTTTTACTATACAGCGGCCGGAACGAGTACGGTCTCTTATAGCGTGACGACGTCCGGACAGACCTACCAGGCTACCACGACGTTTGTAGTCCTATCGCCGACCTACACCATTGCAACGGCGACCTCGACCGTAAACGTCAATCAGGACAACGGATGGCAGATTCAGTTGGGGAGGAGTCTGGGTACTCGCGGAGTCTCATTCACCGCCACTGTAACGCAGCCGACCGGCTTTTCAGGCAGCTCTCAATGGGTCCAACTCGTCAATTCTTTTAGTGGCAAATACACACCGAACACTCTCACATGTACAACCTCGGGCCTGGATACGGTGTATCCTTACCGGTCCGGAACCAGCATGACGGACAGTCCTAATGCAACTCTGGCGGCTCCCTTCACTCAGGAGGAAGTGTCGTTCTCCTTCACTGCTTACTTGATGTGGCAGCCATCCAGTCCCTCGATTCCGGTTTCAATCGCTAAGGTTAATTGGGGTTGGTCTGGCACCGCGGTATTCAGTGGTTCAATTTGGGCGCTGAGTGGTGCGCCCGTCGTTACGCCGCCTGCGACTACAGCGCAGACGGCATCGCCGTTATGGGTGCAGGTTGCGAATGCCACTAACAACTGTCATTGATGGAGGCAATATGCGTTTAGCTCTGAAGTTGACTTCGTTCGTGTGCCTTAGTTGCTGCGGCTGGGCACAGACCCGGTGTATGAGTGACAAACGCCCGCCGCGTCCGTCGACCGAGGCCATCCTGCGAATCTCATTAGGCGATGCCGGGATTAGCTTCGGGGGACGAGCCGTGTTGCACGTTGAATTGGCCAACTCCTCAAAGCGACCGTTCACGGTTATCGAGAGTTCCGCGCAACGCTCGTTTGAGATCCATGTTGTGGACTCTCACGGCTCCGAACCGCCATTGACGGAAAGCGCAAAGATCATGAGACACATCGGCCGCGTTCCAGACGTAAACTTCCGGAATTTTGCAGCCTCGGTTGAGCCTGGGGACGTGTTGAAGGCCGACATGGACATAGCGGAAGCGTACGTGCTTGCCGAGCCGGGGAAGTACACCGTGACGGTTTGCCGCATGGTCACGGAGTTCGGTCCCGTGCTTTCGAATGCCGTGACCCTGCTTGTGCGCCCACAGTAGGACCCGAGTACCGTGATGAGGGTGAACCCGAATCAATCTAGCAGCCCGTGGTGCAACGCCGTGCGCCGGAAAAATTGGTACAGGCACGAATTTCCTCCCTTGGGAACTTCCGTATTTACAGTAGCTTACGAGGGTCGGAAAATCATGCCAGCCCCATTTTTCGAACCTGACCACTTGCGCCACGGACTGCTAGGGTGGCGATATGATCCGAAATGGCGTGGTTCTTCGACATCAATACTGGCAACTGCGGCTCAGCCGCTGTCGCTCAATAGCATGCCCAAGCCGCCTTCCGGAATGAGCTGTCCCCGCCGCCGAGGCTACGCGGAAACGCAGCGTGTGCGCGGAGGGTGAAAGCTGTCTCTGGGCCAGCCCTTTTGCCCGCCTTCGTTTCGCCAACACAAATGGGAGTCCCGGTAGCGCCAAGGAGGTAACAGTTGATAGCCATGAGGAGATTGGCGACCGCCTGCGGTGTTGTTGCGCCTGCGTTGCTGGCGCTAGGTTGCGTGGCCTTACTCGCCTTCCCAGGGGAACCCCAGCCAACCGCCGGCGGCATCTGCTTCATCGACCTCACGAAAGCCTCGGGCCTCGATTTTAAGCAAAGCTACGGTGATCGTCACCTGGACAACATCGTCGAAGGCACCGGCACTGGAGTCTGCGTCTTCGACTACAACAACGATGGTTTCCTGGATGTCTATTTCCCAAACGGAAGGTGGACCGAAGGCGTAAGCGACCCGAAGAGCCGCGATCTCCGTGGCAAACTCACGAACCACTTGTTCCGTAATGACGGTCACGGCAAGTTTACCGATGTCACGGAACAGGCCGGCGTCGGCGGCAGTCGCTATTCCGCCGGTTGCGCAGCCGCCGATTACGACAACGATGGCTTTGTAGACCTGCTGGTTCTGAACTACGGCCGGAACGAGTTGTTTCATAACGACGGACACGGCAGATTCACGGAGGTCGCGGCCAAGGCCGGCCTGACCAATGCCAGCTTCAGCCTGTCAGCCGTCTGGTATGACTACAACAACGACGGCTATCTCGATGTCT
>JBDTMC010000403.1:0-7231 GCA_039934475.1 Bryobacteraceae bacterium | reverse complement strand
CTTCGAATTCGCCGGCGAGGTCAGCTGGGATGGAGACATCCTTCGAGGTAAGCCCGTGGCTTGTCGAGTTGTGAGCGGAGTGCTGTTTCCCCTCGTCGGTGACGGGACCGGTGGAGTTTTTCGCATTGGCGCGATTGGCAGTGATTTGGGCGGTGGTGGCCATTGTATTTCGTCCTTTCGGGTCGCTTGATTTCGCAATGAGAAAGCCGATCCACAAGGGGACCGGCATTCGTGAGGTAGGGTAGCAGCGGGCGGCGGGGATCCGTGCGGGTGGTTTTGTAAGCCCTTGATGGCAGGGCAGAAATAGTTTTCGAAATTGGTGACTGATCACTGACTGGCGCTGGAGGCACCTCCTCCCGCGTCGTCGGCCCGAAAGCTCTACGGGGATCCCAAGACAGATTAAGAAAGAATTAATGTTCTTTCCTGGATGCCGGCCCTCTCTTAGGATTTGCTTAGCGCGAAGAACGGCCTGGCAAGAAGGAGTTCAAGGAAGGTATTCTGCCTCGCACTTCCGCAAATGCGGTAGGTCAGTTTAACATTTCTATTGCCGTTGGGTGTTTTTGTTACGCGTAGGTGTGGAAGGAAGAGATAAGGAGATATACCATGCGACACGGGATTCAAGTATCCGTACTGTGTTGCTGTGCTCTTTTAGTGCCTGGCACACTCAGAGCGCAGACCGCTATCCAAAGCCAACAGCCTTACATCGTGACTTGTAAGACAACCATATATAGTGCTGAGCCTGGACAAGGCGAGACCGTAAAAGAAATCGTCCGCCAAATCGAGGCGCGCGACAGCGAGGGACGCAGGTACTCCTCGGCAGGCTCAAATGTCTCGTTGCACAATCGCTATGACCGGATCCAAGACGCCGTCGATCGACGATCGTATCAGGTTAACCGGGCGCGGAAACTCGCTTACTTTGCCGATCTCGATCCATCGGCTTTAGGCCCGCTCCCATCAAGTCCGGAGATGCGAGAAGTGGAGGTGAATGGTGTCCGGTGCCTGCAAAGCACGGCGAACCGCGTTAGGCCGGATGGGGGCATTGAAGTGATAGGAAGGGTGTGTCATTCCGTCGAGTTGGGGAACCTGGTAGTGCAGAGGGATATCAAGGTGGATCTCGACGGTAAGCATTTGCGTTTCGTAACAGAACTTGAAGATTTGCGTCTCGGCATCGAGCCTCCGCCGGAATGGTTGCGGATTCCAGTAGATTTCCAACTCATTCCCGGGGATCCCGAGACGCCAGCGTCTCGAGATTGACAGGCAGACTGGGGCTTGAACACGGGAACCCGGACGCTTCTGCGGCGAGGTTCCTTCACTGGTCCTTCGAGATAGGGCGAGGACTTCAAAGCGGACATAACGATGCTGTGCGAGAGCCATTAAGTGTATATAAACTTATGATATAGTGATAGTTGTAGCGTTCAAGAAGTGGACATAGAAGTGGACATACAGGCGGATGATCGAGGCGAATTCCTCGCTGCGATGGAGCCGTTACTTGTTAGCGGCGGCTCGTTGAATCGGGCAGCCCTGACCGATCTGGCGCTTGAGTTGGCGCAGAAGGCAGCGGGCTTCCGCCGCAGTCTACCGAGTTCCTTACGGAGTTCGCTCGCCGATCTCGTGCGGGCGATGAACTGCTACTATTCCAACCTGATTGAGGGCCACGACACCCATCCCGTGGACATTGAGCGAGCACTTAGGAACGACTACAGCCGGGACGCCCGCCAACGTGACTTGCAACTGGAGGCACTGGCGCATATTGCGGTCCAGCAGTGGATTGATGGCGGCGGCGCAACGTGGGCGTCCTCCATCAGGGCGGAGGGAATCTGCGAGATCCACCGGCGCTTCTGTGAGTTGTTGCCTGCCGATCTTCTGTGGGTAGTAAACCCAGTAACCAAAGAGCGGGTTCGCGTTGCGCCCGGGGAGTTGCGAACGCGCGATGTTGTTGTGGGAACTCATGTCGCCATCAGCGCGGGCGCCGTGAGGCGTTTCCTGCGACGATTTGAGGAGGCGTACGGCAGCGTCGGGAAAACTGAATCGATCATCGCGGCCGCGGCTGCACACCATCGGATGTTGTGGATCCATCCATTCCTTGATGGCAATGGCCGCGTGGCGCGGCTGATGTCACATGCCATGTTGTTGGATCGTTTGGAGTCCGGAGGAGTGTGGTCCGTCGCTCGCGGGCTGGCGCGGAACGTGGCTGAGTACAAGGCTCTTCTTGCCAACTGCGACCAGACACGCCGAAACGACCTGGACGGCCGGGGCAACCTGAGTGAAGAGGCACTGGTTGAGTTCACGCGGTTCTTCCTCAGGATCTGCATCGATCAGGTGGACTTCATGGAGAGCCTGATGCAACCGGATCGCTTGCGAACCCGCATTCTGCTGTGGGCGGAAGAGGAGATACGGCTTGGGAATCTGCCGGGGAAGTCCGGCCAAATTCTGGAGGCGGTACTCTATCGGGGCGACCTGCCTCGGGGTGACGCCGATACTGTTGCCGGCACCGGGCCGCGGCAGGCGCGCCGTATTGTTTCGGCTCTTCTTGAAAAGCGGGTGCTGGTTTCGGACAGTTCGCGCGCGCCGGTGCGGCTGGCGTTACCGGCTGCGCTGGCATCGCGGTGGATGCCGGGGTTGTTTCCGGACAAGGGCGGTTAGCGGGGTTCAGGAATCACTTGGCAAGGGGCTTTGAACGTATCGCGATATTCCTTCATGAACTCGCGGCCAGCATCAAGCTGCTCCTCGATCGCGGGATCATACGGCGTGATGAGGTAGCCTTCTGCGGTTTGGATGGCATACGTATCACCTCTATAATGCCGAGGGCGGTGAGCCGGTGTGGTAACGACGCGTGATACCGAGGCTTTCACCCAATAACCCAAGGAGCTTACCTGGGTGCAAGCTCATTCGCGGAATGCACTACAATGTAGTGCATGAAGACCGAAGTGTATAGCTGGCGGGTATCCGCTGAGGTCAAGACGGGTCTGGAGCGAGAGGCGCGCCGGAGGAAGATATCGGTGGCTGCCGCTCTGGACGCCGCAGCGCGCGAATGGCTGCAGAAGAGCGGCATGGCAAACGACGGTGAGGAAGAGCAGCGGCGGCTGCAAAAGGCGGCATCGAAGTGGGTCGGGACTCTAGCGAGTGGGAACGCGCGGCGTTCGGAGACGGCTTCGGAAGCCGTACGTGATCGTCTGCGGCGGCGTTATGGCCGCTGAGGTCCTGATCGACACGGGTGCGATTCTGGCCCTCCTGGATAGGACGGATCGATGGCACGGGGTTTGCGTAGACACGTTTCGGCAACTACGACTGCCGCTGGTGACCTCTGAGGCCGTGCTTACGGAATTATTCCATCTGGTAGGCGACGAGCGTCATGAGATGGAGACGGCTTGGAAGTTCATACGCTCCGGCGCGATCAGACTGGCGGTCATCGAGGACTCAGAACTGCCCGAAATTCAAACCCTCATGTCGCGGTATTGGGATCGCCCAATGGATTTCGCCGACGCGACCCTGGTCTATCTGGCGAGGCGCGAGGGACTGTCCACAGTGTTTACTGTGGATCACGCTGATTTCGAGACCTACCGGATTGAAGGTAGGAAACGGTTCCGTGTGTTTCCAGCGGTCCGGCCATCGACACCCGATAGCCCAAAGAGATGAAAAGGCGAATGAGTACCTCGCTGGACAAGGCGCCGGGAATCGCTGCGCCGTTCTGGTAATCATCGGATTATCCGGCATGTGAGTCGATCCATCGACGGGACGGCCGAGAGATGAGTTCGGAATGAGTCACGTCCGTCCGCGTTAGTCCGTTTTTGGACTCTTATTCCATCCATGAAACGGGGACAAGTCGCCGGCGTTCCAAGCCTCGCGCAGGCCAGGAGTGCTCAGATCCCAGTCGGGCCGAATATCGCGTGTTACCGCCCGCAGGTCGTGCCAGAGGTCGATGACGGAGGGCCGGCCCCAGAACCAATAGCCGTTGTAGACGCTGTGAATGATGAGTCCTGGCTTGAGCACGAGCGTATGCGGAATCATCGGATTGTGCTCGGGGTCAGTATACTCCGCGATGTCGAGATCCTTCTGAATCGTCCTTTCCGGATCGGAGAGGAAAGTCCACTGCGCGCCGACAGACGCGCGGAACTCCTGGAGTGTGTGGTGGTCATCGGTGGAGATCGTGACCAACTGGGTATAAGCCACAGCGATCTTGGGATAGAATTCGGCGAGACTCAGATGCTGCTGATGTTCTTTAGGGCAATAGTGGCCGCGCGCAAGCGTTAGGATCAGGGGGTCATCGCCCTGCAGTTCGCTGAGCCGGCGCGGTGTGCCCGTGTGATCGGGCAACTGATAGTCAAGAAGAACTGTTCCGGGGAGGAGCCGATAGCTCATGATTAAATTCCTTTCGAAGATATAAGTAAGTGGTAGTTCCAGGCGCTCAGGAGCGCGCTTCTTCAGGGAAGGTGTTACGGGGTGAGCTGAACCCACTGGCTTCGCCAAGCAGGCGCAGCGAAAGGATCCGCGAAATACTGTGTCTCGTGCATGACCTTGCCGTCGCGGAACTCCATAATGCTCACTGTGTAGGCGGGCTTTCCTTGATACGTGATTGTGTATTCCGTGATCCAAAGATCGCCTGTTCCGAGAATTCGCTTGACGTTAAAACCAGCCGGCTTGCCCGGATGATGACTCCGCAAGGCCTGCAAGTTTCCTCGCCCGACGATTCGTTCCCCTGACTGGGGATAGTCACAAATGGCGTCTTCATCGTAAATATCGTGTTCCGCATTGGCATCGCCGGCGGCCGAAGCCTCCCAGTGTCTATTCAGAGCGGCATGTATTTGTTCGTCTTGCATGATCATTTTCCTTTTGGAATGAAACCAGGGCTACCGGTCTTCACTACCTCATTGAACCTCTGTCTAGTTTGAATTCGATTGATTTCATCAAGCGCGTCTTCCGGGAGAGCGGAAATATTAAAATTCTCCTGCGCACGTTTCGCCGTCCTGGGCGTAGTGAGCAGAGCGGTGCCTCGCTGCACCGCCCAAGCCAGTAATACCTGCGCGGGCGTCTTTCCAACTCGCGTGGCAATTGCCGCAATGACTGGATCTTCCAGCGGCCCGGGTTTAATTCCGTGACCTAATGGCGCAAAGGCCAAGAACACAATGTCCTTTTGCTGGCAGAATTCCAGAAGCTCCGTTTCCGGCAGATACGGATGCGCTTCGACCTGCACCACGGCCGGCTTGATTCTCGCGGATTCGTAGATGGGCAACAGCGCTTCCAGCGTGATGTCAGAGAGCCCGATGGCGCGGCATTTGCCCTGATCCACTAACCTCTCCATCGCCCCCCAAGTTTCAAGCAACGTTACGTCGTGGTCGTAGAGAATATTGCCGCTTGGATCGCGCGGATCCTGTTCGTCGCCGGGCTGAAACGCGAAGGGAGTATGGCTGAGATAGAGATCCAGGTAATTCAACCTCAGCCTGACCAGACTCGCCTCGAAGGCCGGTTCGACGCGCTCCGGCCGATGATTGGTGTTCCACAATTTGGTGGTGACAAAGACGTCTTCCCGCGCAATTCCTCCAGCGGCGAGCCCGGCCTGAAGGGCTTCGCCCACCTCACGCTCATTCCGATATCGTTCGGCACAGTCGAAGTGTCGAAATCCAGCGCCGAGGGCGTCCCTGGTGGCGCTTATCGTTGCGGCTAAATCGGGAATCAGGGTGCCAAAGCCGAGTACCGGCATATGGCCGGCATCGTGATTGAGCGTTATCGTCTTCGTTCGAAGATCAGAATCGTCCAACATGATCACACCTCGTTGATAAATTGAGGCCAGTAATTCCGAGTTCTCGCACCTTAATTAAATCAGAGTATCAAGAGCGGCGAAAGAGGCAGGGTTGCACCGCCTTCAACGGCGCCTAATCCAGCTTGTCGTGGCAATAGGTGCAGCTGATATCGGCCTTGTTGGCGCGGTGACACGCCATACAGCCATTCATCGATATGTCAGTTTCGCGGGACAACACATCGCGCTCGGCTACCGGGCCGTGGCACTTCTCGCACGTCGCTCCGGCGTCGAGGTGTGTCTTGTGACTGAAGCGGACAAAGCTGGGGATTTCGTAGACGCGGACCCAAGGGATGGCCCGATTCTCACGCTGAAACCCCGCTACCTTTTGAATGGCCGGGCTGTCTTGCTTAATGGCGCGGTGACATAGCATGCAGCGCGGCGCCTGCGGCATCGCCATCATCTCGCCGGGTTCTAAGACGGCGTGGCAGTCGGCACACTTCAGGCCATTAGCGATGTGCTGTTTATGACTGTACGGAACGGGCTGGACGGGAGCGTCTGCCGCCAAACATACGACACAGGCAGCCACCAAGGCGGTCCGCAAGCACCAACTCACACAGCACCCGAACGCATCGCCTCCGCGAGGTACTCGGACGAGCGCATGGCCAGAGCCAGTATGGTCAAAGTTGGATTCTGCGGCCCTGCCGACGTGAACGCACTTCCGTCCATGACGAACAGGTTCTTCACGTCGTGGCATTGGTTGTACTGGTTCAGCACCGAAGTCTTGGGATCTTTTCCCATACGGCAGGTACCCAGTTCATGGATGCTTTCCCCGGGAGGAACCATTTGCGCGTGCTTGCTGAGGACTTCGAATCCGGCGCCATGGCATAGCTCTTCCGCCATCTGCACCGCATCCTTCGCCATGGCGTGTTCATTGTCGCCGTATTTCTGGTGGATGTGAAGCACGGGGATGCCCCAAGCGTCGCGAACGTCCGGGTTGATGCGCACATGATTTTCGAAGCGAGGCAACACCGTCCCCATGGCAGTCATACCGAAGCCCGCGCCATTTGTCTCGGCAAGGTTTCGTTGTAGTTCCTCGCCATAGGAAGGAAAGGATGACGGATCCGGAGTCCGCCCGGAGCCAAAGTCATAGGAATACCCGCGAATGAAATTCTTTTCGCGTTTGTCGAGATTACGGAAGCGGGGAATATGCCCGCCGCCGCCCATCAACCCACGGGGCGGACGGCCGCCGCGGGCTTCCGGCACCAGGCAGGTGATGGTGTCTTTTACATAAAACTGGTCGAACAGATAGTGGCCCAGCGCGCCACTCGAATTGGCCAAGCCGGAATTCAAGAGAATGCGCGTGCTCTCCAGACAGGAGGCGCCGACGATCACGACTCGGGCTTTGGCTTGAAAATCGCGGCCGTTTCTCCGATCGATGAAGTGCGCTCCTGTCGCCAGGCCGGTCTTACTGTCTGTGCTGATCTCACGCACGAC
>JBDTMC010000402.1:0-7244 GCA_039934475.1 Bryobacteraceae bacterium | reverse complement strand
AAAAGAAAGCTACTTACCAGTCTGTTTTCGGGCTTACGAGTAAACTCCCGCTAGGCGCCACCGCG
Source organism: Bryobacteraceae bacterium (assembly GCA_039934475.1). GTDB lineage: Bacteria > Acidobacteriota > Terriglobia > Bryobacterales > Bryobacteraceae > JBDTMC01. The sequence continues at coordinate 7,179 of JBDTMC010000402.1, read as the reverse complement.
GAGATCGCGGCATCCGCCACCTACGAGCAATCACAGTCCTGGGCTCGCGCCCTCTGGAGTCATCCTGGCGCACCCGACGGCCTCTCCTACCGTTCTCGCCACGACGATTCCACCCTCTGCATCGCCCTCTTCCACCGCGCCGCAGATTGCCTGACCACAGACACTGTTCAGCCACTGACGCAAGACCTCCCACGTCTCGCGCGTATGCTCAAACGCTACAACCTCGCCCTGACGCGATAGAATTAGACCATGCTCTCCAGACTGGCCGCCGTCGCCTTAGCTATTTCCGCCATGGCTCTCCCCAGCTTGGCTGCCCCGCCCATGACCAAGTTACGCGTCGAAGTCCACAGCCCCTCAGACAAACCCGTGGAACGAGCCAGTGTCATCGTCCGCTTTATCGAAGGCCGCTCCGTGGTCAAACTCGGCAAGCAAATCCGCACCAACTGGGAGCTCAAAACCAATCAGGACGGCGTCGCCGTCATCCCCCCCATCCCGCAGGGCAAAATCCGCGTGCAGATCATCGCCAAGAACTACCAAACCTTCGGCCAGGTCTATGAAGTGAATGAAGAAGAGAAGACCATCGAGATCAAACTGAACCCGCCGCAAGCCCAGTTCTCAGCTCACGAGTAACGGGCTATTTCAATAGCGTCAGGATTTCGCGCAACTGCCGCCGGATGTCGTCCACAGGCACCGCCGGCCCCGACCCAAACAGTAACCCTTGCGTTTGCATCGCCGCCGCAGCCTTCGGAGCCGCCTTCTGCGGTTTCACCTTCACCCGGTTCGCAATGTGGTTCCGCGCGCCCTCAATCGTAAAACGCTTATCGTATAACAGCGTTTTGATCTCCAGCAGCAGCTCCACTTCCTTGCGCCGGTACAGCCGCTGATTGGTACCCGATTTCTTCGGATGCAGCATGGGAAACTCCGTCTCCCAGTACCGCAACACGTACTGCTTGACGCCCGTCAACCGGCTGACCTCGCCGATGCGGAAGTAGAGTTTATCGGGAATCTGGGGTCCGTCGGACTCCAGCACTGCGTCAGGCATTCATCGTCCTACTGCTATCGCCATCCTACGGCGAATCATCGCGAAGGGTCAACCATTCCTTCACTTCTCGGAAAAATCCGTTAGCATTTCCTTGTGGCCGTATTGATTGGAATTAACCCCGTGCGTGAGGCTCTCCGCGCCGGCAGCCCGCTTGATCGCATCGTCATCGCCAAGGGAGCCGGCGGTCAGCGCCTCCAGGAGATCGTCGATCTGGCGCGCCAGAAAGGCGTTGCCGTCCGTTTCGAACCCCGCGAAGCGCTCAACCGCCTCACCAACGAAGCTTCGCATCAGGGCGTGGTGGCCATCGGAGCCGCCAAGGCCTACCACGATCTCGACGAGGTTCCGGCCGACTCCCAGCTCGTCGTCCTCCTCGATGGAGTCGAAGACCCTCACAACCTCGGAGCCATCATCCGCACCGCCCATGCCGCTGGAGCCTCCGCCATCGTCATCCCCGAACGCCGCGCCGTCGGTCTCACCGAAACCGTCGCCAAGGCCTCCGCCGGAGCCGTCGAATACCTCCCCATCGTCCGCGTCGCCAACATTCGCCAAGCGCTCGAAAAGCTGAAAGCCCAAGGCTTCTGGATCTACGGTCTCGACGAACGCGGAGAAACCGCCTACAACGCCATCGAATACTCCAAGCCCACCGCCTTCGTCCTCGGCGGAGAAGGCAAAGGCCTCCACGAACACACCAAAAAGGACTGCGACTTCCTCATCAACATCCCCATGGCCGGAGCCGTCTCCTCCCTCAACGTCTCCGTAGCCGCCGGTGTCGTCCTCTTCCATTTCCGCCACGCCACCCAATCCGCACACTCGCTCACAGAGCCGCGAGCGTAAGCGACCGGTCACCATCGCTCAATTTCAACGTAAAATCAAACATATGCGATCTTTCGCACTCTTCGCCGCCCTGCTGGTGGCTGGGCCGGCGATCCCGTCGCTCTGCGCCCGCCAGCCAGTCCGCGCGCGAAAGGCCATGGTCGCCGCCCAGGAATCGCACGCCACCGACATCGGTGTAGCCGTCCTCAAATCCGGCGGAAACGCCGTCGATGCCGCCGTAGCCGTGGCCATGACCCTAGCCGTCACTCATCCCACCGCCGGAAACCTCGGCGGAGGCGGCTTTCTCCTCCTCTGTAAAGCCGACGGCGCCACCACCTTCCTAGACTTCCGCGAACGAGCCCCCGCCGCCGCCTCACACGACATGTACCTCGATGCCACTGGCAAGCTCACTCCCGACAGCCTCGACGGCTGGCGCGCCTCCGCCGTCCCCGGAACCGTGCGCGGCATGGAATACGCCCTCAAAAAATACGGCTCCAAGCCATGGGCTGAACTCCTCCAACCAGCCATCGACCTCGCCACCAAAGGCTTCCCGGTCACCTGGCAACTCGCCCGTGACTTTGACCGCGCCACTCTCCTCCCTAAGTACCCCGAATCCAAACGCATCTTCCTCAAGAACGGCGCCAAGTACGAAATCGGCGAAACACTCGTCCAGCCGGAACTCGCCCACACCCTCCAACGCATCGCCCGCAACGGAGCCAACGAATTCTACGAAGGCGAAACGGCCCACAAACTCGCTGCCGCCATGAAGGCCAACGGAGGCCTCATCACGCCCGAAGACCTCAGCGCCTACAAAGTCTCCGAGCGTAAACCCCTTACCGGCCGTTACAAGGACTACGACATCATCTCCGCGCCACCGCCCAGCTCCGGCGGCATCGGACTCCTCCAAATGATGGGTGTCCTCGAAGGCTCCGAATACGAACGCGCTGGCGCCGGTTCCGCCGCTGCCACCCACTTTGTCGCCGAAGCTATGCGCCGCTTCTACGCCGACCGCAGCGAATACCTCGCCGATCCCGATTTCTTCCGCGTCCCCACGGCCAGCCTTCTCAACCGCGATTACATTGCCCGCCTCCGTGCCTCCATCGATCCCAATCACGCCACGCCCAGCGACATGGTGAAACCCGGCAGCGGTCCCGGCTTCGAACACACCGAAACCACTCACCTCTCCATCGTTGACGCCGAAGGCAACGCCGTCGCGATGACCTACACCTTAAACGGCACCTTCGGCAGCGGAGTCACCATCCCCGGCCTCGGCTTCCTCATGAACAATGAGATGGACGACTTCTCCGCCAAGCCCGGCGCCGCAAACATGTTCGGCCTCGTGCAAGGCGAACAGAACGCCATCCAACCCGGCAAGCGCCCCCTCTCCGCCATGACGCCCACCATCGTTCTTCGCGACGGCAAGCCTTACATCGTCATCGGCGCGCCCGGCGGCTCGCGCATCATCACCGGCGTCATGCAAGTCATCCTCAACGTCATCGATTTCAAAATGAACATCCAGGAAGCCGTCGACCAGCCTCGCTTCCACCACCAGTGGCGTCCCGACAAGCTCTATCTCGAACGCGGCTTCTCGCCCGACACGATAGCCTTGCTCAAAGCGCGCGGCCACGACGTGGAAGAGAACACCTTTGGCGTCGCCCTTGTCGAAGGCATTCTCATCGACGGTGGCTGGCTGCAAGGCGGTAGCGATGGCCGCGCCAATGGCAAGGCCGCTGGATACTGAGCACAATCAATGGATCAAGTCCTATCGACTCACCTTTTCATCAACCACCGGTTGACCGCCGCCCTGCTGGAGCGCGTCCAAAACGCGGGCATCAAGGCCGTAGAAATCTTCTGCTCCCGTCAGCATCTTGATCATCGCGACACCGCGCAGGTGCGCGAACTCGGCCACTGGTTCCGCGATTCAACGCTCAAACTCCACTCCCTCCACTCGCCTATGTACACCGACGAGTTCGGAGGCCGCAGCGGGCCGCAATCCGTCATCACCATCACGGAGCTCGTGAAGTCCAAACGTATCGCTGCCGTCGATGAAATCAAGCGCGCCCTCGAAATCGCCGAAACGGTCCCCTTTAAATACCTCATCCAGCACGTCGGCGTCGGCGGCGAAGAGTGGGACGAACGCAAACTCGACGCCGCCATGAACTCGCTCGAAGAACTAAAACTCTTCGCGGGACAACGTGGAGTCGAAATTCTTCTCGAAAACATCCCCAACGCCCTCTCCACCGGGGAGCGCCTGATGTCCTTCCTCACCCAGACCCATCTCAATCTCAACCTCTGTTTCGATGTCGGCCACGCCAATCTCATGGAAGGCGTCGAACAGGCGTTTGAGGCCATGAAACCGCGCATCCGCTCCACCCACATCCACGACAACAACCATGAGAAGGATGCTCACCTCTTCCCCTTCCTCGCCACCGGCGGCACCATCGATTGGAAGCGCGTCATGGAGTTGTTCCGCGGTTGTCCCGGCCAGTTCCCGCTGCTCTTGGAGTTGAAGGAATCCCCTGACTTTCCGCAGCCGCTCCAAGGCCCCGTCCGCGAAATTTTCGAAAGGTTGGAAAACGCCTAAATGGGCATACAACGGATTACCATCCAGGATGCCGGCAGCCACGTCGGCGAAACAGTCGAGATCGCCGGTTGGCTCTATAACCTCCGCAAGTCCGGCAAGATCGTCTTTCCGCAGGTGCGCGATGGTTCGGGCACCATTCAGTGCGTGGCCGTCAAAGCCGCGCTGCCTGAGGCCCTCTTCGAAGAGTTGAAGGCGCTCACCCAGGAGTCTTCCCTCATCGTCACCGGCAAGATCCGCGCCGAAGAGCGCGCCCACGGCGGCTTTGAGCTGGACGTCGAAGGGGTTCAGGTTCTCCAGCGTGTGCCGGAGTCCGATCCCTACCCCATCACGCCCAAAGAACACGGCGTCGACTTCCTCATGGACCACCGCCACCTCTGGCTGCGCAGCCGCCGCCAGCATGCGGTCCTCCGCGTCCGCCACGAAATCATCAAGGCCATCCGCGACTACTTCGATTCCAACGGCTTTACCCTCGTCGACACGCCCATCTTCACGCCCGCCGCCTGCGAAGGCACCTCCACGCTCTTCGAAACCCAATACTTCGAAGATGAAAAGGTCTACCTCACGCAATCCGGCCAGCTCTACAACGAAGCCAACGCCATGGCCTTCGGCAAGGTCTATTGCTTCGGTCCCACCTTCCGCGCCGAAAAAAGCAAGACCCGCCGCCACCTCACCGAGTTCTGGATGGTGGAGCCCGAAATGGCCTATGCCGACCTCGAAGACGTGAAGCGCGTCGGCGAAGGCCTCGTCGTCGTCGTCGTCCAACGTGTGCTCGAAAACCGCCGCGCCGAACTCGCCGTTCTCGAACGGGACATCACCAAGCTCGAAGCCATCAAAGCGCCTTTCCCCCGCATCAGCTACGACGAAGCCGTCGTCCGCTTGAAAGACAGAGGCAGCGAAATCGAATGGGGCGGCGACTTCGGCAACACCGACGAAACCCTCCTCACCCAGGACCTCGACCGTCCCGTTATGGTGGACCGCTACCCCACCAACATCAAGGCGTTTTACTTCCAGCCTGATCCCGACCGCGCCGAAGTCGCCCTCGGCGTCGATGTCATCGCCCCCGAAGGCTATGGTGAAATCATCGGCGGCGGCCAGCGTATTCATGATCCCGAACTGCTTCTGAAGCGCATCGAAGAGGAAGGTCTCCCCAGGGAAGCCTTCGATTGGTACATTGACCTCCGCAAGTACGGCACCGTGCCGCACGGCGGTTTCGGGATGGGTGTGGAGCGCACCGTCGCGTGGCTCTGTGGCCTGGATCACGTGCGCGAAACCATCGCCTTCCCCCGTATGATTTACCGAATTAGGCCATGAACAAATCCCACATTGCAGTCATCGGCGCGCCCCTCGACCTGGGCGCCGGACGCCGCGGAGTGGACATGGGTCCCTCCGCCGTGCGCGTCGCTAACCTCTACGCCAAGCTCGCGTCCATGGGTTACACCGTTGAAGATTTGGGCAACGTGAACGTGGAGCAAGCCGAGTCCGTCCCCGACGGCCCGGCCAATGCCAAGTACCTCCCACAGATCGCCGCCACCTGCGAACAACTCGCCGCGCAAGTCGAAACCGCGATCAGTTCCGATAAATTCCCCATCGTCATCGGCGGCGATCATAGCGTCGCGGCAGGCACCGTCGCCGGAGTCGCCAGCCGTTTCCATCGCGACGGCCAAACCATTGGCCTCATCTGGATCGACGCCCATGCCGACATGAACACGCCCAGCAGCAGCCCTAGTGGCAATGTCCACGGCATGCCGTTGGCCTGCATCATCGGCAAGGGTCCTAAGGAACTCACGGACATCGGCGGCTTCGCTCCGAAAGTGGATCCACACAACGTCGCCATCGTCGGTCTTCGCGACGTGGACGACAAGGAAAAAGCTCACGTCCACAAGACTGGGGTCCGCGGCTTCACCATGCGCGACATCGACGAGCGCGGTATGCGCGCGGTTATGGAAGACGCCATTCGCATCGCCACCGCCGGAACCGAAGGCTTCCACCTCTCCTTCGACATGGATAGCGTGGACCCTGACGAAGCCCCCGGTGTCGGCACCCCCGTCCGCGGTGGCATCACCTACCGCGAAGCCCACCTCGCCATGGAGATCATCTCCGACAGCGGCAAGCTCGTCTCAATGGAAGTAGTGGAAGTGAATCCGGTGCTCGACGTCTCCAATCGCACCGCGCTACTCGCGGTCGAACTCATCATGTCAGCCCTGGGGAAACGGATCCTGTGAAGAAGCTACGAGTAGCAGTCCTACAAGGCGGCCGCAGCGGGGAGCACGAAGTCTCGCTCCGCTCCGCCCGCGCCATCATGGACGCGCTGGACCCGCAGCGCTACGAAGTCCTGCCCATTCTCATCACGAAGGAAGGCCGCTGGCAGCCCAAGCCCATCCTGCCCGAGCCCGGAGCCAACGAAGGCATCGACGTCGTCTTCCCCGTCCTCCACGGAACGTTTGGCGAGGACGGCACCATGCAGGGTCTCCTCGATCTCGCCGACCTGCCCTACGTCGGCGCAGGCGTCCTCGCATCCGCGGTTTCGATGGACAAGGAAGTGATGAAGCGTCTCTGCCGCGAGGCCGGCCTCCCAGTGGTGGATTACGTCACCATCTGGCGCGAAAATCTGGATCCGGCGCGGGTGCCGAAGATCCATGCCGAAACCGTCGCCAAGCAGAACGCCGGCGTGCTCAGCCTGGTCGACGAATTCATCACCCCGAACGCCGGGCAACTTTCGGGCGAGGACCGCAAGCAGCTT
>JBDTMC010000401.1:0-7257 GCA_039934475.1 Bryobacteraceae bacterium | reverse complement strand
ATGGGCGTATCACGTGGGCTCACAAGAAGGATTACGAGTTCCACATGATGCAGTGCTGGCATTGCGTGGACGGGTTCAGCCGGATCAGAGAAGTGGATTTTGCCCTGCGGTCCGGGAAGCCGTTGACGGCGGAAGAAGCAAAGCCCTTCCGGGCTCAGCTGGGGCTGCCGGAGGAGAGGAAGTCGCGGCTGAGGGCTCTTTTTGCGCGGTAGGAAAGTCGGCGGAAAGGGCATCGGCGAGCATCTTCGCATGTACCGCGACGCTGCGGGTTCCGGCAGGAATTGTGATTTTGCGGTCGAGCAGCGCCGGCGAGGCTATGGTGCGGCCTCCAGCGCTTGTCGTTCGCGTCGGAATGAGAGTCAACCATCCGGGCGTTGCGTCAAGTCGCCAACCAAAGGGAAACTGCGCGTTGGCAGCGTCGGCGATTGCCTGGAGGAGTGTCGGGACATCCTGCGGCGTGCCGTCATCATTAACCGCGAAGTGAACCTGGAGGCGTCCACCCAGCGGCACAAGCACACGCAGGCCAGGTGAAGGTGTGCGGACGACCCCAGCCGTGACGTCTTTGATCGTACCTGGGTGTTGGTAGACCGGGTCTTCGACACTGACGGCGATTCCATAGCGTTCGGCAAGAGTCATTGCCGCGGCGTCAACCGGCCTGGGCGCGTCCACCGTGAGTATGCCTTCGCGCCCGGCTATCTCGATATGGCCGGCTTCGGGATTCTGCGGGAAAGCCGAAGCAATCACAACCAACGCCGTGACCGGGCCTTTCCACATCTATGGTTATAGACGCACCCACCAGCCAATTTAGGTCGAACTCGCGGGCGAGTCAGGCACGGGCTGGGGAAGTTTCTCAATACGGACGCGGGCGATCCGGTTGCGGTCCATCTCGAGAACCGTGAAGCGGCGGCCGGAATGCTCCAGGACGGCCCCCAACTCGGGGATGTCGCCCAAGTGGTAGAGGATGTAACCGGCGATGGTCTCGTAGTCGGCCTCGCCCTCCAGTTCGATTCCGTATTGGGTCTCGAGGTCGAGTATGGACGTCGCTCCGTCGACTTCCAGCAGCGCGGCCTCCGGCACCGGGGCGGGGCGGCGGAGATCGTATTCGTCCTCAATTTCGCCGAAGATCTGCTCCAACACGTCTTCGAAGGTCACCAGCCCAATGATGGTTCCGAATTCGTCCACAACCAGAGCCATGTGGGTACGGTGAGCCCGGAATTCGTCGATCAACTGGTTCACAGGTTTGGTCTCCGGCACGAAGAAGGGCTTACGGAGGAAGTTGCGAAGAAGGAATGGCGGAACGGAGCGGCGACGCTCAGTGGAACGGCGGCGCTGCTCCCAGACCGGAAGCAGATCCTTGTAATTAATGACACCGACAATGTTTTCCGGCTTGCCTTCGTACACGGGGAGACGAGAGAACTGGCTTTCCACCATGGTGTGGAGAACGTGGTCGAGGGAGGCGTTGATGTTCACGGACACGATGGCATTACGGGGCACCATAATCTGGCGCGTGGCGATGTCGTGAAGATCGAGTAGCCCCTGGATGGCGTCCTCTTCGAACTGCAGCAGATAGCCTTCCGTGCGGCTGGAGGCGATGACGAATTTGAGCTCTTCGGCTGAGTGCCCGCCTCCCCGGGAATGGCCGCGGACCCCGAAGAGGCGGGAAATGGCCACCGAGGAACGTTCGATGATGAAAACGAAAGGCTCTGAGACACGGTAGAAGAGCAACAGCGCGGGAGCGACGATGACGGCGAGGTTGTCGGCGCTCTCAATGGCAATATTCTTCGGAACAACTTCGCCGATGACCACGTGGAAATAGGTCATGAGGAGGAATGACAGGACGAAGGCGACACCACGAGCGATGGGGGTGGTGACCGGTGTCAGAAGGGACTGGAACGGATCCATCACCAGATGGAAGAACGTCTCCTCACCGGCCCAACCCAGGGCGAGACTGGTGAGCGTGACGCCCACCTGGGTGACCGAGAGAAGTCGCTCCGGGTTGGCGAGCAGCGAGAGGGCGGCTTGGGCGCCCACCTGCCCGTCCTCAGCCATGGCTCGCAGACGGGAGCGGCGCACGGAGATGAGCGAGACTTCCGCGGCGGCGAAGAAGCCATTGATGGCGACGATGATGAGAATTAAGAATAGTCGGTAGGCGATGAAGTCATCCATAGCGGCCACTCCGATATTCCAAGATAGCTGTTGAGGAGGCACAGCGGGGCGCGTCGGATTAGAGTAAGAGGATGTCTGCTAATTTGGCGCAGTCCGCGCTGCGGGTTCCGCACTCCCGGATTCGTGAACTGGCTGAGGTGGCGATGGCCATGGATGCCTCGGCCGCACGGCCCGAAGACCGCGTACTGAAGCTGTACTTTGGAGAATCCAACGTGCCGACTCCGGACTTCATCAAGAGGGCCGCGCAGAAGGCAATGGCCGACGGGTACACGTTCTACACCGAGAACGCGGGCCTGCCGTCACTCAGAAAAGCTCTCTCGCGGTATTACGCGGAGACGCAGGGGCTTGAGTTGGACCCGGACCGGGAAATCGTGATCACCGCCTCCGGCGTGCAGGCATTGAACGTGGGGATCCGTTGCGTACTGGACCCCGGTGACCACGCAATCGTCCTGACACCGGCATGGCCCAACGGTTCAGCAATTGTCCAGATGTGCAACGCGGAGGTGACACAGCTGGCGCAGCCCTTGCAGGGGGACCGGTATACGGTGGATTTCGAGGCTCTGGAAGCCGCAGTCACACCACGGACGAAGCTCTTGTTGTACACCTCGCCATCGAATCCCCTGGGCTGGGTGGCCACCCTGGAGGAACAGCAGAAACTACTGGACTTCACCCGTCGGCACGGGCTGTGGTTGATGGCGGATGAAGTTTACGAGCGGCTCTACTATCCGCCGAACGGCGCGCTGGGCTCCGCGGTGCCAAGTATTTTGAAGCTGGCGACGCGAGAGGACGCCGTGATGGTGGTGCAGTCATTTTCAAAGGCGTGGTGTATGACGGGATGGCGGCTAGGGTGGTTGGTCTCGCGGAGGGATTTGTGCGCGCGCGCCACTCAGTTGAACGAATTCATCATCTCTCACGCGCCGAGCATGGCGCAGCGGGCGGCAGAGACAGCGCTGCTGTGGGGCGAAGAGGCAGTTAAGGAGTTGCTGCTCAGGCTGAAGCAAAATCGCGACTTGTGCCTGGCTTACCTCGCAAAGATCCCAGGCGTGACAGTGCCCAAGCCGGACGGGGCATTCTATGTGTTTCCGAAGATTGCCGGGATGACAGATTCGTTTGGATTTTGCAAACAGTTGCTGATGGATACCAAGGTGGGGTTAGCGCCGGGAGTGGCGTTCGGCGAGGGCGGCGAAGGATCGATCCGAATCTGTTATGCCGCGGAAACCGCCATTCTCGAACAGGCACTACCCAAAATCGGGGGGTTTATTGGAGGATACCGGCCGCCCCGGTGAGGGAGGCGGCCGGTCAGAGAGCGGTGTAAGGGGTTATCGTCTGAGGGACGACCCGGCGCCCGCCGGAGAGCGTTGGGCAGCTTTCGCCGCGGCACTCCGCCGCTGTAGTTCGCGCCATTGGTCGTTGGTAAGGAGGGATCTGAGGCGGGTTTGCATCTGAGTAAATGTGCGCGCCAAATCGGCCCGGGTGTTGATCACTTTGTCACAGAGTTCAGCGGCCCGGCGTTGATCGAACGGGTCTTCATTGAACGCGTCTTCGATTTCAGCCTGTGCCTTGGCCAACAAGCTCTGCTGGTCGATCAGGCGGCTGCGAGAATCGCGAATGATGGAACGAATTTCGCGCTGTTGCTGGTCGGTAGCGCCCAGTTCCTTCACAATATTGGCATCCCAGGTAGGGAAGAATGTCGATTGCTCCTGTGCGAGCACTGGTATGGCTAGCAACAGGAAAAGTAATAGCGACTTCATTTAACGCTGAACCTCCGGACTATAGAGAGCGCGAACCGGCGCACTGCCACGGGTTTCGCTGGATTCCACCTCGCGGCCGATATCTTCGAGTAATCGAGTATCGGAAGACGAGTCGGAATGGGATGACGCAACTGTCCTCGGACCCGCCAGCGGCTGAAGAGTACTCAGCCAGGGGGAATCCACTTCAACGGCAATCTCAGACAAAAGCTGGGTATCGGCTCTCGCATCAACGACGGAGGGAGCCGGGCGAACCCAGAGAGCAACAACCAGCACCAGAGCAGCGACTCCTGCGGACAGGGGACTAAACACCCGCGGCTGCCAGGTGGGAGTCTCGATGCGCTGCCAGATATTCCGACGCTGAGCGGCCAGAAATGACTTGGAAACTTCGGGTTGTTGCTGCGAGAGCATTTGCGCTCGCCCGGCCTGGAGGGCCTGCAGCCGTGCCGAGCACTCGGGGCATTCCCTGAGGTGGGCATCCGGCTCGCCGATTCCGTAAATGATATCCAACAAGCTGGCATCAGTCCGATGCATCGTTTCCTCGCTAGCCTTACTCGCCGCCGCCACTGTTCCGGCGGCTGCCTGTGTACAAATCCTGCAATTCGTTTCGCAGTTTGGCGACAGCACGTGCCATATGCGCTTTCACTGTTCCGACGTCGACTGTTAATAACCCGGCAATTTCCTCTAAGCTTCTGTCTTCATAGTGTTTTAATGTGAACACCGCTCGCTGACGGTCGGAGAGGACCCTCAGCGCAATAGTCATCCGCGCTTCGATTTGCCGCGCAAATAGCCGATCCTCGGCGGAAGGACCTGCATCCGCCGCAGCGCCCAGAATGAACGCTTCATCATCGGAATTCGGGCGCTTCCTCCAAAACTGCCACCGACGGCTCCTCAACCGGTCGAGACATGTATTGACCGCGATTCGTGTCAACCAACGAGATGGCTGATCAAGCTCCGGCTCTTTTTTTAACGCTCGATAGGCTTTCAGAAAGACATCCTGAGTGGCGCTATCGGCCTCATCCCGATCTTGTAGAAGGCGGAAACAGAGCAAAAAAATTCGCTTCTGCTCCGACAACATGAGGGCACCGAATTCAGGAACCGAATCCGTCCGCGCTGTTTCCAGATTGGCGAACCGTTCGGCCATTACGCCCATCATACCCTCTCAGGACGAGATCCCCGGCGAAAGGATTACTTGCGCCGTTGGATTTTATGACAGTTTAATGGCTTTCCCGGAATCGCCGAAAGGTTACTGGTTTACATAGCCGTTGATGAGGTTCTTCCTGCCGGTACAACCAAGGTGGGCGCCATGTTACTTACTGCGTTGTCGGAAGCGATACGCCGGAAGCAGGACTGGGCAGCCAGGGATTCCGGATCGTAGTTCTCCTCGACGGCCAGTTCGTGCTCCACCCAGTTCGACAGGGGCACCTCTCGAAAATACAAACGCTCCTGTAGAACCATGAACTTACGGTTGGAAGTGCTGTCGCGAGTTTCACGGGTATACTGTCGTTCTTCGACACGAAACTCGCCCAGGAAGCCATCAAGGGCTTTGCGGTAACTAGACTCCTCCGCCGCCCGTACACGCACGTCGAGAACCTGTTGCTGGCTTCGTAAGAGCGCATTTGCTTCGGCAAGCGCACCGCGCTCGCGCGCAACGGCGACATCCAATTTGCCCTGCATCACAACAAAAGACAGTAATGCCGATCCGGCCGCGATGACTAAGGGCAGGAAAATCCAGAGGATTTGGTCCACAAGATACCTCAGCAAGAAAATCGGCTGAACGCGGAGAACCCTTTAGCTCAAAGTGCAACCATTCTGGCTTTCCGTCTCCTATCTCGTAGGTCCTGAAGAGACATCCGGGGCTCCGCCCCTGCTAGTTCGTTCCATCCAGACGCTGGCCGGTAAGAATTGCGGCGGTCCGGGAGAAGTGGAAGCGAATGTCGCGCGCGCGAAGGAAGGCCAGGAGGAGTAGCCCTGTAGAAGCGAGCGCCGCTGAGAGGTGGAACCGCAGACCGGCGAACCAGCCCTGATGCTTACCGATGTAACTGGCGGCGCCCAGTGCTTCGTCCGCCGAGAGATGTCCGCGCAGGTCCGCCGGGAGGGGTGAGCCGTCGTCGGGATGCAGCACTGCTTGGGCGGCGGGAATCACAAAGTGCTTTTTGCCGAACCGGCGAACTTGGAGACACAGATCGAGGTCCGCCCAAAACTGCGCGTAGCGTTCATCGAAGTAGTTCATTCCACGCAGGTTCACAGCCCTGACAAGAGTGGCGCCGCCAGGGATCCACTCGGCTGCCGTGGGTTCGTCTGGCGAAACTGGCCGCGCGGGTGGCCAGATGCCCTCGCGCCAAATGCGGTACAGATCGGCAGAAGAAGGGAGGGGGTAGAGACGGGTGGCGACGGTACCGTCGGGATTTAGCAGCAGGGCAGTGACTGCGGCGGCGTCGGTTTGCGCATCAAGGGCGGCCGCGAGGGCGGAAACCGTGTCCGGGCGGACCTCGACGTGAGGGTCGAGATGGAGGAAGAAGTCACCGCTAGCGGTACGGGAACCGATGTTGCGGGCGCGGGTCAGCCCGAAGTTGCGGGGGAGTCGCAGGAAAGTGGTCCACGGGAATTCCTGTTCCAACTGCGGACTTTCGTCGCCCGAACCGTTATCCACCACCACGACTTCCAGATTCTCGCGGTTGTTGGCTTTTTCCAGGGCGGCCAGGCAGCGCCGCAGGGCTCCGGCGCAGTTATAAGAGACGATAACCACCGAAGTTTTCGGAAGGGACGGCGGGGGTGCCTGAGGTTCTTTGCTGGCCACGGATTCGTATCATACCGCGACGAAGACCCGGAAAGTGGCCTATGCCCCGACATATTGGGCGTATAGGCTGCGCGCGATGCCAACATCGGTGGTCCCTTTAATGATGGCGCGCCCATCGGGGAAAACCGTTAGTTCGTAACCCGGCAGGGAGAGTCGGAGGGCAAATTCGTTGGCGCGAACGGGTCCTATCGACGCCAAACGGGCGGCGAGGTTGGGGAGATCGACCGGTCGCGAACGTTCGTGGATCTGGACGGCATTGCGCCCGCAGAGGCTGACCGGAGCGCGGTGAGCGCCGTCGAGGTACGGGAACTGCGCGCGGGCGCAGGCGGGACAATCGGACTGGCGGTCAGGAAGAGGCAACTGCCGGATAACACTCGACCACACTTCTATAGTGGTGAGCCGGAAATCGGACGGCTGCGCCCCCCCAACGAGGATGCGAAGAGCGGCGGCGGTTTGGAGCGAGGCCACAGCGGAGGTGAGCGGACCGAGAACGCCGGCTGTCTCACACGTAGGCTGGTCCCCGCTGGGCGGGTCCGGGTAGAC
>JBDTMC010000400.1:0-7320 GCA_039934475.1 Bryobacteraceae bacterium | reverse complement strand
AAGTTTCTCCAGTTCGGGTCACTGAACGAGCGACGATAGCCGGTGCCTGCCACATTTTTGGCGTCGAGCAGTTTCCCGAAGAGCGGGCCGGGTTCGAGAATCAGATTGGCGTATCGATCCGATGTTTCGTAGAAAGGCATCGGCAGTTCGTAGCGTACCCCGACATTCACAGTAAGCCGCGGCAATACCTTCCAGTCATCCTGCCAGTAGCCCTGGAAGATGTTCTGGCGGATCTGCGCAATGGACCGGGTGGAGACCAGGGCACCGGTGGTTTGTCCGAGCAGGAAGTCGGCGAAGGCCGCTCCTGAGAGCTGAGGCTGTCTGTTGAGTGGATTCTGCGTCTGCGCGGCCGTAAAGGAAAACACCGGCCGGGCGTACACGGTGGCATCGGCGTACAGGGTCACTTGCTGGTAGTCGAAGCCGAATTTCATTGTCTGACGGCCATGAACAAAGGTCAGGTTCTCCGCCAGCTGAATGGTCCGCCCCAGTTTGTCCAGCGGCAGATTTCCGGATCCGGTGGAGGGAGTCGGGAGATTACCCGGTCCCACGGTGCCTAACGACGAAAAACCATTGATCGAGAAGACAGGCAGGCCTCGCACAGTCTCGATTTCGGGCGCGCCGTTGATGCCGTATTGGGAAAAGAGCCTCGGCCCGTTGCTCTGCTGGCTCTCCACAGATTGCTGGACCCCGACACGCGCTTCGTTGATCAGGTGAGAGCTAAACGAATGCGTCTCACTGGCAGCAGCGGAATGGACCCCGGTATCGTTGACGGAAATATCGTTCGCGGGCGGAGGCAGGGTGCCGGGCAGAATGCCAGAACCGGCAGAGTAAATGTATCGGGCGAACACGGTGTCCCGGCTGCCAATTTCGTGATCAATTCGCCCAATGTATTGGTCAGCGGACAGCGACTCCTTTTGATTCGAGAGATAGTTTACACCTCCCAGACGATTGGGCGCCGGATACAACGGCAGCAGCTTTGCCGCCACCGCATCGAAACGAGCCACAGGGACGGCGCTTCCTGGAAAGGGATCGCGAATAAAACCGCCGTCGGGGTTAGGCCGAGTGGAGGCCGGATCGTAGATCGCCCGGCGGAACTGTCCACCGATGTCTTGCGCTGTCGGAACCGTCGCCAACTGCGGTGCGGCATTTACCTCGCGGGAACTCTGCCAGGCGAAGAAGAAAAACGTGCGGTTCTTGACCACCGCCCCGCCGAGTGTGGCGCCGAACTGATTCTGGATCAACGCCGGGGCTGCGCCTCCGGGGGGCTGAAAGTAAGGTTGGGCGTCGAAGTAACTGTTGCGGACGAACTCGAAGAGACTTCCGTGCAAGTTATTCGTGCCGGACTTGATCGTCGCGTTCACAACCGCGCCAGCGGATTGACCAAACTCAGCCGAGTAGTTGCTGGTCTGCACCTTGAATTCGGCGATGGCGTCAATCACCGGCTCAACGGACTGCGCCGTGGCCGCGTCGAAGCCCATGATCTTGTTTTTGTTGTCTATGCCGTCCAGCAGGTAGCTATTTTGGATTGGCCGGGCGCCGTTAGCGACAAAGGTATTCCGCTCCTGGGTGCGTTGCGAGGCTGATGTCCCACCGCCCAGTGTTGCCAGTTGTATGTAGTTTCGGCCGTTCAAGGGCAGGGCTTGTATCTCACGCTCCCCAACCACCGACCCGAGGGAAGAAGTCTCCGACTCCAGGTAGGGTAAGGGCGCGTCCACCGTAATCACCGTGCTCGATTCTCCCACTTCAAGGCGGAAGTCCACCGATAGCCGGTCCTGCACGCGAACGGCGATCCCGGGACGGGTTACAGTCTGGAAACCTGGGGCTGTCACGGATAGACTGTATCGGGACGGTTTGAGGTTGGGTATAGCAAAGAATCCCTCGCCGTTCGCTCGTGTCACTACCATCTGGCCGGTCTGAGTATCCACAAGCTTTACACCGGCCGCCGCCACGGACCCGCCTGTGGAATCAACCACATTACCCTCTATACTCCCGGTGTCAACTTGAGCTAACACACGACCGCCGGACACAAGGGTGAGTACTATGATAACCAGTAAGCGCCTAATCATCACTTGGTTCCTTTTTCCCGGCGATTGCTCCCCAATCATTTGCTGGCGCCGCAGCAGCCCAAAGCGGTCGCATCGGTAGGTTAATCGAATATACGGCGAGATCGCCTGAAACGCAATCGACACGCCCATAGTAGTCTTCTCTTCTGGCATCCACTAAGAACCTTCCTCGTTGTACAGTCCTGACTCTGCGATACAATACTCCCTCAACTGGCACTTATGGCGAACAAACGTTGGGACGAAGCTCAGGAGTTGTTTGATCGCGGCCTGCACCTTTCCGCGGCCGCCCGGTCGGCAATCCTCGCCACTACCGACGCCGAACTGGCGGCCATGGTTCTGAGGCTGTGGGAAAACAATGCGGCGGTTGGCGCCTTTCTGCAGAGCCGCCAAGATCAAAACAACGAGCGGACCGGGGAAACCACCGGCTTTGGATTCGCAGGAGAGGCACACCGGTTTGAAGCGGGAACTGTTTTGGGCGGACGCTACCGTATTTTGGACATGGTCGGACGCGGGGGTATGGGAGAGGTTTACAAAGCGTTTGACCTGGTGCTGAATCAGCACATCGCACTTAAGTTCCTGCCGCCGGAGGCTTCCGGTAATAAAGCCGCCCTTGCACGCCTTCGAAATGAGGTACGAATCGCCCGCCAGGTTTCCCACCCAAATGTATGCCGTGTTTACGATATCGGCATCATTGAGGGTCTCCATGCCATTTGCATGGAGTACGTGGACGGCGAGAACCTCAGTTCCCTGTTGCACCGCATTGGACACCTGCCACAGGACAAGGCGGTGGAAATCGCGCGCCGGCTGTGTGCCGGTCTGGCCGCGGCTCACGATCGCGGCGTTCTGCACCGCGATTTGAAGCCGGCCAATATCATGATTGACGGCCAAGGCCGCGCTCGCATCATGGACTTTGGCATCTCTGTCCTGTCGCATGAACTGCGCGACGGCGAATTGAGCATCGGCACGCCAACGTACATGGCGCCGGAGCACCTGGCAGGCAAGGAGTTTACGGTCCGCAGCGACATCTACGCGCTCGGTTTGGTGCTGTCCGAGGTTTTCACCGGCGAACAGCACCCCGGCAAGTTCAAGACGGGGCTGGACCCGATGATCGTACGGCTCATCGAACGCTGTACGGATCCCAATCCCAGCCGTAGACCCACAAGCGCGATGGCCGTGATGTTTGAGCTGCCCGGCGGCGATCCGATCTCGGCGGCGCTGGCTGCGGGTGAGACCCCCTCGCCGGAGATGGTAGCGGCTTCGGGAGTCCGTGAAGGCTTCAAGACCACAACAGCGGTGATTCTCTTCGCACTGGTTGCGGCCGCCATCATCGGTAACGTCATGTTGGGCAAGAAGGCCTACGTCATGGGACGCGCCCCCGTTGAGTTCTCTACCGAAGTTCTGGTGTTCAAGGCGCGCGAAATGCTTCGGCAGTTCGGCTATGAATCGTTGCCGTACAACGATTGGGCGAGCGGCTTTGTCTATTCCAATCGTGGCTATCCCCACTACGTGAAGAGAACGGAGGCTTTGAACTATCTCGCTCGTTTGGCCAGCCAGCAGCCGCCGGTTGTTTCCTTTTTCTATCGTCAAAGCCCGAACTCCCTGGTTTCCACTCTGCTTCTCGCGCCCGGCGTCGTTCCGGGCGGACTT
This sequence comes from Bryobacteraceae bacterium, assembly GCA_039934475.1. Classification (GTDB taxonomy): domain Bacteria; phylum Acidobacteriota; class Terriglobia; order Bryobacterales; family Bryobacteraceae; genus JBDTMC01. The sequence continues at coordinate 3,610 of JBDTMC010000400.1, read as the reverse complement.
GTTACCGACACGTTTCCAGCAAACACAGACCCCGGCAGCGTCGTAATGAAGTTAGACGGCAAAGGGCGGCTGGTCTATCTAGAGATTCGTTCAACTGATATCGCTCCCGAAGCTGCCGCCCCACGTGATTTCGATTGGACCGCTCTTCTTTCCGCCGGAGGTCTCAGCGCACAACTTCTGCGCCAAGCGCCTCAAACCCGAACCCCTTCGGTGGCCTACGATAGCCGGCTAGCTTGGGACGGCAAGTATGCTGCCGACCGCCCGGACACCATACATGTGGAAGCGGCGGCCTTTCGAGGCCGGCCGGTCCACTTCGAAATCTTTGGCCCTTGGCCGGACACCTCGAGCCGTGACTTTCCCGTCCCCGAATCCGAGAATGAAAACCCGGGAGAGCGAAGCCGCTTCCTGTGGGCGGTGTTCGGGTCATGGGGATTGTTAATCTGCGCGGCAGTCTTAGCCACGAGAAACCTGTCCTTGTCTCGCGGGGACCGCCGGGGCGCCACTCGCCTGGGCATACTGATGTTCAGCTTAACGCTCACCTCGGCCCTACTTATCGGACATCACGTCGCCAATTACAACGAACTGATGAACCTGCTGCTTGCGCTGAGTTGGGCGTCATTTATCGCAACCCTAACGACCCTGCTGTACCTGGCGGCCGAGCCTTATGTGCGGCGGAATTGGCCAGACTCCCTGGTCTCATGGTCGCGTTTACTCTGCGGCCAAATTCGCGAGCCGCTCGTCGCTTCCCACATCCTCGCCGGCATAGCCGCGGGTGCCGCGTTGCAAATGGTGCGTATGGTGATCGTTAGTTTCGGGTACGGTGACTTCATTTATCCATTGCTCCAGTCGCTGGAGGGTACACCACACATGGTAGGTGGTATGATCGCCGGCGCTTTGACCTCGACTTTCTTTGTTATCGTCGCTCTCCTGGTGCTTGTCCTCATCCGGGTGGCTGCCCGTCATAACTGGCTCGGCAATATACTTTGGTTGCTGCTGCTGGCGGTATCCGCGGACAACGCCAGCACTGCCGGCGAGATTCGCCGGGTAGTGCTCGGATTGTTCCTGCTGTGGCTGCTGCACCGTTATGGAATGCTGGTGATCGTCACTATGACAGCAGTGCTTCGAATGATGAGCGAGGCACCCGTGCTGGTCGCCGCCCCGAACGCCGGACCTGCATTCACGGTTAGCGTCTTTATCCTGATAATCGCCGCAGTGGCGTTGTACGTAATTACGTCGAGGCCGCCGGCCCGAGATGCTACCGCCAGATAGTTTGGTTCTACGCTGAGGCCGTGCGCGCCAACACCCTGGTCTGAGTATGTGTCTTGAGGAGCCCCAAAGGCGAACCGGATTACCACAACCTTCTTGAAGGCATATGCCTTGGTCGGGCTGAACGGGATGCTGGTAGTCAGGGTCGTTATCAATCATTTCTCTCCTCCGTGCCGGGCGCGTCAGGTCCATTCATTGGGAGCACCCTACATTTCGGGGTCCGGTTGGGTCCATAGAACCGGATATCTCATATAACGTAACCGGCGGCGAAAATGCGACATTAAACCTCGAAAAGAAATTGTCGTCTCCTACGCTGGGGCCGGGATAGGTTCGGGTTTTGGTGAGGTACCAGAAGGACTACTCTCCCGGTTGCGGTTTCCTGAGTCTGCGATTACAATACTTAGAACCCGGGTTACTCATGGCGAACAAGCGCTGGGACGAAGCGCAGGATTTGTTTGATCGCGGCTTGAACCTTTCTCCGGCCGGACGGTCGGCGATCCTTGCCTCTGTCGACGAAGAACTGGCCGCCATGGTCCGCACGCTGTGGGAGAGTAACGCGGAAGTTGGCAGCTTCCTGCAGGCCAACGGATCCTCGAAACTCGAGCCAACCGAGGAGATCGCCAGCTTCTGGCCCGCCGAGGAGGCGCACCGTTTTCAGGCGGGGACGGTTCTGGGAGGGCGTTACCGCATCCTGGACATGTTGGGACGGGGCGGCATGGGCGAGGTATACAAGGCCTTTGACCTAATTCTGAATCAGCACATTGCGCTGAAGTTCCTGCCGCCGGAAGCGTCCTTTAACAAGAAAGCACTAACGCGCCTTAAGAATGAGGTGCGCATTGCGCGTCAGGTGTCCCATCCCAATGTTTGCCGCGTCTACGACATTGGCATCGTGGAGGGGCTGCATTACATTTGCATGGAGTACGTGGACGGCGAGAACCTAAGTTCCCTGCTGATGCGCATCGGACATCTGCCGCAGGACAAAGCCATCGAAATCGGCCGCCGGCTGTGCGCCGGTCTGGCGGCGGCCCATGAGCGCGGCGTTCTGCACCGCGACTTAAAGCCCGCCAACATCATGATTGACGGGCGCGGGCGCGTCCGCATCATGGATTTCGGCATTGCCGTACTGTCTGACGAGTTGCGCCACCACGAGCAAATTGGTACGCCCACCTACATGGCGCCGGAGTATCTGGCGGGAAAAGAGTTCACGGCGCGCAGCGATATCTACGCTTTGGGATTGGTGTTGTCGGAGATCTTCACCGGCAAATTGCGGCCGGATGAATTCGAGACCGAAATCGACCCATCGATCGAGCGGCTGCTGGAACGTTGTACCGACCCCGATGCCAGCCGCCGGCCGGCGAACGCGATGGCGATCATGCTGGAACTGCCTGGCGGCGATCCCATCTCCGCCGCTCTGGCTGCGGGCGAGACCCCATCTCCGGAGGCAGTGGCGGCATCGAGTGTCCGCGAAGGATTTGGGATTGGTGTGGCTGCGATCCTCTTCGCCGTGGTCGCCGCCGGCATGATTGGTAACACGATCCTGGCGGAAAAGACCTACGTGATGGGACGTGCCCCGGTCGAACTCTCCACCGACGTGCTGATCTTCAAGGCGCGTGAGTTGCTGCGGCAGTTTGGATACGAATCACTGAGCTATACCGATTGGACAAGCGGTTTTGTATACGCCAATCGGAGCTATCCCGACTACGCCCACAGAACCGAGCCGGCGAACTACTTCGCCCGCCTGGCGAGCCAGCAGCCGCCGGTGGTGACATTCTTCTACCGTCAGAGTCCCGCTCCACTCAGCTCGCCTCTGATCCTTGGGCCAGGCTTCATTCCGGGGGGGCTGGTGACGGATATCTATCCGGCCAACTACGCCCCGGGAGGCGTCGTCCTGAAATTGGACGGCAAGGGACGCCTGGCTTACCTGGAGGTGAAGACCGTCGATCCGGCGCCGCCGCCGGCAGCGCAGCACGATGTCGATTGGAATGCGCTTCTAGTCGCCGGCGGCCTATCCCCGGCGCTTCTTCACAGCGCGCCGGCAAACCGGACTCCGAAGGTTCCCTACGATACATGGGTGGCCTGGAACGGAGCATACGCCACTGGCCGTCCGGACGAAATCCATGTGGAAGCGGCCGCTTTCCGTGGCCGGCCGGTGCATTTCGCGGTTTACGGTCCGTGGCCGGAGACATCGGGTCCGGCCGTGGCAGTGCGGCGATTCGAGAGCGAACGAGCCGGCCGGCGCACACGGTTCCTGTGGACGGTGGTGGCGTTGTGCGGATTGCTGATCGGCGCACCGATCATGGCAAAGCGGAACCTCTTCCTATCCCGGGGGGATCGCCGCGGCGCC
>JBDTMC010000399.1:0-7328 GCA_039934475.1 Bryobacteraceae bacterium | reverse complement strand
GACCGCATCACAATCGCTGCCTCTCCCCCACGGAGAGTCAGTCCGGCGGCTGGACTCCCATCCACACGAATGCATCCATCACATATAGTCGGTGCGGTCGTCGGCCCGCCAGGTTCCACCAGCAGTACAACGCCACGCTGAAATTCACGACGGAACAGGCCCTTCGCGTAGGTCCTCTGCCCAACCGATGGACCCAAATCGATCCCGAACTCCCGCGGCAGCAGGCCGGGAGCGATGTCATGGCTGCCCACGCCATCTCCGCCATTCGAAATGAGAAAGTAAGCGGCCAACCCGTACTCACCTTGCCTCTTTAAATTGTCGATGATCACGCCTTTGCCCAGAGCATGCAGGCGGTCCACGTAATCGAACAGCGCATGCAGCGACCATTGTCCGTTGCCGCCCGTCAGGCCGCTATCGGCTACTCCCCGTTCAATGTTGATGAAGTCGGCAGACATTAATTCCCGCTTCACGTTGGCGTCCGCGTCGCGATTGGGGCCGCCCGCATACCAGATCGCGTTATGAAGCAGCTCCACGCCCGGCAGCGCTGTTCGAATCTGCGTCGTGAAGTCGGCAACATACCGCTTCCAGTCGTCGTAGACCATCGGCTTGCCCGTGTTGCGATCCACCGGCGCCACTTGCTGCGAGTTGCCATCGCTAACACGAAACTCCAGGTTGACGTCGTCAATCCACAGTCCCCGGTAGCCTTTGCTAACCAGACTCTTTGCTCGTGTCAACCAGTGCGAGCGGTATTGCGGATTCGACACGTCGGCGGCGTAGAGTGGGCACGTCCCGTTTGCGCAAGCGTAAGGAATGTAGAGCGGGTTACCGGCACTGTCACGCAGAATCCATTCCGGGTGTTCTGCCACTACTGGCCAGTCTTTATGCAACCCGTAGAGATTGATATATACCCAGCCGTTCGGAAAAAAGTCCAGCTTGTTGTCAAAGAAAGGCGAGTAGACCATCATTCGCCACACATACGTACGCAGCCAGTTGTCTGACCGTCTCATGGGGGACTGCAAAAAGGAGTCGAACGTGGGGTCTGTGCGAATGGTCAGGCACACCCGCCCGTCTGGCCAGTCGTTAGCGCCGAACATACTGGACGCCAACGCCACAATGACGCCGCAATGGAGTGCCTTCTGCCACCACCTGTTAAAAAGGAACACGATATCTCCAGTTGCCTCCTTCCCTAAGCCGAGCCAAATACGCGCGACGAAGCATCTTGGCTTCCCCCAGCCAATGAGGAATCCGGCGCCAGATCGATTCGCTGGCGGCACGTTCCCGATCCGTTCAGGTACTCGGCAATCGTCAGACTCAGCGCCTCTATGTGAGGCTCGGCGAACATTGTGTCGTGGTCCCCCTCGGCGTTCACCACATCCAGGCCACCCTGCATCAGGCGGCTCCATCCAAGTGTCGTGTCGGGGTTATAAAAGTCGGATTCCCGCGTCCGGAACAGTACCGCCGTACCCGCGTAGGGTTTGGGGGTATACCTCTCCAGCGCGTGCACGAATCCCTGCTCCACGGTAAGCAGGCTCGTGGACCTCAGCAAGCTCGGCGCCCGTCGTAGCAGCCCCTGGGTCTGGTACAACAATACCTTGAGGTTCAGCCAGAGATTCTGTGCTTTGCGTGATGCGAAGAAGCGCAAATCGGTGCGCGCCATGTAGTGCAGATTCCACCAGATTGTCCGCCACGTGCGCAAGGCGGCCGCCTTGAATCTTCCCGCCCGCAACGAGGATGCCGCCGACGGCTCCACTGACGAGTCGAACAGAAACAGATTCGACACCGTTTCCCCCGCCTCCGTCAGTTGCTGAGCCATCTCAAAAGCCAGCACCCCGCCAGCAGAATACCCCCCGAACCGATAGGGACCTGTCGGCTGCACGGAACGCACCGCCGCGACATACGATCGCGCCATCTCTTCAATACTCATCGCCTTAGCCCGCTTCTCTTTCAGGCCCGGCGCCTGTAGAGCGTACAGGGGCAAATCCGCTGGTAAGTGTTTATCGAGCGGCTGATAATTGAGAACGTTGCCGCCGATGGCATGCACTAAGAACAACGGTTTTCGGCGCCCACTCGTGCGCATCGGAACCAGCGTCGACCAGTCCTTGGTGGTATACGCCGGCTGACGGAGTACGGCCGCCAGTTTACGAATGGTTGGTGCTTTGAAGACAGTGATGAGTGGCAGCTTCTTTCCAAAGCGATCCTCGATCTGCGCAAACAGCCTCGCTGCTACCAGGGAATGGCCGCCCACCGCGAAGAAGTCATCGTCCAGCGAGACATGATCGATGCCAAGCAGCGACTGGAACATCGTCCCCAGCGCCCGTTCCTCCTCTCCCTCAAATTCGATTGCCGCAGCCGAGCCGGCGCTTGACTGCAACGCGATCTCACGTAGCTTGCGCCGGTCTACCTTGCCGTTGGTGGTTAACGGCAACGTGCCAAGTTGGATAAACCGCCCTGGAACCATGTACGCCGGCAGGATTGCTTTTAAATGGTGCCGTAAATCCTCCGCCGTCGTAGGAGAGCCTGCCGCGGTCACGAAACAGCACGCAAGTTGCTTGTCGCCGCCAGGGGCATCCAAGCCGATCACGCACGCCTGCAGTACGCCGCCTCCGCGGATAGCTGCCGTTTCAATTTCACCGGGCTCTATGCGGAACCCACGCAGTTTGATCTGGTCGTCGATTCGCCCGCAAAACTCGATGTCGCCCGATGGCAGCACGCGTCCCAGGTCGCCGCTGCGATAAAGGCGTACCACTTTGCCCTCGAAGGTCACAGCCGCAAACGCCTCTCCATCCAGATCCGGTCGATTCAGATACCCGCGCGCTAGACCGTCGCCCGCAATACAGATCTCTCCACTCTCACCCTCAGCCACAGGAGCGAGTTCAGAATCCAGGATGTAAACCTGCGTGTCCTTGATCGGCGTTCCAATGGGCACTGTCTCGCCGCCAAGGCTGCCTGCCGTCGCCCGGTAACAACACGTAAACGTCGTGTTCTCAGTGGGTCCGTATCCGTTGATTACGCAGCCGTCATCCATCGCCGCCAGCGCCTTGCGGACGTGAGCGGGCGAGAGTACATCTCCACCGGCGAGAAGCTGTTTCACCTTCCGGAAGGTGGCCGGACGCTCATCCACCAAAGCGTGAAACAGCCCGGCGGTTAGCCATAACACAGTGACCCCGAATCCCCGAACTGTATCTTCGATGGCCGACAGCGCAAGCTCACCGTCGGGCGCCAGAGCCAGCCTCGCCCCATTGAGTAGCGGCGCCCAAATCTCAAACGTCGCTGCGTCAAACGACGACGGCGCAAGCCGCAGAAACACATCCCGCGGCTCCACCGTGAAGTAGTTCGTATTCTTCACAAGACGCACCACCGAACGATGCTCCACCATCACGCCCTTCGGCACACCGGTGGACCCGGAAGTGTACATGACGTACGCCAGGTTGCGTGAAGTCACAGTCGGCAGTTGCTGGGAGCGCTGCGGAGTAGGCAGCTTGTCCAGAGCGAGGAACGGAATCTCTGGTACCCGTAGTTCGAAAGCGGTTTGCAGAGAGCTGGCGCCCAGCATCAACCGTACATTGGCATCGTCCACCAGGAATCTCAGGCGCTCCACCGGCAACTCCGTATCCAGTGGCACGTAGCAACAGCCAGCCTTCAGGATGCCCAACAGAGCGGCCACATGTTCCGCCGAACGGCCCTCCGATACTCCGATTCTAGTCTCTGGATGGAATCCGTAACTCAACACCACGTCGCAGACCTGGTCCGCCATTCGCCCTAGCGCGGAGTAAGAGATCGTCCCTTCCGCATGCTCCAGGGCGATCGCCTCCGGACGCAGCTGGACCTGTTCCGCGAATAGCTCATGAATACAGCGATGGCTTTCTTCGTGTGGAAGTTCAGGACGCACGCGAACCTCCGTTCTTCTTTTTTCCAAATAATCCACGAAGGCGCCACCAAAGCCCAGCTTGTCGCTCGCCGCTCAGCTCAGACAGTGGCACATCGGGCGACGCGACAACTGCCTTCGCGATAGTCTGCCAGTCCTCAGCCATAGCGCGGATTGTGTCCGGAAAGAAGAGATCTGTGTTGTAGATGTAGCGGGCCAGAATTCCCTCCTTGCGCTCGTCCATCTCCAGATGCAAGTCGAATTTAGTGAGGCCCGTTTCCACATCCATTTGCGTGAATCGCCAGCCGGCATCCAACTCCCCGAGCGGAGGCTCCAAAGAGAACATCACCTGAAATAAGGGGTGAGTGGATGCATCGCGGCGCGGAGCAAGCTCCCTTGCAAGCAACGGGAAGGGGACATCGTCCCGGCTTAATGCGGCGATGGTAACCTCCCGCACCCGCTCCACAAGTTGAAGAAATGTGGGATCCCCCGAAGCGTCCACTCGAAGCACGATGGTATTGAGAAAGAACCCTACGATATCCTCGGTCTCTGACCATTTCCGGCTCGAACTGGCACTACCTAGAGGGAGGTCAACCTGCCCGCAGCGGCGGCGCAACTGCTCCGCCAGCACAGCGGTAAGTACCATAAATAAGGTTGCTCCTGTTCGATTTCCAATCCCTCGTAGTCCCTCTGCCACTGCGGCCGGAACCAGAAACCGCTCCATCGATCCGTGGAAACTCTGAACCTCGCCGCGGGAAAAGTCCAACCGCAGGTCGAGGGTCGGCAGGTCTGAGAGCGCTTCCTTCAAATTCTGCAGCTGGGACGCAAGCTCACCACCCTGCATCCGTTTCCTGTGCCAGTCGGCATAATCCGGATACTGCACCGATGGTTGATGTGGATGAGGCTGAACTCCTCTCGCGTAGGCGCGATACAGGGAAGCCAGTTGTGGCAGGAAAATACCGTAGAGGGACACGCCGTCGAAGATGATGTGGTGCAGCGTCAAGTACAGACGGTGCTCGGTACTGGAAAAGCGAATCAATCGGCAGCGCAGCAGCGGACCGCGTGACAGATCGAACGGGATAAGCGCATCGCCGCAGGCGATCGACACGGCTCGCTCTTCACGCTCTCCCGCCGAAAGCCCGCTTAAGTCCGTGAAGGGCATGGGTACTTCAAGGCGCGGATGCACCACCTGCTGCAAGGCCCCGTCGTGCCAGGCGAAGCTGGTACGCCACGCGGCGTGGCGCCTGACAAACTCGTTGAGGCTTCGGTTCAGGGCGACCGCGTCGAACTCTCCGTGGTAATGAACGGTGACGGCCTCATTGTAGAGCACGTGCCCGCCGGCCATCTCGGAGTGCATCCATATCTGCTCCTGCCCGGACGACGCTGGGGCCACCACTCGATGAGGGTCCACGGGAATCGTGTAGGAACCCGCCGTCGTCAATGGCTCGTTGCTGCTCAGCCACGCATCTAACGCAGCCTGCTCTTCGGCGCTCAGGGGTTCGTACCCGCCGCTCACGTCCCCCCCGATGATAGTCGAGTCTTCCATGGATCCTTGTTCAGGGAAGTATGCCGTCAAATCGTGCCGGCAAGGCCACTAGCCCGCGCAGGCCGAGGTTAAAACGCCATTCCAGATTCTCGGTCTGCAACCGCAGATTGCTGAACCGCCGCAAGATGGTTGCGAAGGCGATCTGCGCCTCCATGCGCGCCAGTGGAGCACCAAAGCAGAAGTGAGCGGCCCACCCAAACGCCAAATGACGGTTATCGGCTCGGGTCAGGTCCAGTTGGTCCGGGTTTGAGAAGCGGGCTGGGTCCCGATTCGCCGCGGCCATCACAGCCAGCACCGCTTGCCCCTTGTGAATCACCTTGCCGCTAAGTTCCACATCCGCCGGAGCGATACGGCCGGTATGCTGACTCGGGCTTTCATACCGCAGCAGCTCTTCTACGGCGCTTACCATCAGTTCTGGATGATCTGTGAGTTGTTGCTTCGCCTCTGGATTCCTGAACAGCGTCAGCAATCCGTTGCCAATCAAATTCGTCGTGGTCTCCTGGCCCCCCACCATCGTCACAATCGTGTTCGCCACCACCTCTTCCTGCGTGAAGCGGTCCCCGTCCACCTCCGCGTTCGAAAGCGCGTGAATCAACCCCCCACGCGGATTGCGATGCTGTTCCTCCACCGCCGCGTCGAAATACGCCGTCACGTTCCGCACCGTCTCCAACATTTGCGCGATGCGGTTCGGGTTGTGTTGGAAGTTTCCCAGCATCTCCGCAAAATCGGCTGACCACGCTTTCAACTGCCGGTGATCCGATTCGGGAACACCAAGCATGTGCGCTGTCACAATCGCCGGCAATGGGTTAGCGATTTCGGCGATGATGTCTACTTCGTCCCGTCCTCGCAGGTCGTCAATCAGCGAATCCATGATCTGCTGGATGCGATCCCGCAGGGACTGCACGCGGGCGGGCGTAAATGCATAAGCCGCCAGCGCGCGAATCCGCGTGTGCGCGGGCGCGTCCATAAACAGCATCTGCTTCACCATCACTTGCGCGATCGGGCCCATCGCTTCCAAGCCCATCTTCGTCAGCAGCTCCGGCGATGGCGTGCGGTCGGCTGAAAACGTCTTTAGGACGCGCATCACATCGTCATATCCGGTCACGATCCAAGCGTGCAGAAAGGCATCCCAATGCACCGGGTCGATCGTCCTCAGCCTCGCATAAAGAGGATAAGGATCCGCCAGTACACCGGGATCGAGCAAGTGAAACAGGCTCAGATCGGAGTCGGAGGGGTGATATGTAGTATCTGACACCACCATAGGACGATCCATCTCCATTAATCCCCAACTGCCGCGGCGGCGGCTTTCGTCGCCCTGATTCGCGCTAGCACGGCCAATTCAATCTGCCTCGACAGCAGTTCCACCGTCGGCTGCTCAAACACTTTACGCAAGGGTAATTCCACGCCGAAGTTGTCGCGTACCCTGGCAATCACCTGGGCGCCGAATAGGGAGTGTCCGCCTAGTTGAAACAAATTGTCGCGCACGCTGACGCGCTCCAGCCCTAGAAGCTGTGCAACAACTCTTTCTACCCTCTTCTCCACTTCAGACCGCGGACCGATGAATCCGTTGCGCGGGGCTTCGGTGCCGGCAGCCGCGTCGGCCGGCCGGGGCAGCTTTGCCCGGTCCACCTTGCCGTTTGGTGTCAGCGGCAGTTCAGATAGACGGACAAACGCCGTGGGAATCATATAGACAGGCAGCACTCCGGTGAGAAAATCCGCCAGACTACTGGTATCCATCTCGTTGCCGGTTACTACATATGCAACTAATTGTTTGTCCTGCCGGCAATCGTCCACCGCTATAACGGCGCTCGCCTTAACGTTCGGGTGACGATTCAGCGCCAGCGACACCTCTTGCGGTTCAATGCGATAACCGCGGACTTTAATCTGCTCATCCGCCCGCCCCAAAAACTCGAATTC
>JBDTMC010000398.1:0-7333 GCA_039934475.1 Bryobacteraceae bacterium | reverse complement strand
GCGGACTCGCAGGTGCGGCTACCGCTGCGATTTCTCAAGATCAATGCGGAGACGGTGTTGTGGGCAGCGCCGTTGGAACTGTTCTGTGAGATCGCTATGGAAGTACGGCGGCAATCGCCGGTGAAGTACACGTTCTATGTGGGATATACGAACGGCTGGCTCGGGTATATGCCGACGAAGAAGGCGTTTCCGGAGGGCGGATATGAGACTACGGTGACGCCGTATACGCCGGAGGCGGAGGCGACGTTGAAAGCGGCTGCGCTGGCGGGGTTGCGATAAACAAAAAAGCGGTGGGGGAGATTTCTCTCTCCCACCGCGGAGTTGGGGCCTTAGTTGTGTTACTTAATCCACATGGTGACGCCAGCCTGGCTGGCAACACCACCCATGGTGACGACGACATTGTATTGCTGGGCGGTGTCGGCGGCATAAGCGGGCAGGTCGGTCGGCGTGGGGACATCCACATTGATCTGGTAGAGACCAGCGATGGAGTCAGACACGAAGCCGGCGTAGCTGACGGTAGCGTCGACGCCGCCGATGCTTACTGTGGGCTTCGAGGCGGTGATGAAGCAGGGCGCGTAGTTGCCCTGCATGATGGCGCTGCGCATGACGGCTCCGTCAATTGAACTCCATACGGGGCTGGGCAGCACATAGCTGGCAGCGGGAACATAGGAGCCGCTCGTAACGGTAGCCGGCGTGAGGACCGTGCCGAGGTAGCCGCCGGGTGGGGCCAGCGCTGTGCCGGCAGTGCCGAGCGGGGCGAGGCAGTTGGTGCCGTAAACGGGCGACCCGGTGGCGACGTTGGTGCCGGCGCTATCGGGCATTCCGAGACCGGTGACGAAGATCGCAACTGTGTCGACGGTTGCAACGGCGCCCGCGGTCTGGGTATTCAAGGCAAAAGTAGTGCCATCGGTGATGGCGCCGTTGCCTTGTCCGCTCGAGGAGATGGTAAAAATACCAGGGTTGGTGGCGGCGTAGGCCAAGCCGAATAGGGCCGACGTGTTGGCGGCTGTGGCCGGGGTTGCCGTGTCATAGGCGACCTGCAGGTTGACAAGGCCGGCGGTAACCAGCGTGGATATTGCGCCAGGAACCAGAACATTGATTTGGGTGGCGGTGGCAAACAGAAGGTAACCGGGCAACAGCGTCGCGGGTGTTCCCGGTTTGCTGAAGATAACGGCGATCTTGTGCTTGGTCGTTACCGTGGGATCCGGTGACAGATAGGTGGGGAAGCGGGAGTAAGTGTCATCCGGAGCGCCTACGAGGACGCTATTTGAGCCGGTGCAGAGCGCGCAGAAGTTGGCTCCGAAGATGCTGATGATGTCGTATGGGGCGACGGAAGGCTTACTCGAGCCAACGGGCGCGACGAAGGACGAGGCGCTGGTGACGGCGTTGATGATCGGGGCGGCGGTGACACCGACCGCAACCGTGGCGCCGATGGCGGTCGCTGGGCTTGCGCCGTTGGCAACGCCCATGACGAGGGCGTTGGCGCCGGCCGTCTTAAAGGAACCGCCGGTGGAATCGTAGGGGATCGAAGCGATGAGGTAGTTCGCGTTCAACACGGTGATGTTATCGGTGGAAACCATGCTGGTTCCGATGAACACCTTCGTCTTCTGCGTCCCGGTGGAGGAAACGAAGTTGGTCCCCTTAAGAACCAAGGTTACGTAGCCTGGAGCTGAGCCGGCCACAATGAGTGGCACGACGGCCGGAGAGACACCGGTTACAGTGGCGACGGCGGCTCCGACGGAGATACTGACCGGCAGGATGATGGGGGAACCGCCGGCGGGAGTGATGGTAACGGAGCCGACTAGCGAGTCACCGGCCTGGGCCTGGCTAAGAGCGCCAGTGGAGGCGGTGTAGGCGATGGTTGTGCCCCAGCTATAGGCGATACCTTTCTGCGTGGCGGGCAAGAGCCAGCCGGCCGGCACGCCCTCAGGCGTCAGACTGCTGGACGCCGTGGCGGTGAAGGGGATTGTCAAGCCGGTGCTGGAGAACAACGTAATTGACATTGCCGGAGAAGCGGCTCCGGACACATAGCTGATCGGATTCAGAACGTTATTGCCACCCTTAATGAAGAGAGTGGGTGTAGCATCGTTCACGTAAAGTTTAACCGTGATGGACGCCGACGTAACGCCTTGCGACGTGACGTTGACCGTGGTGGTGTAGGAGCCTGAGCTGAGTGTCGTCCAGGCGGCGCTGGCGGCGACGGTGAGAGTGTTGTCGGCATCGGTGGTGGTTGCCAAACCGGTCATCGGTGTCACCGAGATCCAAGGCACGGACGGCGCCGTGACATTGAAATAGCCGGTACCGGCGCTGATCGCTAGGGTAGAAGCTCCGGAGGAGTTGCAGGTAGTGCCCTTGGTACAGGACAGGTTAATAGTTGCTGTTCCGGCGGTCAGGCTGGTAGCGCTGAGGTAACTCGTCCCCATTGTCAACACGGACACGACCGAAAAAATACGCAAGAAGTACAGGTTGGACATAGATATTCCCTTCATCCGCCGGTTCCTATTAGGCGGGTGCCTACAGCGCATATCGACGGAATGGTGGAGACTGTGAAGGGTGAGGGATGAGATTTTTTTGGGTGGGTAGGGGAAAAAGCATAATTTGCCGCCGATGAACGCCGGTAAACGCCGATGGGGGGCCAATCATAGTGAAGAAGAGTTTTATATAATAAGATCTTGTTAAGAATCGAGAGACAACCTTGAACTCGACGGTTTGGCTTGGTTTGGGTCTTTCGCTTGCGGCGGGGTTGCTGTCGGGCAACTGCATGCTGCCCTCAAAGTTTGTTCGAGGTTGGGCCTGGGAGAATATGTGGCTGGTGTTTACGCTGGTGAGCCTGGTGGCGGCTCCGGGCGTTTTGACGCTGCTGCTGGTGAAGGATCCCTCTGCTTTGTACGCGAGCCTGGGGGTGCGGGATTACGCTTTGCCGTTTCTGTTCGGGTTTGGGTGGGGGATCGCGCAGGTGCTGTTCGGGTTGTCGATTGCGCGGTTGGGGATGGCGCTGGGGTACGCGATCATCGTCGGCTTAGGGGCGTTGCTGGGGACAATGGTGCCGATCCTCTTTCAACGGATTGAGGTATTGAAGACCTCAAATGGCGTTTTTATTCTGAGCGGGGTGGTGGTGATGGTGGCGGGCATCGCCCTGGCTGGACGGGCGGGACGGATGAGGGAGGGAAGGCGCTCGGCGTACCTGCCGGCACTTTTCCTGGCGGTGCTCTGCGGATTGATGGCGCCGATGTTGAATTTCTCGCTGGCATTTGGGCAGGAGATTGGAGTAGAGGCGGTGAGACGGGGGACGGCGGCGGCGAATGCGGCGTATGCGGTGTGGCCAGTGGCTCTGTTAGGTGGGCTGGGGCCGAATCTCGGGTACTCCGTCTATCTTTTATATAAGAACAAGACGTGGGGACGCTTCCGACCGGTGTTTCCGGACCTGTGGTTTCCGGTGGCGATGGGGGTGCTTTGGATTGGCGCGGTTTCGGTATATGGGACTGCGGCGGCGATGCTGGGGGCGCTGGGGACGTCTGTGGGTTGGGGTTTGTTCCAGATTTTCATGATCATGACCGCTAATGCGGCGGGATTGATTGCGGGGGAGTGGAAACAGGCGAGCGACGCGGCGCGGCGGACGCTGGGGTTTGGGTTGGGTTTGTTGGCGGTGGCGACTTTGTTGATGGCTATGGGCAATCGGCAGGGTTAGTGGCGTAGATCTATTGGCCGCCGGTGAACGCCGATAGAACCTTATATTTAAAGGATCTTCTTTGGCGCCTTTTGATCTCGGCCGTTTTGGTGTAGGACTAAGTGCGTCACCGCGCCAGTTGCGTCGCGGATGAAGTTGATCTGGGCGTCTACGACTTTGAGGAAGAACTCGTCCGGTTTTTCGGCGAAGATCTCGAAGCGCGGTTGAGCGGTGGCTTGCGCGTAGAGGTGTGGGCCTTCGGCGGTGACGCGAATGGAGAACGTGGGCGCGAGGACGAATTCACCGGCGTAAGCGGGGAGAACTTTGGCATCGAGGGCGATCTCCGTGCGCTGTTTGGGCGGCGCGAGAAGGGCAGCGGGAGACTCGGGATCCAGGATGTGACGGCCGATGTCGTCGATGTCGTATGCGGTATTGGTAAGGACGACTACCGCCGTCTTCTTAGCGGGGTCGAAGCCGGCGAAGGAGTGATAGCCGCCGGTGCCGCCATTGTGCCAAACGATCTCTGAGCCGCCGCGGGTGAAGGTGTGCCAGGTCATGAGGATATCGATTCCGGGCATGCCCGTGGGCCGGCGCTGGGTGCGCATGCGGCGCATGGCGGCTTTGAGTGGGGTGTCGGTCAGTTCGAGATTGGCGGCGAGAAACGTAAGCATGTCGTTGGCGGTGGAACGGATGGCTCCGGCGCCGGCGATGGCGTCGAGGTCCCAGTTCTTCACGGGGGCGAGGGCGGCACTGTGACCGGTGGCGAGGCGTTTTTTCTGGTCCTCGGAGAGCGTGATGGTGGTGTCCTTCATGCCCAGAGGACCGAGGACGCGGGCGCGCAGGAGGGCTTCATAGGTCATGCCGGCTTTGAGAGCGAGGGCTTGACCGAGAAGGCCGACGCCGAGATTGGAGTACTCGTACTTCTCGCCGATGTCGCGGGTGAGGGTGTAGCCAGTGAGGAATTCGTAGAGCTGCGCGGCGCCGTAATCGGCGTAGGGGTTGCCGGGATCGGCGGGGTGGAAGTTGTCCGGCATGCGGGGCAGACCGGAGACCTGCATGGAGAGATCGAGGAGCGTGATCTGTTTGCCGTTGCGGGAGGGAATTTTCACGGAGGCGGGGAGGAGTTTCTGGACGGGGTGTCGAGGGTGACTTCGCCGCGCTCTACCATATCGGCGAGTAGGAGGGACGTGAAGACCTTAGTGATGGAGCCGATTTCAAACACGGTGTTGGCATCAGGCGATGGAGGACGGTCTTTGGCGAGCCGGCCGTGGGCGGTAATGGAGCGGCCGCTGGGACCGATGGTGGCGACGACGATGCCGACTGCTTTCCTGGCTTCGTCGATGCGGTTGACGAGGAGGGCGTTGACGGTGATTTCGGCTGCCGTGAGTAGTGAGAGCGAGGAGAATAAGAGGGCGGTGAGTAGAAGGCGCATGGATTTGTCTTTCGATCCGAGCTTAATGGATCATACTGCGGATGGTGGTCGTGCTGGTTCGTGCGAAAACACCCGGCGTAAACTGATATCGATGACGGCCAACCTCACACCTCACGGGTAGGAGTTGCTCCAAGCTGCGCTGGCTCGCGGTATTGGTAGTTCCCCTGAAGAAGTCATTGAACGCGCACTGGAAGCGGCTGCGGCGTCAACATCCACTGATTCCGGAGACGAGCAGGAACGGCGGCGGCACGCTGTTGCCGGCATGCTCGCGTTTCCGGAAGAATTCCACCTCACGCTCGGTCCAGGCGAGAGCATTCAGGGCCTCGTACATAAGGGTCACAAGTATTGACCGGTCAGTTCGTCCTCGACGCTTCAATGACCCTGAGTGGGCCTTTGAAGGCGAGTCTACACCTTTTGCGGTTGCCGTTTTAAAGTCCTTGGAAATGGCTCAGGCAATTGTCCCCGCGTTGCGGCCCTTTGAGGTTGCGAACGTTCTGCGCACTGCCGAGCGCCGTAGCCGAAGGGACGCGGCGGCGCAGGCCGTATTCCTGGAGCGGCTGCGGCTACTGCCGATCGCTGTCGAGCACCGCCCCGCCACTTGGCTTGCGCAGCAAATTCTCCCGATGGCGCGGAAGTACCACCTCAGTGCCTACGATGCGCCCTGCCTGGAGCTAGCAATCCGTGAGGGACTGCCGCTCGCCACTCTTGACGGTGAGCTTCGCGAGGCCGCTTCCGCTGCTGGCGTGGGGCAAAGGTGGAAGTGGAAAGAGATCAGGTGGAAGATTGGATCGATTTATGGAAGGGCAAGTCATTCGGAATCTTCACTGTGCCAGTGATAAAGAAGATCGAGGGCGATAGGCAAAGGCGGGAGTGGTTTTTTGCGGGTCAGAGACCTTGCTTTGGGATGGTGCCGGAATCGATGGTCAGGCCGGTGCGGGAGATGGCCTGAAAGTAGAGGTCGTCGCCGCTGATCTCAACCAAGAGGAACGAGCGGTCCTTGTCGTAGCCGGCGGCAGTGAGGTCGGTCTTCCTGAGGTCTCCGGCGCGGAGTTCACCGGCGGCTCCTGCGGTGAAATAGGTAATTCCTTTTTGCGGTTTTACTCGCTCGTAGATGTGTTGGTGTCCGGCGAAGACGACTTGCACTCCATAGGTCTGGAATAGCGGTTCGAGGATGACTCGTAACTCGGTGGAGGAGCTGTGAAAGGCCGCCGAGGAATAGAGAGGGTGGTGGAAATAGCAGATTTTCCAGTCGGTCTTCTTCGCCGCTGCGAGGTCCTTTTCCAGCCATTGCAGTTGCTGGGGATCGAGGTAGTTTGTATCGAGAACGAAGAAGTGGGCGTTGCCTTTCTGGAACGAGTAGTATTGGCGGCCCTCCATATTGAATGGTTTGTAGAAACGTTGATTGGTGTCGTCGTGGTTGCCGAGGGCGGCGTAGAATTTTACACCGGCGTCCAGGAGCGGCTTGTAAGGAAGCTCGAATTTCTTCTGTAAGTCGCGCGGGGATTTACCACCGTAGATATTGTCGCCGAGCATGATTACAAAATCGAAGGGGAACTTCTGGTGGAACTCGAACATGCGTTCGGCGACCTGGTATTGCGGCAGCTCTCCGGTCCCCATGTCGCCGATGGCGGCGAAGCGTACGGAACCCGACTTGACGGGCAGAGTGAGGTCCTGCGCCCAGAGGCCTGCGCCTAGCAGCCCAAGGAAGGCGCGGCGCGGAAGTCCGATCGTCATTTTACGGAAGAGCCCCCTCAATAAAGTCGACGATGAGCCTTGCCTCTGTGTCTTCGAGGACGAAATCGTGGCCGATGATGCGGTAGGCAACACCTGTCGGCAACTGGGGAAGCTGGAGCAGGAGCGTGGGCGGGACGGTGGTCAGCGGGAGACCATCGGGGTAGTCACTATTGACGCTGAGCTGCCAGCCTTTGACGGGGTTACCCTGACGAATGGTCTTGCGGACGTTGGGCGCGGCGGAACTTTGAAAGGTCTTTTGGATGATGCGGCGAACCTCGGCGCTGACTTCGGGGGTGAAGAAGTCTCCTTGTTTGGCAGCGGGGCGCGACTCACGGATTTTCTCAGCGAGGGCGCGCCGGCGCTCGACGATTTCCCTGCGCTGTTTGGTCATGCGCAGGGGCGGCACCGATTTGTGTAGCTTGACGTACTCCTGAACGTGCAACTGAAATTCCTCAGAAACGGCCGGATGGGCGGGAGAGGCGAAGTCGAACACCAGGGCG
>JBDTMC010000397.1:0-7362 GCA_039934475.1 Bryobacteraceae bacterium | reverse complement strand
GCGTCCTATGCAGTTTTGTAACCAATTGAAACTAATAGCCCAGCCAAATTTCCCCAACCCGTCTGGATTTGGCCCACCTCATGCTACACACTGGCAGACTGTTGCTTTTTTGTACAACCCGAGCAGGAGGGTTCATGACTTTCGGTTTCACGCCCCGTACAGCGTTTCGGCTTTGCCTCGCCCTTGTGGTCCTGATGGGCTCCGCGGCCCTCATCAGCAAGACCACGGGTCCATTCACCTCGTCCGAAAAGGCGTTCTACCTTGACGAAGCCTCAGCCAATTTCATTCGTCCAGGTCTAAAGATCACCATCACCGGTGCCACCATCGCTCCTGACGGCACCGTCCAGACCAGCTTCACTTTGGCTGATCCCAAGGGCCAACCTCTCGATCGCGACGGCATCGTCACCCCCGGCCCGGTATCCGTCAGCTTCATCGCGGCCTACATTCCCCAAGGGCAGAAACAGTACATTGCCTACACCACCCGCAGCCAAACCAGTCCCATCACCAGCCAAACCGCCGTCCAGGCGGGCACCGATTCCGGCGGAACTTTCGCCACGGTCGCCGACGGCTCCTACACGTATACCTTCAAAACCAAAGCCGCCAATATGGATCCAACAGTCACCCATACCATCGGCGTCTATGGCTCTCGCAATCTCACTGAATTCGATCTCGGCACCAATTACTTCGACGCTACTTTCAACTTCGTTCCCAACGGTTCTGCCGTCACCGTTACCCGCGATGTTATCCAAAGTGCTACCTGCAACAAGTGCCACCAACAGCTCGCCTTCCACGGCGGCGCCCGCCGCTCCATGGAACTTTGCGTCCTTTGCCATACCCCCCAGAGCACCGATCCTGATACCGGCAACACCGTTGATCTTAAGGTGATGGCCCACAAGATTCACATGGGCTCCGATCTCCCCAGTGTCAAGACCGGTACGCCTTATCAAATCATTGGCTTCGGCCAGAGCGTGAACGACTACTCAGACGTCGGATTCCCGGCCGACGCTCGTCGTTGCCAGGCTTGCCACGGACAGGATAGTGCCGCCCAGAAAGACGCCTACCTCACCAACCCCTCCCGCGCCGCTTGCGGAGCCTGCCACGACAACGTCAACTTCGCCACCGGCGAAAACCATGTCGACCTCCCCCAGATCTCCGACAATCAGTGCGCCAACTGCCACCAGCCCGAAGGCGAACTGGAATTCGACGCCTCTATTAAAGGTGCGCACCAGGTGCCCGAACAGTCCCGCGACCTCGGCGGCGTCAACTTCGAAATACAAAAGGTGGAAAACAACTCCGCCGGCCAAAAACCCGTCGTCACTTTCGATATTAAGGACAAGTACGGCAACCGCATCAACCTCACGGACATGGCCCGTATCGGTATCGTCCTTGCCGGCTCAACCAAAGACTACACCGCCTTCACCACCGGCTACGTCTCAGAAAACGGTCTCACAGCCACCGGAGCCGGCCCTTACACCTATACCTTCACCAACGCGATCCCGGATACTGCCACCGGAACCTTTACCATCGGCTTCGAAGGCTACCGCAATGCCACCCTCCTCCTCGGCACCAAGAAGGAGATGACCGTCCGCGACGCCGCCATCAACAAGCAGGTGAATATCTCCGTCGATGGATCCGCCATCGTCGCTCGCCGCACCGTGGTCAGCCTCGATAGCTGCAACAACTGTCACTCTTTCCTGTCCCTCCACGGCGGCAACCGTAATCAAATCGAGCAGTGCGTCCTTTGCCACAACCCGGTCGAGAACGACGCCAGCGTCCGTCCGGCCGATAAGAGCCCCGCCGAATCCATTGACCTCGCACTAATGGTCCACCGCATTCACTCCGGCCCCTCCCAGACGCGCGATTACATCGTCTACGGTCGCGGCGGCTCGGTGAATCAATACAACGATGTCGGCTATCCGCAGCCACTCACCAATTGCTCCGCCTGCCACGTTGGCGGTTCCGAGGGCAAACTCCTTGAAAACCTCTCCCTGGTGAATGACACACGAGGACTCATCAGCCCGGTTGGCACAAACTCCGGCGCTTGCCTCGGCTGCCATACGACGATTGCCGCGGCCTCTCACGCCCTAACCAATACCAGCGTCCTCGGCGAAGCCTGTGGCGCTTGTCACGGAGCCAACGCCGAATTCGCCGTAAGTAAAGTTCACGCCCAGTAATTAAGGCTGCCCCGACGAGGGAAATCATGATCCTGACTTCGAGTGTGCGCCGGATGGTCCGCTTCCCAGCGGGCCATCCGGTCCTTTTGCTTCTAATAGTCTCTTCCGTAGCAGTGGCCGGACAGGACGCCAAGCCTCCGGAGGCTGCCGAGAAACCCAAAGTTGAGGCTAAGACTGCGGTCAAGGCCGAATACGTGGGCTCGGAAACCTGCCAGACCTGCCACGAAGACATCTCCAAGGGGCTGCTTAAAAATCCGCACCGCATTGTCGAAACCAACGGCAAGCGCGGCATGCAAGGCAAGGCTTGCGAATCCTGTCACGGACCGGGGTCCAAACACGCCGAATCGGCCGATATCAACGACATCATCTCTTATAAGAACCTTACCCCCGGCCAAGTTGACCAGCGCTGCCTCAGTTGCCACTTGAACCAATCCACGGCCCAAGCCGGCCGTATCTTCGGCAGCCATGCCCGCAACCAGGTAGCCTGCACGTCCTGCCACGGCATCCATACAGCCAAAACTTTTGCCCCAATAGCCGAGTTGGCCACGCCTCTCCCGTTCACCGCCAACGTGAAGGACCGCGGCGTCAACCAGGCCCGAGCGCCCAAACGCTTCCCCGAAGTGAATCAGCTGTGCGCCTCGTGCCATCCTGCCACCTGGGCCGAGTTCCAGCGTCCTCACAGCCACCCCATCACGCAGAACGCCATGTCCTGCGTAGACTGCCACAATCCCCACGGCAGTTGGACCAAGCGCTCCATGCAGAGCTTCAGTTCCAACGAACCCGGCTGCTTCAAATGTCACGCCGACAAGCGCGGCCCGTTCACCTTCGAACACGCTCCGGTGCGCCTGGAAGGCTGCTCCACCTGCCACGAACCCCA
Source organism: Bryobacteraceae bacterium (assembly GCA_039934475.1). Taxonomy (GTDB): domain Bacteria; phylum Acidobacteriota; class Terriglobia; order Bryobacterales; family Bryobacteraceae; genus JBDTMC01. The sequence goes on along the minus strand of JBDTMC010000397.1, from coordinate 4,311 downwards.
TGGCTCCGCCAACCCGCGCATGCTCAACCGCGCGCAGGTCATGTATCAGTGTCTGGAATGCCACTCCAATCTGCCGAACACGGCCACGCAGGCCGCCGGCACGATTGGCGGAGTGCCGCCCGCTGTCCACGATTTGCGCAGTCCGCGCTTCCAGAACTGCACCCTCTGTCACAGCAAGATCCACGGCTCTTACGTGGACAGTAAGTTAACAAGGTGAGGCGGCCACAATGAAACTCATATTCTCATTACTCTTCGTGCTCGCTCCCTTGGCCGCGCAGGATCAGGCAAAACCGGCCGAACCGGCCAAAACCGAAACTGCGGCTGCTCCCGTAGAACCCCCGACAGCCGAACCGGAGCGCTTCATCACCGGTTCCGTCGAACTCGGGTATCGCTTTCGCACCGGACCCGGCGGCGACGCCAACACCTACCGTAGCGTCGTCAACCTCGGCGAAGGTCTCCGCATCCAAAACTTCGACTTCACCATCGACGATCCCAGCAAGCACTTCTGGCACAACCTCACCGTCATCGGCTCCAACTGGGGCGGCGACCCGTACAACACCCTCAAAGTGATCGCCGAAAAGCAGCGCTACTATCGCTTCACCGCCGACTATCGCAACATCTCGTACTTCAACTTCCTGCCGTCGTTCGCCGACCCGCGTGCCATTCAGGGAGTCTTTTTCAATGAGCGTTCCTACGACACCCACAAGCGTATGGCGCAGCTCGATCTCGAACTCTTTCCCTCACGCCGCATCGTCCCGTTCTTCTCTTACTCCCGCGCTTCCGATTACGGCAGCGGTGTCACCCCGTTCGTCACCGGCACAAGCAATGACTATCCCATCCGCACCGACATCGACGACCACATGAACAACTACCGCGGTGGCGTGCGATTTGAGTTCGACAAAGAGCACATCACCCTGGAGCAAGGCGGAACGGACTTCACCGACAACCAGCAGGTCTTCTCCACCGAGGCGTTGAACGGCGACCGCACTACCCCCCTCCTCGGCCAGACCCTCCAGCTCACCAAGGCGTTGCAGGGTTACGGCATCACCGGTGACAGCATCTACACCCGCGCCCTCTTCAACTCCAATCGCATTAAGTGGGCCAACGTCAGTGGGCAGTTCCTCTACAGCCGCCCCCGCACCAACGTCACCTACAACGAAGCCGCCAGTGGCAACTTCGCGCTGCTAAGCGCGCTGCGTTTTTACAACAGCAGTTCGCTCGTCGGCGCAGGCGAGGCCTCCATGCCTCACAACACCTTCAACATCGGCGTGGAACTCCATCCCGGCCAGCGCCTCCGCACCTACTACAGCTTCAATAGCAACCAGTTCCACAACGCCTCAAGCATCTTACTTACTGAGCAGTTATTCTTCGCCACCTCGCCTGCGCAGCTTACCAACTTACTGTCGAATAACAACCGCCTCGTCCTGAACTACTACCAGCAGCGCGTCGACGTGGCCTACGACGTCACTAAACGCTTCACTTTCCGTGGCGGCTACCGTTACGAATGGGGTGATGCCAATGTCCCCGCTGGCTTCCTCACCGCCTCTCTAGGCAATGACGCCGGGCTCCTTAAGCGCCACGTCGGCCTCGTCGGCGGCACTTACCGCGCCGGCAACAAGTTCACCCTCACCGGCGAATTTGAGGCCTCTAACGGAATCAGCACCTACTTCCGCACCAGCCTCCAGGACTACAAACGCTTCCGCGCCGTCGCCCGCTATCAGTTGCTGCCTTCCCTCCTGGTCACCGCTAACGCCACCATGATGAACAATGAGAACCCGGCGCCCACGGTGAACTACAACTTCGACAGCAACCAGCAGACCGCCGGTGTCTTTTGGACGCCCAAGGGCGGCAAGCGGGTCAGCATTCTTGCCGAGTACACCCACTCGCACATCCGCTCCGATATCTCCTTCCTCGACCCCACTGACCTTTCCCGCAATCAATCCGTCTATCGCGACTACGGCCATTCCGGCACTGCGGTCGTGAATTTGACGCCTTTGAAGCCCGGCATCGGGATGCCCAACCTCATGTTCGGCGGTTCCTTCTTTGTCTCCAACGGCAGCCGGCCGACCAACTACTACCAACCCCTCGGCCGCTTCATTCTGCCGGTTCACCGCAACGTCAACATGTTTGCCGAGTGGAAGTGGTACGGTCTTTCTCAGGACTATTACATCTACGAAGGATTCCGTAGTCACTTATTCACTACGGGATTCCGGTTCACCCTGTGAGAAGGTCTTATATGCGTGACATAGCCATTTTGTTGCTGTGCGCCTCTACCGTTTGGGCGGCAGACGTGATTCCTGGAGACGCCCGGAATGGGGCTGAGTTGTTCACCAGCCTCCGCTGCGTCAGTTGCCACTCCGTCAACGGACAAGGCGCGCGGATGGCGCCCGATCTTGGCCGCAAAGCCGGCCGTGACTTCACTCCCTCCAAGCTCGCCGGTCTCATGTGGAACCATTCGCCCTCCATGTGGCACTCCATGGAAAACGCCGGCATCGCCAAGCCGAACATCTCTTCCGCCCAGGTAGCCGACCTGTTCGCCTATTTCTTCGCCGCGCGCTACTTTGACAAGCCCGGCGACGCCGCCCGCGGCCGCCAGGCCTTCGCCGCCAAGGGCTGTTCTGATTGTCACGGAATCAGCTCGCCCGGCACCGCCGGAGCGCCCCCGGTCACCCAATGGGATTCCCTCTCCAGCCCCATCGATCTGTCGCGTCAGCTGTGGAATCATGCCCCGGGCATGAACGAAAAGTTCAGCAAGGATAATCGCAAGTGGCCGCAATTGACTGCGCAGAATCTCACTGACATCCTCGTCTACATCCAGAACCTGCCCAATGCCAAGAAGCTGCCGCCCTCCTTCTCGCCCGCTTCGGCCGAAACGGGCAAGCAGTTGTTTGAAGCGAAAGGCTGCGCCGATTGTCACACCGGGTCGAACTCTCTCGCCCGCCACACCACTGCCCGCGGTATGAATGATTTCGCCGCCGCCATGTGGAATCATGCCCAAAGCATGCTCCAGAAGCCGCCCGCGCTCAACCGCGAAGAGATGGAACGCATCGTCGGCTACGTCTGGTCGCTGCAGTTCTTCGACGAACCCGCCAGTGCCGACCGCGGTAAGAAGGTCTACACGGCGAAATGTGCGGCTTGCCACCAGACCGCTCCACCCGCGGCCACCGAAGGCGCCTTCGGTCTCATCTCCGGCCTGTCCGAACACGGGCCAAAGATGCTGGCCGAAATGAAAGGCAAGGAAGTCTCATGGCCCCGTTTCGGTGGCACGGAAATGGCAGATCTCCTCGCCTACTTCCGTAAGTAGTCGTCCAGAAACTTTCGCAGACCCGCGGCGTGGATAGGGGGTAATGCCACCTCATCCGCGCCCGCGGCGTCAGCGGAAATTTCCACTCCGAACTTCTCCTTCGCATACCGTCCGTAAGCCTCTCGCAGCGGCTCGCCAGCAATCCTCCCGATCGCCGCCACGGCCTCGCCGATCAGCGCGCGCGTCTCGTCGTAGCGCGTCAGGCTCTCCAGAACCGGCAGCGCATCGGCCGCCTGTAGCACTCCCGCCGTCACCATGGCTGCCGTGTCGCCCGCCAGTGTTACCCGCTCCACCGGTGTCAGCCGGTCCGCCGCGCGCGCTATCTCCGCCAGCGCGGGCAAAGCCATTCGCAGCCGGTAATAACCTGTCCCGCCGGCGTTCGGCATCACCCACGCCGGACACTCTCTGGCACTCCGCAGAGGCAGTTCGGCCGTTGCCGCCGCCATCACTACACAATCGGTGCCGGCATCCGTTCGAGCACAAACCGGCAACGTCCACGGAAGTTCCTTGTCGCCTGGGTGGCCTGCCGGCGCATACCGGTGCTGCTCCAGAGCCAGCTTCGCCCGTCCGCCCTCGCACACCACCGCGGCCGTAATCTCCGGCGCGCCAACCCGGTCTAATAACCCCGCCATCGCGCTCACATCCTGCCCCGTCTCTGCTCGCACCGCACCCAGAAAATCCGCTGTGGTCGCGTTCTTGTACGCATGCTCTCGCAAGTATCGCCGCACGCTCTGCTGAAAAGCGGTCTCGCCCAACCATCCCTCCAGCATCGCCGCAAACGAAGCGCCTTTACTATAGACCAGCCCGCCATAGACCTTCTTCATGTCGGTGCGAGTCGGCAAATCCATACGCACTGCCCTCGCCTTATCGCCGCCATCGGTCCGCAGCGCACCCTCCCGGGACGCTGCCCTACGCAAGCCCCGCCGCTCTTCCGGCAAACTCAAGTCCGCCGTCTTCTGCCCCAGCCACGTCGTCAAACCCTCACTCAGCCACACGTCTTTCCAACT
>JBDTMC010000396.1:0-7366 GCA_039934475.1 Bryobacteraceae bacterium | reverse complement strand
CGGAAAATCATGCCAGCCCCATTTTTCGAGCCTGACCACTTGCGCCACGGACTGCCAGGCGAGCTAACCGTGATGACGGACGCTCCCTCATCACTGTCGCGGCTCGGTTACTGCGCACCGGACGAGTTCTGGGAGGCGGGCGCAATCGTCGACAAGAACGACGTCGAGGCCGGCGGCGCGCGCGCTTTCCAGACCCGCAGGGGTGTCTTCGAAGACCAGAATACGTTTGCCGCCGAGGCGCTCGGCTCCGATTCGATAGGCGTCGGGTGCGGGCTTAGGGTGAGTGACGTCTTCGCGATAAATGAAGGCGTCGAACACGCTGTGTATACCGGACTTGTGCAAGACAGGTTCGACGGTGATGCGCATCGCAGACGTTACGAGGCCGGCGCGGATGACGGTCCTGAGGCCATGGAGCATGGCGATGGTTTCAGGCGTGATGGGCGGGTTGTCGGCGAGGTGGGCGAAGGCCTCGTCTTTAGCTTGGTGGTAGCGATCTTCGAGGTCAGGCACGCGGTCCACGTCCGGCACAACGGTGCGCAGGGCGGGGCGCATGGCGGAGGGCGCCAACCCGCGGCAGACGCGGCAGTAATCGTCCCAACTGAGATCTAAGCCGTGAGGCGCGAGGGCGAATCGCCAGGAGTTCCAATGAATCGGTTCGGTGTCTGCGATTACGCCGTCGAAGTCGAATAAGAAGCCGTCGTATTTCATGCGCTATGGTATTCTCGTCTCAATTCAGCCGTGATGGGAGGTCATTTCTCCGTTGAATGAATCCAATCTGAGCGGTGGCCACGTACCAGAAGATATGGCCGCTTCCGCTCCCGCGCTCTCACCGCTTCGGGCCAGGGACGAAGTGTGGGTGCCGCTAGTGCGGCGCATCGCGCAGGGTGAGCAAACCGCACTAGGTAGTCTATACGATGAGAGCTCGGCAATGATTTATGGGCTGGCGTTGAAGATGCTGGCCGATCCGGAGGATGCCGAGGAAGTGGTGGCCGATGTGTTCGCCCAGGTGTGGCGTATGGCGGCTACGTTCGAGGTGGGCCGGGGGTCGGTTTCGACGTGGCTGGTGATGCTGACACGGAGCCGTGCCATCGACCGTATCCGGTCGCGGGCGGAACGAACACGCCGCGAACAGCACATGGATGAGCATTTCGAGGCGGCCGATCAAGCGCCCGCTCCCGATGAGACTGCGGGGATGAATCAGCAGCGGCGCATGGTGCAGAGCGCGCTGGCCCAGTTGCCGTCCGATCAGAGAATGTTGATCCATCTCGCTTTTTTTCGAGGTCTCTCTCATGCGGACTTAGCGGAAGAAACAGGAGTGCCGTTAGGGACCGTGAAGACACGGATTCGATTGGGAATGAAGAAGCTGAGAGAGAGCCTGGCAGCGCTGGAAGGAGGCCTGTGATGCACAACGATGCGATGTCCGATCTGGCCGCTCTGTACGCGCTGGGGGAACTGGAGCCGGAGGAGGCTCGCGAGTTCGAAAGCCATCTGAAGACTTGCGCCGATTGCGAATTCTCACTGACGTCTTATAGGGACGCAGCAGCGGCGCTGGCATTCGAGGTGGAACCGGTGGCGCCGCCTGCCGCACTTCGCCGGCGCATCATGGCCGCGGTTGAACCGCCGCCTTCGTATGTACACGTGGTTCGCGCCGCAGACGGCGAATGGAAGAATATTGGATCGCCAGGTATTCAGTCGAAGATTCTCTTCTACGACCGTGAAAAGGACTTAGTAACTACGCTGGTGCGGATGGCTCCTGGCGCCACCATCGCCAGCCATAAGCACAGCCAACATGAGCAGTGTGTGGTGCTGGAAGGCGACATCCATTCCAAAGGGGTCTCGCTACGGGCCGGCGATTACCAGTGTGCGTTCAGTGGCAGTGTCCACGATCCCATTTGGACTGAGAACGGCTGCCTCATCCTGCTGATTTCATCGCCCCACGACGAACCCGTGTAAGCAGTTTCAAACCCGCGTCCGCGTCACACTGAATCCTATTGCAAACGAATGCTTCCGGAATCGGTGCTCACGCGCAGTGTATTGCCGCCACCGCGTAACTGGCCCTGCATGCGGTTATGACTGATAGTGCCGCGCGCGGTAAGCGCGACATCGGAAGTGACATGTCCGGAATCGCTGGAAGCGTTGACGTCATAGCCGCCGTTGGAGGGCAGGCGGAGCGAGACGCTCCCGGAGTCGCTGGAGATGCGGATGGGGCCGGCCACGGTCTGTTCCATCTCAATCCGGCCGCTATCGGTGCTGGCATCGATGCCACCGGCAATCGCCGTGCCGGTAATCGATCCGCTGTCCGCCTTGGCATTTACCGAACCATTGATGGAGCGTAGTTGAATGGAACCCGAATCGGCCTCCGCTTCCACTGGCCCTTTCACGCCTTCGATGGATTGAGAGCCGGAGTCGCTGTGCGACTTGACGCGGCAATCCGCCGGCACTTCGATCTCATAACTGATGGAGACATTGCGTTCGAGTTCGCGGTCGCGAATGTGGCCAATCCGGACCATGCTGCCGGTTTGTTCCACGGGTGGCTGCGCTTCGAGACGCTTCACCTTTTCTTCGGCCGAAAGCGAACCACCGAGCCAGCTGCCGAGACCTGATTTGATGTGGCCGACGACGCGCACGGTACCCGCCGGACCCGTCCGGATGGCGATACGGCCCGAATCGCTGACGACGTCGAGATCCACCAGCCCCTTAACGCTGAGCTTTCGTTCGAACATACCTTCCGCCGCAAAAGCGGAAACGGCTGCCAAGCCGGCCATACACACCAATCCTGCTGTCCGCATATCAGTCTCCTTGGACAGAGATACGGCTGTGCGGTAAGGTTTGTTCGGTCGATCTTGCGGCGGGCCGTGAGAGGATGGGGACGGAACGACAGGAACTGATGAACCACCTTCTTTCTCTCATTCCCGCCGTAGCGCGCCTGATCGAGGAGAAGGCCACCCTTGAAAAGCGCATAGCAACGCTCGAAGCGGTGCACATTCCAGAGTCGCACGCGGCGGTCCCTGTGCAGCCGACCTGGGCGCCGCCAGGCCACTTCTATTCGCCAATCGTCGATCCTCTCGACGAGCAAGTGCAGCTAGCCATGTCGTCCGAAGCGGCTCCCACAGTGGTGCCGGAGTCGATGGGTTTAGATTCCAGCCTGATGATGGAATGGTTTCGGCGGATCGCCTCGTACTATCCGACGCATCCTTTCCCGGAGACGCCGAGTGTGGCATCGGGCAGTGGACACTACTACTATCAAAATCCCAACTTCCCCCTTGCCGACGCGCTCGCATTGCTGGCCATTATGAGCATCCGCAAGCCGCGGCGGTTGATCGAAATTGGCTCCGGTTATTCCTCATGCGCGGCCATCGATATTAACGCCTCCTATCTTGAGGGACAGGTGGACATGACGTTTATTGAACCGCACCCGGAGTTTGCGCTGGAGCTGCTCGGGAACACGCCCCGGTTCCGCGAGGGTCTACTGAAGCAGAAGCTGCAGGACGTGCCGGTAGAGACCTTTCTGGCGTTGGAGCGCGGCGATATTCTGTTCATCGACTCCAGCCACGTGGTGAAGACGGGATCGGACGTCGTCGATTACGTCTTTCGGATTTTGCCCCGTTTGCGGACTGGCGTGCTCGTGCATATTCACGACATCTTCTATCCGTTTGAGTATCCGCGTTCTTGGATCGCCGATGAAAACCGATCGTGGAATGAAGCGTATCTAGTGAGGGCTTTTCTTCACCAGAACCGCAGCTTCCAGGTCTTCTACATGTCCGACTGGATCTACAAGTGCGAACGCGAACTTATGCAACAGTTAACCCCGCTTTGTGTCACCCACCGTGGCGGGAGTCTATGGATGGAAGTCGTGGACGACCGTTTCGCGAGAGAATGAGAAACTGACACATGGCGGCCATTCGGGTTGAGTTTGACGAGGCGGTAATTCAGGACATCCGCGCGCGCTCTATTGAGGGATCCCAAGCGATGCCATTTGGCGGGCTGGAGGTGGGCGGCGTCCTCTTCGGGACGCATGACGAGGGTATCCTTCGCGTCAAGGCGTGGAAGCCGATGGCGTGCGAACATAAGCGAGGTCCTGGCTTGCAGTTGTCGCGGCGCGACGAGGATGCGCTGGTGGAACTGCTACATGGTGCGCCTGAGGATCCCCTGGTCAAGGGAATGGCCCCCGTTGGATGGTTTCGCTCCACCCGGAAACAGACATTGACGCTGTCGGAAGAGGACGCGGCGCTGCATGCGGCGTTCTTTCCGGCGCCATGGCAGGCGGCTCTCGTTTTGAAGCCAAAGGTGTTCGGTTCTTCGCGCATCGCCGTGTTTGCGGCGGACGAATCGGGAAGTCTGCAACTTGCGAAGGCGGTGCAGGAATTCGAGGTGAGCGGCCCTCCAGCCGCGCCTTCCACCCGCCGCGAGAGGCCAGTCTTCGGGGAGCGGCAGGAACGGCGCGAGGCACCGCCAGCACCACCGCCGACGGTTGAACCGTTACCAATTCCTACCTTCGAGCCCGTCACTGCGGCAAGCGAGCCAAGAGGCCTGATCCGATGGGCCGTGACGGCCGTGGTGGTTCTCACCCTGGTTGCCGCTTCCATCGTCTGGTTCCTGAAGCAACCTGCTGCGCTGGCGGCGGTACCCATCCAGATCACCGGGGAGGGAGGCAAGCTGCGTTTCTCCTGGGATCCGCAATCGCCGGCGATCCGGCAAAGCAGCGGCGGAAAATTACAGATCGTCGACGGGGACGCCAATCGCGAACTGCTGCTGGACCGGGCAGCTTTGTTTGGCGGAGGGGCCACGTACACGCCTGCTTCGGGGGAAGTGACGGTGAAGCTGATTATCAACACGCCGTCCGGCCCTTTGGAGCAATCGACTCGCTATCTCTCGCCTTCGACGGGAGGTAACAGTCAGAAGCGGATTGAGGAGTTGACGCGCGAGCGGGACGCACTGCGGGAGAAGGCGCGGCAGTTGGAGATTCGTGCCGTTTACGCGGAGCGAAAATTGGATTTGATGAAGAAACCGCCCTCACCGCAGCAGTGAGCGCGGGGAACTACTGTGGAAGCGCCTGGCGTAGCCGTGGGAAGACGTCGCGCACAAACTGACTGGCATTGTTGTTTGCCGCATCGATCTGGCCTCTCGCGACCGGAACGACAATTCGAACCAGGGCCGTGTCGGTACGGTTGTATCTCATGGCGTCGGCGACGACGAAGAATTTAGCCTCAAACTCATTGGCCACGATGCGGTCTCGGGATTGATACCAATAAATGACCACGTTTTTGTCGTCGGCTTTTTGGACGATGTAGCGGTTGACGTGCAAGGTAGGGGCTCCGGGCACCTCTAGGGGAACGATTTCGGAAACCTCTTTCACCCAGCCGCTGCCAGGGAGGCAATTCTTCGGAGAATGGGGAGCCTGCCCGGTACGCTGGCTCTTGAAGTAGGCGATAAAGAGGCTGGCATAACCGCCGGGTGAAGCATAGGCGCGATTGAGCAAATCGTCGGCGCGAAGCAATTCAGCCACTTCCGGCTCAGTGACGCCTTCGGCAGCCAGCCGCCATTGACCAAACTGCGCCGGGAACTCAGAGAGAGGCCGGATGTTGGGAACCACTTCGCGGCGGGAGAAGCCGTAGAGAGCCAGCGCCTGCAGGACAAGAAAGAGCGTCACCAACTGCGCCGGACGGCCGGTGAGAAAGCTAAATGGCTTGTTGCTTTCGGGCATGATACCTCCGGTAAATGCGATCGACGATCTGATGAAAGGAGACAAGCAGGCCGAGGGCCACCATGAAGATTACCCAACCCTCAGCGGAGTGGAAGAAACCCTGCGCCAGCTCAGGCTTGTATTCACTAAGCAGGCCGGTGAGCGTGACGCGCGAGGCGTTGGCGACGATGGCAATGGGCACCGTGGCGATGAGGAGCACCCAACGCATCCAGGTCTTGGAATCGAAGAAATAAGCGTACACAAGGGACAGGAACGAGAGCGACAGCAAGGAACGGATGCCGCTGCACGCTTCGACAACAGAGAGCTTCTGGCTGGCCAGTTCCAGCACGTTTCCTTCGCGCAGGACGGGAATTCCAATGGCGCCGAGGGCGGTCTCAGCCACGCTGCTGGCGAGTAACTGCAGCGGGAACGTGATCTGGTTGAAGATGATGGCCGGCAGCGGCACCATGAAGCACAACAGGAAGAGGGGAAACGCAAAGACGCGAAGAGCATAGGCGCCACCGATGGTGAGAATGACACCGGCGAGGGAGATGATGAACGAAGTGCGAGCGAGAAGGAGTTCGGCTCCCAGGGTAGCCACCATCAGTTGTAACGCGCCCCAGGCCAGAACCAGGAGACCCCAATAGTTCGGTTTTGCGTCGTGATGGAGTAAAAGGTCCTTGCGCTGCCAGGCAATATAGCCGGCAATTACCGGGACAAAGAACCCATGCCCCATGTCTTCGTCTGTGCTCCACTGTAGGACCAAGCGCTGCAGGACGGGTGCGTAACAAAGCAAAAGGAGAGCGGCGAACCACCCGAGGGCGGCCCAAGGCATGCGTTTGGGCATTAGCTAGAGATCAGTAGATCACACTCCCCCGGCCGCAGCCAATAGGACCAACAGTTCATAAGCCTAAGCAAATGGAGCGATAGAATAGGGTTGTGGAAGCATCTCGATCCCTCACTCGGCTGGCGTGCGCCCTGGTTTTTGCGAGCGTTTTGTTTGCCCAGCCGGCGATTCTATCGGTGAAAGATCTGCATCCGGGCATGCGGGGCACGGGCAGGACGGTGTTTTCGGGGAACAAGATTGAGGAGTTCGACGTCGAAATCCTGGGCGTGTTAGAGAATGTCGGACCCAAGCAGTCGATCATCCTGGGGCGGTTAAGCGGCGGACCACTAGCCCAGACCGGCGTGATGCAGGGCATGAGCGGCAGTCCGGTATACATCGATGGAAAACTGATTGGCGCTGTGGCTATGGCGTTTTCGTTCGCTAAGGAACCGATTGCGGGTATCAGGCCGATTGAGGAGATGCTGCGCGTGCATGTGCCGGCTGAGACTCCGGGCAACAATCTGGCGGCGATGAAGGGGCGAGGCCCGATGGATCTGTTGCCGCGGCGGGAGACTGTTTCCACGGGCGAGACGAAGATGGTGGAGGTTGCTACGCCGGTATCATTCGCCGGCTTCACGGCTGCCACGCTAGAGCAGTTTGGGCCGCAGTTGCGCGCCGCTGGACTGGAGCCGCGGCAGGGATTGACCGGCGGAGGCAAACCGCGCGCTGCGCGCGGGAAAAATCGCAATCGCGAATCGCCGTCCTCGGAGTCGATTCCAAAGGTGCGCGCGTTACGCAGGCCGACTCCAACGCGGAGCGGTGCGCGTGTCCATCGGATGTCCACGTTGACGAAGCTC
>JBDTMC010000395.1:0-7372 GCA_039934475.1 Bryobacteraceae bacterium | reverse complement strand
GATATTTACGACAAACGTCGTACTGCGATGCTGGCGCTTCTCGAAGTGGCCTCCGGCCGTTCGCCCTTCTCGGCCTGGGTGAAGTATTCCGAGTCGATTGGCGCCAGCAAATCGGAGAAATTGGATCAGTACCTGAAGGTCTTGTACATTCTGCTGGAAGACCTGTTGCTACTGGCGCACGGTCAACCGATTCGCAATCCGGACATTGGTAAACAATTGGAGCCTCTGGCTGCCGCAGCCACCTTCCCGTGGATCGAGCGAGCTGTGCAAAAAGTCGACGATCTAGCGGGCCTTGTGCGTCGCAATATCCAAAAATCCATAGCTCTCGACGCGCTCGCCATTGACCTCCGCAACGCTTGAGCCGTAAGCGCTTACGCTTGCCACTACTGTATCGTTGTGGTATGAATAGTCCATAAGCTCGTCCGCACAGCTTACCGACGGTACAAGCTGCTCTTCAGTACCGCGAGTAACAGCTCAAGGAGTGGCGCAGTGGAAACCGGGAATCGCAAGTTAATACGTCCTTCTCTTACTGAAATCAAAGACAAAATCCCCGCCGGTCGCGCAGTAAAAAAGTCTGTCCCCCCAGACCAGACCAACGCCGAGAACTTCTATTACGTCAAGCAGATGCAGTCTAAGACTCCGATGGTGATCGTCCTCAAAGACGGTGAGGAACTGCACGGGGTAATCGAGTGGTATGACCGATGCTGCCTGAAGTTTAACCGCGATGGGGCGCCGAACCTGTTGATTTACAAACCTAACATTAAATACATGTACAAGGCCTAGCGTAGAGTAAGCGGTGAGGGATCAAGCTTTCTGCCGCTCCTTAATTTCCAGCCTGTGCTTCCGCCGCTCTCCAGCCTCTTCAAATCGCCGTTTTTCGGCTTCCGATTCCGGAATCACTTGCGGAATGACAACGTGACCTCCGCGCATGTCTAAAGCCACGAACGTCAAATAGGCGGACGACGTATGACGCATTTCCCCCGTCATCAGGTCTTCCACTAACACCCTCACTCCTACCTCCATGGACGTACGGAATACGCGGTTCACTGAAGCCTTCAGGATCAGCAACTGTCCGATGTGCACCGGATGGAGGAACGTCATGTGATCCACTGACGCGGTCACCACCGGGCACCGCGCATGACGCATTGCAGCGATGGAGGCGGCCAAGTCAACATGGTGCATCACTCGCCCGCCCAACATGTTTCCCAGTGGGTTGGCGTCATTTGGCAGAGCGATCTCCGAATACTCAGACACCGACTCGCGAACCGGCCGCCCTAAATGAGCGGAAGTCTGCATTTTCTCTCCAGATAACTCTTAAAGTAGGATTGTGCCTGGGCGGCCAAGGCGATGTCGTCCTGCGACGGTAGGTCGATCAAACCCTGCCCGGCGGGGTGGTGATCCTTCTCAAAGACATAGCGCAAGCGCGCCCCACCGTCCCATTCTTCCACCATGAGCCACCTCACGATGTCGGCAACCGCATCCGCGGGAAATCGATCACACCGGCCTGCTGCGTACCCCGTATTGCAGCACGAGCGCAGCCTCTCTTCACCTGGCCGCCACGGCTCGACACCGGTCACCCGGCACTCTCCGGCGAAGACTCCACCCAAGGGCATTTTCCAGCTTTCCACCAATTGATTGTCCGCAAGACGCTGCATCGGAACGAAATACGGGCAGGCCATCGGAGGTATATTACCATGGTGTAAGAACTCGACCGATAACATGGCAACACCACGTACCGAAATGCTGAAAAGCCTCCTGACGCAGGATCCGAAGAACACCTTCGCCCGCTATGGTCTCGCCATGGAATACGCCAACACCGGCCAGGCCGCAGAGGCGGTGGCCGAGTACCGCCTGCTGATGGAGAGCAACCCCGATTACGCGGCCGCCTATTTCCATTGTGGCCAAACGCTGGAGCGGATGGGTCAACTGGACGAAGCGCGCGCCACCTACCAGCAGGGTATAGAAGTGACCACCCGCATCGGGGACCTTCATACCCGCAGCGAACTGCAGGGTGCGCTGGATATATTGGGGTAATAGCCGTGCTGCTCGCCGCCGCCGCGTTTGCCCTGCTTGTCGCCCCTCCGCTGCCAGCGGCGGATGCGGCACTCATTGTGGAATCGTATCGAATCTGGCGCGCGGTCGCGGAGCGGGTATGGACGGGTTGGTCTGAGTTCCAACCGCCCATCGTCTACATCACAGCCGAGTACGAGTACGCCATCGGATTCCCGCGGCCTCTAACCGGTTTTGAAGCGCAATCGAGTCTTGCGGGCAGTTCCGTACAGGCACGTCCGCGGACCCTGCCACCCACCCTCGGGGCGTCTTTTCCATTCGAAGGCACACCCGCCGCCTTACTCGGAACGCCGGCCGCACTCGAATCCACCCCGGAGCGCTGGGTTTTCACCGCTGCGCATGAAATGTTTCATGTGTATCAGGCCAACCACGGTTCCTATCAAAAGATCGCCACCCTCAAGATCGCCCCTGTGGACGACTCCTCCTGGCAGCTCAACTATCCATTTCCCTACCCCGATCTCGCCGTCCGCAATTTGGTCCACTTGCAGGGATACCTCTGTTATTTAGCGGCGAAATCCACGTCATCGGAAGACCGAACCTACCACCTTTCGACAGAAGTGGAAGCCACAGCCAGCTACGCGGCCTATCTGGCGAAGTCACCTGAGGGCGAAAAGGCCTACCACTACTCCCAGTTTCAGGAATGGAATGAGGGCGTTGCCGCCTATGCCGAATACCGTGTGGCCGAAGAGGTTTCGCGCCTGCCAGGATTCGAACGGTATCGGCAGGTTTGGGAAGAGACCTACCGCGACAAGCCCTATCTGGCCAAGCACGCCGGGCGCGCATCGCAAGGACGAAGTATGTTCTACCACCTCGGTTTAGCCAAAGCCCTCGCGCTGGATAAAGCAAACCCAAGGTGGAAAGAGCGTTACTTCGAACCTGGTGTCTGGCTGGACGACATCATCGCCGCCAGTCTTCCCGCGGCAGACCATAAATAACCAGATCGTCCCACTGGCCGAGGAGCGTGCAACTCCAGCAACCGCACTTTCGCCTGATCCGACAATGGGCATCGCAGTATGATCAGCCCATCAGGAAATCGAAATCGCACCCCAGATTCGCCTGCGTGACGTGCTCCAGAAACAGCTTACCGTAACCGCGGGTGTACGCCGGCGGCGGCGGCACAAACTCGCGCAACCGTCGTTCCAACTCACCCTCCGGCAACAGCACATCCACGCGCCGGCCTGCCACGTCCAGGACAATCTCATCGCCGGTTCGAACCGCGGCCAACGGACCACCTACCGCCGATTCCGGCGCGGCGTGCAGCACCACGGTTCCAAAACTAGTCCCGCTCATTCGTGCGTCTGAAATCCGCACGACATCCTTCACCCCGCGATCCAACAACGCCCGAGGCATTGGAATGTGTCCCCATTCCGGCATTCCAGGCCCGCCCTTCGGACCGGCATTTCGCATCACCAGCACGCTGTTCTCATCCACCGGCAACCGCGGATCGTCCACCTGCTGGATCATCTGAGCATGGTTGTCGAATACAAAGGCGCGGCCCCGATGCTGCAACAAGTGCGGCGACGCCGCCGTCTGTTTCAACACCGCTCCATCGGGAGCGAGGTTCCCATACAACACCACGGTGCCCCCTTCGCCATGCAGAGGGTCGGCAAGCGGCCGGATCACGGCGCGATTGAAGCACTCCGCCGTCGCGTAATCCTCGGCGATTGTCTGGCCGGAAACCGTGCGGCACTCTCCGTGCAACAACGGCAGCAACTCACGCATCACCGCCGGCAGCCCACCGGCGTAGTAGAAGTCTTCCATCAAATACTCGCCGGAAGGTTTCACGTTCACCAGATAGGGAGTCCGCCGGCTGATGCGGTCGAAATCCTCGAGCGACAGGGGCACACCCAAGCGGCCCGCGATGGCCAGCAAGTGCACCACGGCATTGGTGGATCCGCCGATCGCCATGTTCACCGTGATTGCATTTTCAAACGCCGCGCGTGTCAGAATCTGCGAAGGACGCACACCCTCCAAGGCGAGTGCCACCGCTCGCCGACCGCTCATCTCGGCAATGGCCAGCCGCCGCGAATCCGGAGCCGGAATACTTGCACTGCCGGGCAGCGTCATCCCCAGCGCCTCAGCCAGACTGGTCATGGTGGAAGCGGTGCCCATCACCGCGCAATGCCCCTTGCTGCGCAGCATGCAGCCTTCAATCTCCGCCATCTCTTCTTCGCTCAGCTTACCGGCGCGATACTGGTCAAACAACTTTCGTCCGTCGGTCCCGGTGCCAAACGATTCACCGCGATAGTTCCCACTGAGCGACGGCCCGCCCGGCACCATAATCGCCGGCACGTCGGCGCTGGCCGCGCCCATCAACTGCGCCGGAGTCGTCTTATCGCACCCGCACAGCAGCACCACACCATCCAGCGGGTTGCCGGTGATCATCTCCTCCACGTCCATCGCCATCAGGTTCCGCCACAGCATGGCAGTAGGTTTGAGAAACTGCTCACCGAGGCTGATCGTTGGAAACTCCAAGGGGAATCCGCCCGCCGTCCACACCCCACGTTTCACGGCCTCAGCCACTTCACGCAGGTGCACGTTACAGTGGTTGAGTTCGCTCCACGAATTGCAAATCCCGATCACCGGTTTGCCATCGAAGACATCACGCACGAAACCTTCCGACCGCAGACTGGCGCGCCGCGAAAAGTTATAGTATTCGCGTCCTTGGAACCACTTTTTGCTACGCAACTCGCTCATAACCCCAACTCCAATTGCCGCACCGTCAGATCCTCGGCTTCGGCCACGTCGGGTTTCATGCCCCAACTCTCTTCAATCCACCGCCGCTCCCGCAGGCATTCCTCTTGGGTCCGCATATCCGCACGTGCCCGCGCCACCGGAGCCATCAAAGAAACCAGCGCATGCAACTCCGCTGCCCGCCCGTGATCCCTGGCTACGCTTGACTCGACGGAGCACAACCGCTTAGCCAGTTCCCACGCGGGTTCGTCGATGGGCTCCCGCAAAGCGCGCCGCAGCGCCGCTTCCGCATTCGGCAGATCCTCCGCATCGCGCCGCTTCACCAGGTGCCGCATAATCACGCCGGCGTCGTCCAGCGTCAACAACTCCGGCCGCCGCGCCGGAGACCAATACCGACCTGCGCCGATTTTCAGTAGCGCACCAGCCGCAAACAGGTCTTCGCAGGTTGGCGTTTCCATACCCGTCAGCGCCTCGGCCAACTCCCGTGTACAACCCGCCGGCAATCGCGAAACCGCCTCCAGCATCATTGATGGCACGGGATCGTCGATGCCGGAATCGAACCGGTGATCATAGTGATACATCCCCGGCACGGTACCCGTCACCAGCAGCGAGGTCTTTCCCGTTTCTTCGAAGAGGTCTTCCGGAGGCCGATCCAAGACCAGCAAATAGCGGCGCACGCTGACGTACTCCGCCATCGCGTCCAAGTCCGCTTCGAGCGGCCCGTTCAGGCGTAAGCCCAACCGCATCGCCACATCGGAGACTGCACCTTCCAGGGTCCCGTCGCCGCAATGGGACCACACCACGCGATCGAAATCATCGGCAAACCGGTGCGCGAAGTCTATCGCGGCAACCGTCGCCGCCATGCCGCTGAGGCGGGCTCGCCCCGCACGGTCGCCAACCGCGCAACGCAAGACGTTCAGCTCGGCTTCATCCGCCCGATAGGAGGGATGCGGCGAGGGCAGACCGGTTAGCCGCTCGCCCTCCGCGAACTTCGCAATCAGCCACTGTTTCAGCGCGCGCTGATTGGAAGCTTCGAAGTAGTTCCGCCGCTCCAGCCGCTGCGGCTTTCGGCAGGGCGTAACAAGCACCGAACCGAGGGCATCCCGCTCCAGTTCGTCCAGCACACCCTGCCACTCTTCGACGCTTCGGCCTGCTGGAATCGATCGTGGGGACAGCATCAAGAGGGCAACATCGGCCCCGCCGCGGTCGTACCAGGTCGCCACCGTTTCGCCCTCCGGCAACGCGCCGGCATCGACCTCCAAACAGGTCCCCGCATCGAGGTACTTTTTCAAATCTGCGGCTGCCCCGGCGTCCTCAGGAGCGTGACATAGAAACACACTGTTCATACTGCTCCGTCCACTGTACCCCGTTACGCCTGCAAGCCGCCTTCGGCAAAGCGCCGAACGCGGAAATACTGGCCGCCGATATCGAAACGCCCGAAGGCGCAGCGAAGGCCGTCGGCGGCATGGAAACGGTGATCCTCACCATTGGTATCCCCTACACGGGATTCCGTCGCCACCCGCCCATGATGCGCAACGTCGTGGCAGCCGCCGAAGCGGCCGGCGTCAAACGCTTCCTACTGGTGACAAACATTTATCCGTACGGACTGCCCCAAACCGAGTTTGTCGATGAGACGCACCCACTACGGCCGGTCGCCTTCAAAGGCAATATGCGCCTGGAACAGGAACAGATCCTACACGGCCGACGCCGGCCAGGTAATCGGCGACTTACTCTGTAAGGACAGCGGTTGGAACGAGACATACAACTTCGCAGGCTCCGGTCTCATCAGTGTTGAAGACTTCGCCCGCCGCGTCTACGCCGCCGCCGGTCAGAAGTACCGTCGTATGATTGTCTCCCCTTGGATGCTCTGGACTATCGGCCTCTTTTCGCCCCTCATGCGCGAGTTCCGGGAAATGAGCTACCTGATGACAACTCCGGTGAATCTGAAAGACGATAAACTCGTCCGGCATCTCGGTGGCGTCCCCCGTACCTCGTATGAGGACGGTATCGCCGCAACGCTGAAAGCCTACCGGGTCTTGTGACCGCCAAAGGTTGCGATCGCGTCGATCTCACGAACTGTAAGCTCGGAGACGTTAAAGTTACGCCGAACGTCGAACAATCCCGCGATTTCTTTAAATGTAACGGACATCGCAAACAGTATCGCGACGGCGCCACCTTTCTGTGGTTTAATGTCTTCTAAGGTAACCGCCTGCCGCAGTCGCTCCTTGACAGTCCGAATAACCAGCAATAGAGTGCCGCCCATTCCGCACTCTCAACTGGCCCGCACTCATGGCGCAATCATGAGCCGCCAGGGCCCGACGCGAAACTTAGTGGAGAAGTTATGACCCACGACAGCCTTATTGCCCGGAGTTGCGCGATTGCTCTTTGGATTCACATCTGTCCGAAATTGCCGTCGGCCATGTTGAACCGCAAAGTAGTGACACTATGAGGACTCAAACGCTGCCCATAGCAGTGATTGACGTCATTAAAGGCATGCCTGTCGTATACAGGCCCTTACGGGCCCTACGCTGGCGTGCCGGGAAACTCCTCGGCGCTCGAAGCGTCCCTGGAATTCGAGGAAGAGTTCACTACAACGATTTCATGTTGA
>JBDTMC010000394.1:0-7388 GCA_039934475.1 Bryobacteraceae bacterium | reverse complement strand
GACAAATGGTCTGACCCCTATGGCGAGTTCCTGGCCGCCGTCGCAGTCGAACCTGTGTATAAACTCGCGGGAAAACAAGGACTAGGGACGACTCAGTTCCCTGCGCCCGGTGAGGGTATTCTGCACGATCTCGGTTACTACATGCATGACGGCGGACATGGCACTGTTCCTTCGGATTTCGATGTTTATATCAGGTTCGTGAAGATGCATCTCATGAATTAGGGGGTTGTCCGGGGGCGCCTACGTAGTGGAATCGGACGAGGTAGATGTTCTCGCCTTTGCCGTGTTTGGCGACCTTGAGCAGATCGAGGATGCCCAGGAAGCCCGACTCTCTGGCCAGCTGTGGGGTGATATCGGGAAACCCGATCGGCTCAATGGAATCCACTTCGATCTCGCCATCGCCCATGCGGTACCGCGAACCTACTTTGACACGAGGGGATTTCCAGATTCGGACGCTGCAGGTGATCTCTCCGCGTCGAACTCCCTCTCGAAGGCGTTTTGTAAAGACCATGTCAGTTCTTCGCCGCAGGAGGTTTGAGAAACGCTTCCAGCCACGCCTGGACTTCGACTACCTGTTCGGGGATGTTGTTGTGGCCAGTCTCGAGGGCGAGGAGCAATTTCTTCTGCCCGGGAATGACGTTGTAGGCCGCATACATCGAGGTGGGCGGACAGGTCTCGTCATTGAAGCCCCACGAGTAGAGTCCGGGCACTGCGACGCGGCGGGCAAAATTGACAACGTCGTAGTAGCTCGACGTTTCGATCTTGTCCGGCGATCGGTGTGACAGCGGGCCGTCGGGGGCGCGAAACATGTGCGGCCAACCGCCGGCGCGATTGTGCAGGTAGCCGGTAACGTCGGACAGCGCGGGATAGTAGGCGGCCAACCCGCGGACTCGACGGTCGAGGGCGGCAGTAACTATCGACAACGCGCCGCCCTGGCTGCCTCCAGTGACGGCGAGCTTGACGCCATCCCATTTCGGGTGAGTGACGAGAAAGTCGTTGGCGCGCACGCAGCCGAGATAGACGCGGCGGTAGTAGTAGCGGTCCCGGTTGTCGAGCCCGAAGGTGTTGTAGTTGGCGAGCGCGCCGACGCTCAGCGAGTCGTAGACGGATTGATCCATGGTTACAGGAATGCCGTGGATTCCTACCTGCAGAGTGATAATGCCATGGCCGGCTACCTCGGCGAGACCACGATAGGGGCGGACTCCGGCGCCCGGCACGGCGAGGAGGGCGGGGTATTTGCCCGGCGCTTTGGGCTCACACAGGATGCCGTAGAACCGCGAAGGCGTGGTTCCCATTCCAACGTTTTGCAGATTGACGTGATAGCAATCGGCCGCTGCGTTGCCGTATTCGGGCAGGGGCGTAACTTTGGCGTCGATGGGTAGCTTGGCGAGCGCGGCTTTGCCTGCGGCCCAGAATTCGTCGAAATCGGGCGGGTCCTGCTGGGTGGGCTGGATGGCCTCTGGATGAAAGGCCGCGGTGGCGAGTCCGTGGTAGGTTTTCCCGTTCTTCTCAATGGTGGCGATGCATCGCAGGAAGCCGGGTTCGCTTATGGTTCCGCCTTCCACGGTGAGGCCGTCGGAGGTGAGGATCGCGGTCTGGTCGATCTGAGGCGGTAGCATTTCGGGACCGATGCGGTAGGTGACGCTGATGCCACTCAACGGGTGACCATCGCTGATGGCTTCGATGTGGAAGCGGACGGGCTGGCCGGGTTCGTATCGCCAATCGGTGTGGTCGGTGGAGACGTGCAATTGGATGGTAGCGATGCGATCTTGCGCGACCGCGCCGATGGCGAGAAGGGAAAGGAGGAGGAGGCGAAGCATGGCTTGCTTTACACGATAGCGCGAGGTGGGTGGTGGGTGGTCGTGGCAGAAGATGCCTACATGAAGTGCTATCATGTAGGCATGTCAAAGCAGGCACCGGTAGTCCAATACACGATAAGAGGCGTTCCTCCCGACGTTGATCGGGCACTGCGGAAAAAAGCTATCCAGCGCAAGCAGAGTCTCAACCAGATCATCGTGGAAGAACTTCGGGCGGCTACGCTTGGCGTGAGGAAGATGGCAGACTTTCGCGACCTTGTGGGGCAATGGACTGCAGATCAAGCGTTCGACGAGATTATCGCAAGTCAGCGACAGATCGACGCGGATAAATGGAAGTGAGAGTCGCACTTGACACCAACCGGATTTCTGACCTTTTTCGCGGTGACGCCGACTTGGCGGACGAGTTGGGAGTCGCCGACGAGGTCTGGATGCCGCTCATTGTACTCGGCGAGTTAAAGGCCGGTTTTCATGGAGGAACGCAGCACCACCGAAACGAAGGGCTTCTGCAACGACTACTCACGAGGCCGACGGTTGGGGTGTTGCTGCCCGATGCGGAGACGGCGGAGCACTACGCGCGCCTGTTCGTCCAACTCAAGAGGGCAGGAACTCCGATTCCTGATAACGATTTGTGGATTGGCGCGCTTGTTCTGCAGCACAACCTAGTTCTACTTACCCGAGATCACCACTTTGATCGGATCCCTCAGCTGATGCGCGGCTAGGTTCGATTGGGCGCGCTAAATCTTGCCCAGCCAGCGGATGCGGAAGTTGCTGGCGCGGTGTTGGCCGCCGAAGTACTGGAGGAAGTTCGGGGCACCGAGGGTGTTGATGACGGCGTTGGGGTTCTGATGGTTGGTGAGGTTGTTGGCGCCGAAGCGGAAGGCCCAGCGGTAACCGCGGAAGACGAAGCGGCGTTCCAGGTGAAGGTTTAACTCGAAGAAGTCGGGGTAACGCCTTCCGTTTACAGGGCCTTGCACAAATCCATTGTCATCCAAAACAGAGTAGGGGAACCCACTGCGCCATTCCGTAAGATAGGCCACCGCCCAGTTCTTGACTCCGGTGGGGAGGTAACCCCAGGCGAGCAGGCGGTGCGGGGAGTCCCAGGGCAGGGGGCCGGCGTTTTGCGCTACGGCGATGGGGTCGTCTACGCCGATGTCCATCACCGTGTTGGAGCGGGCTCGGGAGCGCGTGTAGCTGGTCATCCACTCGTACTGACCGCGAAAGGTTTGGCGCGCCGTGATTTCGAAGGAGTCATAGGAATCGCGGCGGCGGTTGCCCAGATTGTAGATGCCGTCGAAGGTCGAGGTACTGAACTGGGCGGCGAGGTCGGGTGGCGGCGGCGCGCCTGGCAGCAGGGTGTTGTAGTACGTGAGGCCGCGTTCGCCGTGCTTGCGCAGGTAGCCGGCGCGGATGGCGATGTTGCGCGGCAGCCGGTGGTCGAGTTAGAGAGTCCAGTTTGCGTAGCGGGGCGACTTCAGACCAGCGCCGCTGAAGCGAAAGACCGAGACAGCCGGGCCGCGATCGATCAGTCCGGTGGGTTCGTAGTAGGTGGTCAGCGCGTATTGGTCGTCGGGGCGGGTGAAGTAGGACAAGTTCGTGGCGTCGTAGGTGATCGAATAGCCACCGGAGATGCGGGTGTTGTCGAGGTGTGGGGGCGACCAGGCAAAGCCCAGGCGGGGCGAAAGATTCCAGCGGCGAATGATCTCGTCCCAGTCGGTACGGGCTCCGATCTCAAGGAGGAGTGCAGGGCGCACTTTCCAGGAATCTTGAACATAGGCGGCCGATTCGAAGTTGGTGCGGGTCACCACGCCGTTGCCGAAGAACTCGGTGCGGCGGACGGTGGAGCCATCGGTGCGGAGGAACTCATAGCCGGTACGGCGGATATCCTGCGAGTAAGTCAGGCGATCGAGATCGATGCCGCTCTTGATCTGGTGTCCGCCCAGCCAGTCGAACGTGGGAAGGAAGCCGTTGGCGAGGAACTGATCGCGCGACGAGTGGCGGAGGGAATCCATGAAGTAGTTGCCACGCTTGCCGGTGGGGGTGTAGACGTATAAGTCCTGGCCCTGGGGAATCTCGCGGCCGAACGTGCGATTGCTGCCGGCGCCGACTTCGATGAGGGCTCCGCGGCCAAAATACTTCTGATCGCGGATGTTGAAGAAGTACTGGCGGGCGCGGCGGTTGACCGTAGTTTCGCGGGGGTCTAGAGCGCCGAGGCCGTTACGAGGAGCGATCCACCAATTGACGAGGAAGCTGGTGTAGAGGATGTTGGTGGGCGAGAGATTGAACTGGTTGTGCATCAGATTGCTGAAGCGCCAACTGGAGGTGCTGTTCTGGTCCTTGGGCAGTTCGGGAACGATCTGGCGGTCGTATTGGGTGTCGAAGGAATCGGAGAACCAGGCGCGCCCGCGGACTAGTGGTCCGGAGAGGTTGGCGCGCGGGGTCCAGTTGCCGATGAAGAGGCCGCCCTGGTTTTCCACGCCGGGGACGAAGTTGGTGGCTGTATACCGCCAGCGGTCGTCACCTGGCTTCGCACGAATCGCTATGACACCGGAGGATCCTTTGCCGTACTCGGCTGGCATGCGGCCGCTGGTGACTTCTACTGTTTGCACGGCTTCCACGCTCAGGCGGCTCTCGAGGCGGCCGGTAAGAGGGTCACTGATGTTAAAGCCGTCGAGGGTGTACTGTACCTGCTCCACCGAACCGCCATTGAGGTGCAGATCGCCCTTGTTGTCCTGCACGATGCCGGGAACGGCGCGCATGGCGTTCTTCAGGTTGTTGGTGGTCGGGTAGGGAATATTGAGGATGTCGTTGCCGGTGAGGGTGGATTGAGAGGCTGTCGAATCGAGTGCGATATTCGAGGGTGGCGCGCTGACATCGATGGATTCCACGACTTCGCGGAGGCGGTTCAAGACGAGGTGCACTTCATTGGCGCCATCGGCAAGGGCAGGCGTTTTGGTGTTGAGGGTGAAGTAGCCCTCGTGTTCGACGGTGATTTGGTATTCGGCGGGGCGGGCGAAGGCAAAGTGGAAGCCGCCGGTGGGATCGGTGACGGCATAATGCCGGGCGTCATCGACGGCAACGGACACCCGTGCGCCTGCTACCGGAGCATTCGTCTCATTCACCACGCGGCCGGTGAGGACAACCTGCGCATCGGCAACACCGGCTGACAGGAGCAGGAGACCCGATAGGATAAGAACTCGCCCCACCGAGATAACCACCTCGTTGTCAATATACAATGTTCTGTTACGATATTCACCCGGAAGGACTTTATCCATGCGCCCTGTAGTACTTGCTTTCGCCCTTTGCGCCGCCCTGCTGGCCCAATCTTCGAAGTACCTGGAAAACATGAAGCAGCTCACTAGCGGAGGCCAGAACGCCGAAGCGTACTGGGCACCGGACGGGAAGCGCATCATCTTCCAGTCCACCCGCGAGAACCTGGAGTGCGACCAGATCTATGTCATGAACGCCGACGGTTCCAACGCGCACATGGTCTCGACAGGCAAGGGGCGTACGACGTGCGGCTACTTCCTGGCGGACAACAAGCACATTCTGTATGCCTCCACACATGAGGGCGGAGCGGCGTGCCCGGCGCCGGCCGACCGCAGTAAGGGGTACGTTTGGGCCGTGTATGACACGTATGACATTTACCTCGCCACCGACGAGGGAAAGATTGAGAAGACTCTGGCTACGGGGAA
Source organism: Bryobacteraceae bacterium (assembly GCA_039934475.1). Taxonomy (GTDB): domain Bacteria; phylum Acidobacteriota; class Terriglobia; order Bryobacterales; family Bryobacteraceae; genus JBDTMC01. The sequence continues at coordinate 1,879 of JBDTMC010000394.1, read as the reverse complement.
AGGCTACGATGCCGAGGCGACGGTGAATTTCAAGACCGGGCGGGTAGTTTACACCTCGATGGCATCGGGCGATCTTGACCTCTGGACGATGAAGTCAGATGGGTCTGGCAAGAAGCAGATCACGAAGGATGTGGGGTATGACGGCGGCGCCGTGTTTTCGCGGGATGGGAAACATATCGTCTGGCGGGGCAATCATCCCTCGACGCCGGAGACCATGAAAAAGTACAAAGACCTGCTCGCTGACAACCTGACTACGCCGATGAAGATGGAGATTATGATCGCCGGCGCCGATGGCCGTAATGCCAAAAAAATCACCGACTTCGGCTGCGCGGCCTTCGCGCCGACTTTCACTCCGGACGGCAAGAAGATCCTCTTCAGTTCCAACAAGCACAACTGCGACGGGCGGAAGTTTGAGTTGTTTCTGATGAACCTGGATGGCAGCGGGCTCGAGCAAGTGACGGATTTCGGCGGATTCACTTCGTTCCCCGAGTTTTCGCCGGATGGCAAGACACTGGTTTTCGCCACCGACAAGGACGCCACGAAGCGGTACGAGTTCAACATCTTCACTGCCACCTGGAAGCAATGATTCCGTGTCTGATGTTGCTGCTGCTGGCGCAGGATGTGTACCTGACGCCGGACAGCTATTTTGTTTCGCCAGGGGAACGTGTGCGCGTGGTGGTGGAGGGCGGGGAACCCATGGCGAAGCTGACGGATCCTTCGATGTATACGTCCACTGGGGCGTATAACATGCTGAATTTACGGCGGGAGGAGGGTACGATTGTTGTCTTTGCTGCGATTAAGGGGCCGGGTACTCCGGTGCTTGCGATACGGACGGCGGATGGTGGCGCGAAGGCCCTCGTTCTGAGCGCGGACCATCCGGATGAGGCGTTTCAGAGACGTGTGGGGCATGTTCTGGAGATTGTTCCGGAGGTGAATCCGTACTCAGTGAAGGTGGGCGCGGCGGTTCCAGTTGTGGTGCTGCTGCACGGGAAAGCTGTTAGCGGGGTGGCGGTAAGAGGCGGACGTGACGCAGCCATGCCGCAAATCGGGAGCACGGATGGCGCCGGGCGAGTGGTTGTTCCACTCACCGGGGCGGGGAAGTGGCGAGTTTCGGCCACTGATCGCGGCCTATCCGCTACTCTGACTTTTGAAGTGCGTTAGGCGACCAGGCCAACGCGAGAAGTTGGACGGTGACATTCGTTTTCTTGGGACGGATGGCGAGGCGTTCCAGTTGTTCCGTGGTTACGTCCATCTTTGCCGCCACCGCGTTCATTTCCTGTTGAATCGCCAGTTCGAGGTCCCAGTGTTGCTGTTGGAGCGATCGCAGTTGGTCCGCCGCGCGTTCCACGTCCATTGTCCCCTTCACCCGCAGGCGGCCAATGGAGCGGCGGCTGACTCGCTGGCCGAGGAACGCTCCCAGCAGCGCACCCCCGATGTCCACCGCCGTGTTGATCGTCCGCTCCTGTTCCTCGGCCTCCTCTTTCTGCACCATCGATTCGGCGCGACGGATTCTGTCTTCCAGGGTTGCCATTTTGGCGGCGTACTTCTGGCGCACTTTGCCGGCTGCTTCATCGCGGCTTTCGCGGGCCTCCTGGGCGAGCCGGGCGCGGAAGTTGCGCTCCGATTCTCCGGGTTGGGAGAGGCGGCCGAGTCCGGGGCTGCGGAATAGCTCAATCGACTGGCTGGTGGTGATCCAGGCGGCGAAGTCGCGGCTCCAGGCGGCATAGCTTTTCTTCTTCATGGCTGCTGGCGGGACGGCACCGAATGAGGCGTCAGGCAGGGGTTCCTTCTCCAGTTGCGAAGCCTCCAGGTGCACCTGCGCCGCATTGTCCCAGTCAACGGGAACCGCTTCGTCCGTTACGGGAATGAGGAAGGCGTA
>JBDTMC010000393.1:0-7394 GCA_039934475.1 Bryobacteraceae bacterium | reverse complement strand
CCTGCTTCAGGCTGAAGGTCAATGGGTTGATCGTCAGCGGATCCATCGCCTCACTGAACGTCGCCGACACTCCGTTACCAACAGGCACGTTGGTGGCGCCGCCGAGGGGAATCGTGGCACTCACGGTGGGCGGTGCCGTATCCGCAGCCGCGCCCGTTGTAAAAGTCCAGATGTAGTTGCTCGCCAAGGCATTGCCCGCCAGATCCTTGGCGCCTGTCGTGATTGTCGCGGTAAAGGGGAGGTTCGGCCCCAGGTTGGTGGACGCCTTGAACGTGGCGCTCACGCCGGTATAAGTCACGACACCCGCTACAGGCGTACTTCCTTGCATCAGGCTAAACGTTGCGGTGGTGATGGTATGTGGATCCATCGCCTCACTGAAAGTCGCCGATAGTGCGTTACCAACCGGGACATTTGCCGCGCCGCTGGCGGGAATCGTGGAGCTTATCGTGGGCGGAGTCGTATCGGGCGTCGCGCCGGTGTTGAAGCTCCAACTATAGTTGGCGGCCAGGGCATTATTGGCCACATCCTTGGCTCCTGTCGTGATAGTCGCGGTGAAGGGAAGGTTCGGCGCCAGGTTGCTGGATGCCTTGAACGTCGCGGTGACGCCGGCATAGGTGACCACACCCGCCACAGACGTGTTTCCTTGCCTCAGGGTGAAGGTCGCGTTGTTGATTGTCGTGGGATTCATCGCCTCGCTGAATGTCGCGGACAATGCGTTGCCAAGCGGTACGTTAACGGCGCCGTTGGAGGGAATCGTGAAACTCACAACTGGCGCTATCGTGTCGGTAGTCCCACCGGTCGTGAAGGTCCAGAGATGGTTGCTCACTGGCGCATTGCCCGCCAGATCCGTGACGCCGGTGGTAATTGTTGCCGTGACCTGAGTGTTTGGCGCCAGACTGGTTAAAGGCTGAAACGTGGCGGTGATCCCGGAATAGCTCACTACACCCGTGACGGGAAGGTTGCCCTGCTTGACGAGGAACGTCGCCGCGGTGACGGTAAGAGGATTCATCGCCTCGCTGAATGTCGCGGACAGGACGCTAGCCACAGGTACATTGGTGGCGCCATTGGTAGGAATTGTGGAGATCACCGTGGGAGGCGTGAGATCAAGCGAGGGCGCTGTCGTAAACGTCCAGACGTAGTTCGCTGCCAGAGCAACGCCCTCAGGGTCTTTCGCGCCAGTGGTGATGGTGGCGGTATAGAGCGTGTTTGGCAGCAGATTACCTAAGGGCACAAAGGTTGCCGTGACGCCGTTGGGGGTGACCGTACCCACCACCGGGGTCACGCCGTGCTTTAAGGTGAACGTCAACGTATTGACCGTGGTTGGATTCATCGCCTCGCTGAAGGTTGCAATCAAGCTGTTGCCGACAGGCACGAGCGTAGCGAGATTGGCCGGGGTAGTGGAAGTCACCGTAGGGACCGCAGGGGGCGGAATGCCATTCACCAGCGTTCCGGGCGAAGTCACCGCGGTAGACTGCAGAGTAACCTGGGTAAACGCGAAGGCTCTGCCGACGATCGATGCCCCCGTGTTCATGATGACCTGCTTGTTGCTGAGGATGTTTCCGGCGAAGACCACACCGGTTCCTAGGGTTACTGCCGTGGGCCCTCCCACTTGCCAGAATACGTTCATCGCCCGTGCGCCGCCCGCGAGGGTGACGTGTGAGCCGTTGGCCATGAGGACGTCCCCTGCGATCTGAAAGATCCACACGGCATTGGGACCTCCGGAGAGGGTCACGCCAGTCGCGTCCACCAGGATATTGGTACTCCACTTATAGAGACCGGGGACTAGCGTCTTCCCGCTTAGATTCCCGGCGTACAATTCCGTGAAGTCTGGCGTCGCGCGGCCGGCGGCATCCGTGTAGGCTGTTGCCATATCAAGAATGGCTGGGCCGAGGATGTCCGGTACCTGGAGGCTACAAGGCGCCGGGCCCGCGGCGTCCACCGCGGATATCGTGCCTGTGACTTCCGCGCAGGTGATGTGAATCGCCGCGCCGGTTATGGGGCTCGCTCCAATATTGCCAACAATGGGAGACGGAGGGACATCGGTGATACCTGTTTTCGCGAGGATCACATAATTGCCCGCCGATCCGAGGTTTACCGGCGCCTGCGTAGCCGCCTGGCAGAGTGGCGTCGCGACGAGAATTGTTGCCACAAACAGGAGAGAGGTGAGAACCTGCCCGCCCCGCGAGGCCATTGGTGGCGAAGACACCCAGCCCCCCACGCACGTCGGCGAGACACAACCCAATCCTGGCGCTGCGTTCAATAGCTTCATCTTCTCGTCCTTTCACGGTCCCAAACTCGTACTTCCGCTCACGACGGCCTTTCGTCGGAACGATGTGCGGCTCTTCCAGAAGCACTTTTGGCCCCAAGCCTGGAAAAGCAGCCACGGATCGTGCCCAAATGAGCAGAATATTTAACGCATTTTAGGCGGATTAAATGACGAATTTGATGATTTGATGAAGTCTAAGGAAATAGGATCAATCGCGGTTGAGGCGATGATCTCGGACGCTGTCTGGGCGAGGAGTTTGTCCAGCCGCGAGTTTATTCTTTTGCATTCACGTGCATTATCTGCACAAGTCCCTGTACTCAGTCGAACCGCGTCGGCAGGTCCGGCTCGCGGCGATACCGGAACATCATCTGGATCTGAGCGTCGGTCACCCGGCCTATCGACAGCGGCGGCAGCGCGTCCTCGGCAAACCAGTCCGCAGCCTCAATCTCGTGATTGGCCGTCCTCTCGCCACCCACCAGGTCACAGAGAAAGAAAACTTTGTAGACGTGGAATGGCAGCAGCGTATGGCCGTGTTTATTGCGGTCCAGCACCGCAGCCAGTTTCACTGTCACTACTTCGTATCCAGACTCTTCGCGCACCTCGCGTACAGCGACTTCCGCCGGACTGTCGCCGACATCGGCCCAACCGCCCGGCAGCGACCAGCGGCCTTCATCCGCGCGTTCCTGCACCAGTAGAATGCGCTCATCGCGAAACACTCCGGCGCGGATATCCACCTTCGGAGTGGCGTAGCCGATCTCCCGCGCGAACGCCTCCGCCAGCGGTTCAGAGTCAGGAAGCCCGCTTGCTTGCGCCATCATCTCCGCCGCGATGCGGGTGATCTCGCCGTAGCGTTCCAGGTCGTACACGTCGTGCGAGAACGCGATACCACTCTGCGAAAGAGCCTGCAGCCGCTGCGCCCAAAGCAGCCATTGAGGAGGCATCTAGAAGATCCGTTCCTGGCGCCTGAGCGTACCAAAGGAACCGATATTGGCAACCGCGAAAGCGAAACGGAACTGATTTTCGTTGCGGGTGCCAAAAGAGAAGCGCCGGTACTGCACGCTGTAGGCACAACAATCTGTGTTGTAACTCACCTGGGTGTTGCCGAACTGCATGCGGTGCACGCGGAAGTCGTACACACCAAAGAAGCCGCCATTCCAGCCGCGCCGGTTCTCATTGCCGTAGCCGGCTAGCCAGCGGAACTGATTGGCTTGAGGCGAGAGCACGGAGCCAAGACCCTGATCGCTCTGACAACGGTTCTCGTCGCCAGGCCGGAAGCCGCCTGTAGGTGGCAGCGGCACGCAGGACACTTGGGTGTGGCCGGCGGAGACAATGTATTTGCCGAACCGCGCGTCAACCGTGATGCTGTTGTTCATAATCCTGGCGCGCAAGGGATCGTAGTCGGACTTCCATTCCACTCCCATCACGGGAACAGGACTCAGACGCACAGTGGAAACGACAGGAGAGTAGCTGCGCGGCCCGTCGAGGAAGGTAAAGGCTGTCAGGTCGACGCTGCTAAGAATGACATTGCGTTGTCCAGCGACGACGGCGCCGCCGAAATCCGGATTGAAGAACCGTCGCTGCGCCACCTGCCAGCTCAGGACTTCGCGCACTTCGCCATGGCGGGTCTTGGCGTAGAGGCGATTGGTGAGGGAAACTTCCAGCTCCGTGGTATTGGCGACGATGTCCGTATCGTCGAAGCGAATGACGTCCTGGAAATTATCGATGCCTCCGATATAGCGGAAGTTCGCGCGCGGTTCAATGACGTGCTTCAGCTTCTGACCCATCCACTTAGGCGCGTCGAAGACGCGTTCCAGAAAGGGCGGAATCAACTCAAGGTTGAATTCGCGGCTGGAACGGGTGAGATTGGCGCCATTCACCAGTTGATCGCGTTGACTGGAACCATAGAACGTTTCGCGCACGGAGAACGACGGAATGAGATTGAAATCTTTCCAATGGAAGGCGGAGGTGATGCGTGGCTCCATATCGAGGCGCTCCACAAACTGCCGCGTTTGAAAGAGCGGCTGGGAACGGCTGAGGAAGCCGGCGGCGGAGCCAAATGAAAACCACAGCGGGATGTCCTTGAAGACCTGATGGTCGCGGCTCATAAATTGAATCTCAGGAAGCTTGCGAATGACGATCTTGTCGTCATCGGCCGCACTTTGGAAATTCTCGCTGCGCTGGAAGACCACATTCAATCCGTAAGTGTCCCAGTGTTTTGTCACGTAGCCGATGGAATTCACTTCCGAGAAGATTGCTTCGTTAAAACTCTCGGTGAACTCCTGCCGGAATTTGAAGGAACTGAGGTAGTTGATATTGGCGCGGCCTTCGAATCCGAATGGCATCACTGTGCGCCCGGTGAAGGTTAACAGGAAGCCACCGGATTTCAGGCGCGAGCCGTCGGCCTGCGGCAGGCCGCGGTCTTGGACACCGTAGACGTAGGTATTGAAATCCGCGCCGCGCCATGGTTTGCCGCGAAAATCGAAGGTGTGGGCGAAACCGCGCGAAGTAAAGTATTGATTGCGGTATGTGAGGTCGTAGCTGCGGTTGATGGCCCAGTAGTAGCCCACGCCGATCATCGTGCCGCGACGCGAACTGGTTCCGAAATTAGGGGTCAGGAAGCCGCTTTTCCGCGGCATGCGCTTTAAGGACTTGTAGAAGACAGGAGCGTAGAAGATCGGAACGCCCTTAACTTTGAACAGGCTCTTGTAGGCCAGCGCGCGGTCATTGGGAATGATGTCGAACTTCGGCGCCTTCAGAACCCACCACGTATTCTCCGGGCTGCAGTTGGTGAGGATGCCATCGTGCAGGATATAACGGTCCGCTTTGCGTTCCGCCCATTTGCCCTTAAAGGAGAACGGATTCGAGGTCGTCAGTATCCCCGGGCGCGCTTCAATCTTTACCGGCGAGGTGCCGTGGACTTCATAGAATTTCCCCGTCTCGTCGTCGATGTGGTACTCCACCTTATCGGCGTAAAGATCTTCGCCCGTGTCGAAGTTCTTATAGTGAACGTTGCGGCGGGCCTCGGCATAGCCTGCCTCTTCGTTGTAGTCGATCTCTTCGGCGGTGAGCAGGAAGGTGATGGTCTCAATCGAGGTTGCGCCGCGCAGGCGCCGCCAGGGGCCCTCCACCTCCTGAACAGTGCCCATGATCACTGTGGTGCCATCGGGTGGCGCGTTCGCACGGATCGGATGGACGAGGCGGTTTGGATTATTGGCGGGAGCTCGGATGGGCATCGGTATTCCCATCTGGCCGGGTATCATCACTTGGGCCGCAAGGGGCCCAACGAGGGCGATAATCATCGAAATCCGGGCGAAAGAAATAGTCGATTTCATCCGATGGATGAGGGACGCAGTAGAGGTTACTTTGGGTTGCGTCATTTGAAGGCCGGAGAAAAGTTCGTGACATTTCTTACTAAAAATGTTATGAACTATTTGAGGGAAGTCCGTCCGTCGCGAGGTTCTCAACTCTCGACCGTAGCATGTCAAACTGGATGGTAGCAAATGAACTGCGCGTACTGTAGAGCCAAGAACTCGGACGAAGATCACCGCTGTTTCCGGTGTGGGCGCAGGCTGCATCTGGCATCGCCTCGCCCAGCACCTGAAACTTATCCCGTCGTTACGGGAGCCGCGGCGCCGGCTTGGGACATAGCCCAACCGCAAACAGAAGTGCGTTCGCGCATTGAGGCGGTGACAACTCCGGCCGCGCCCGCTCAACCTGACCGCATGGTGCAGGCTTCGCTGTTTGGCCCGCAGGCGGTTTCCAGAGTACTGGACATGCCTGTGCCGAAAGCGGTTAAGCGATCTCCGGCCCGGGGCCTGAAGCGCACCGATTCCGGTGTCGAACAGCAGAGCCTCTTCCAACCGGAGCAAGCGCCTGCGTCGCGTGCCAGCGCCGACGCCGTCATTCAGTGCACCGCTCCCGTAGCACCGCTCGTGCTGCGCGCGATGGCCAGTCTCGTGGATAGTGCTCTCGTCCTTTGCGGCATTGGATTAATCCTGACTGTTGTGTCCTTCATGGGCGTTGAAGTCAACTTCCAGGACCGTACCTCGACGATTCTTTTTGCGATCTCAGCGGGCCTGATTGCTCTGCTCTATAAGATCCTCTTTGTGCTGGCCAACGGCGACACGGTTGGTGTTCGCGCACTGCGCATGCGGGTGGTGGATTTTGACGGACGGCCGCCGACGCTGCGCCAACGGCTGTATCGTTTTGCCGGAGAAATCCTCGGTGTACTCGCCGCCGCTCTCGGCTGGCTATGGGCATTTGTGGACGAAGAGAATCTCACCTGGCACGATCACGTGTCCAAGACCTTCCCCACGGCCTCGCCCGTGCGCCGCTAACCAAACTACTCGTAACGCAGAGCCGTCGATGGCTGAACCCGAAGAGCGCGTCGAGCGGGCCAGAGGGTTGCGATCGCCGCGACGACACCAAACACTACAAGTCCGGCGGCATAGCTGAGAGGATCGAGGTTGCTCAATCCGTAGAGCTGGCCTCGCAGAATCATCGACAAGCCGGCTGCTCCGGCAATGCCTGCACCCAGCCCGATAGCGGCGGGAATCAGGAACTGACGAAGCACTGCGGTGAGCACATCACCGGGCTTGGCACCCAGCGCCACGCGGAGACCAATTTCGCGGGTCCGCTGAGTCACGGAGTAAGCAACCACGCCGAAGATGCCGATGGCAGCCAACAGCAGAGCTACGGCGCCAAGTACAGAGACCACGTAGGCGCCGCGGCGGGAGGTTTGAGTTTTCTCCGTAAAGGCCGTTTGCAGGAGCGCCAGTTCGGGCGTCGTGCGAGGATCGGCCGCCACTACGGTAGTCCTGACAATACCCGCCACCGTTTCAGGCATCACCGAGGAGCGAACCACGAAAACGGCATTGGCCGCATGGGCGATGCTGAGCGGCCGGTAGACCTCTGTAGCCTGTCCGTCACTGAGTGCGGTGGTTCTGGCGTTGCCGGCGACGCCGATCACGGTCTCCAGCGGCTTGGCCCGCGGATAGCGCTTACCGATCGCACTCTGCCCCGGCCATAGACGGCGCGCCAGCGACTCACTCACCACCACTACGTCCTGGTCCCCTTCGCGGAACGTACGGCCATCGAGGATGGGGATGGACAGCGTCTGGAAGTAGGC
>JBDTMC010000392.1:0-7406 GCA_039934475.1 Bryobacteraceae bacterium | reverse complement strand
CCGCATTCGAGACAAGAGTCAGATTGCCTGTTGCCAACGCCTCAGGCAGCAGCAGGTTAACCGAACTGGCGAACTGACCGGTGGCCACCCGCATCTTGGTGGTGGGCACATCGAGGCGCTTCGCCGAGGCGACGAATCGCTTCACGCTCTCTGAATCCGTAGACTGGTCTTCAAGAAAGATTCCGTCGGGGATCTGGCGAAACCCCTCGCGCCGCCCGGAGACGCGGAAGAGCGGTTCGACGCGGTCATAATAGGGAGCCAGGTCTTTATAGGAGAGTGGCCAGTTCTCGCCGAAGCCGTCGTGATCCTTCGCCAGAAACTCGTAGTCGCTCATGCGCCAGGAACAACGCCCCCACATCAATGTCTTGCCTCCCACCAGCCGGATGCGGACCCAGTAGTAGGGATCGTCGGGATCGTATGTGTAGGGGTTCTGCTTCTCATCCGCCCACACGTTGGCATTGAACTCGCTGGCTTGGGTGACGTGAGGAAACCGGCCTGGCCGGCCGAAGCCTCGATAGGGTAAGTCGTAGACGTGTTTCAGACCTCGATTCCGTTCGAAGTCCACAACCGGGCCGGCGTCCAGCATGAGGCATTTCAGCCCTTTTTTAGCAAGAACGTAGGCAGCCATGCCGCCGGAAGCTCCGGAACCAATGATCAGAACGTCGTAGTTCGGTTGCATATCACTCGAAGGGGAACCAATAGGTGCCGAGTCCGCCACCCCGGCGGCTGGTTTTTTGCTGTGCGAGCGCCCACTCGCGTGAGTTCATTGTGGCACGGATGACATCGACCTTGACGCTTTGCAGGAACTGTCCAAACGGGTCGGTTGGGCCGCCATACATCCACGCTTGCCGGAGCGGAGAGAGCAAAGGGTCGCTCTGCGGGGCGGTCAACTCCGGGAACGCCTTGCCGTACTTTTTACGGGCATCCGCATTCAGGCGGTCGAGACCGTTGCGATAGAGCGCTTGCCGATCGGCGGGTGATTCTGAAAGCAGGAAATCGAGGAAGGCGGCCGCGCCGGCGTCCTTGGCTCCCGGCATTTCGCCAGCAGGGGGCACGAGGATTTCTGAAAGGCGCTGCAGGGCGGCAAACTGTTCGTTGGAGAAGAAGTGCGCGGGTGCAGCGGCGGAGGCATCCGCGACGGCGGTTTCGAGCAGAGGCGTTTCGCTCGCCGGCTTGGGAGTGGACGTCTCCTGAACGGCGCCAGTCAGGGCAAGATTGCCCGTCACGGACAGACCGGTGATTGCCTGCAGCGCCTGGCGGCGCTTCATTGGGATGACCATCTAGAAACTAGAGTCTCAGGAGAGCGTTGGGATTGTTCCGTCATTTTCCGACGATGATAGCAATCTTTGGCGGCGAAGTGCGAAGGAGGCTATTGGAAGAAGGTTCTGGCGGAGAGAGAGGGATTCGAACCCTCGATAGAGTTTCCCCTATACACGCTTTCCAAGCGTGCGCCTTCAACCACTCGGCCATCTCTCCGGTTCGTTTGGAATGGCGCTGGCTTAGGGCGCCACTCAGTAGTTTAGCACGGCACTTGACCCTACCTCTTGCCGGAGAGAAGGTATTGGCGCACCTTGAGATACCACTCGCTGCCAGAGCCTTCGGGACGCTTTGGGGCCTTGCACCAAGCCGTCGGTGTCAGGTCTGGGAAACCTGCCGACCAGATGAGCGTTTGCTGGAGAATTTGACGGGTACGGGAGGGTTCCAGATCACGGGCGAGGGCGGCGTCCTGGAGGGCGTTGCGGCGGATGAACTGGCGGACCGACATGTCCGGCTCCGGCTTGCCGGTGGGCGCGCCGCAGAGGTACTCGCGAAGGACGCTGAGGGCGGGGGAGTCGGAGGGGGATTCGAGGGACGATAGGCCGGTTTTCGATTCCGGCGGCGCGGGTAAGACCGCCTGCTGGACGCGGACTTCCATCGGGTAGATGATCCATTCCTGGTTGATGTTCAACTGCGCCTCGAGGCGGAAGCGGGTGGGCGGGACGGTGGCGGGCAGGCGCGCGTCGAGCCAGAAGGACTGCACGGATTGACCGGGGATGGTGCGGACTGCTTGCGCCACCGTGCCGGTATAAGGAACTTCAACGGGTTCGAGGCGATCGGGAATCCACGTTTCGCCGGACTTGGCGTAGATCTCCCGGTAGAGCTTTATTTCGGCAGTATTGTCGGGGTTCTGTGCGATGTGCAGAGTGAATGGGATGGCGGGCGGAGCGGTCACTACGATGCGGAACGAGGTGAAGCCGTTGCGGGCGACGGCGGGCGAAATGATCTCGCGTGGCACGGGGCTTCCATCGGCCGGGATCGGTTTGCCGAAAGGGTCGATGCGGTAGAACTCAGAGTAGACACGGAGCGATTGTGCGTCCAGCAGACTGGTGAGCGAAAGCGCGAGGAGAAGGAAAAGGCGGGACACTGGGATGGGCAGTGCGGGCCGGGTGAAGCCGGCCCGCTCCAATTCTAGGTAAGGTCGAACTTCTCCTGATGCAGGCGTCCGTCGCTGACGACCAGGACGGGCCGGCCCAGGGTACCTTCGAGCTCTTCCAGATACTTATTCTCAGTGGACTTGAGATACTTGGCGACCTCGGGATTCACGCGGAGCATGCAATCCTTACCCTCCACGACGCCGGCAATCTTGGCCGCTTCCTGGAGGATTTCGCCCACTACGGTGGCGACGCTCTTCACATAGCCCGCGCCTTCGCAATACGGGCACGGTGCGCAGAGAGTACGCTCCAGACTCTGTTTGACGCGCTTGCGGGTGATGGCCACAAGCCCGAAATCGTTGAACTGGAGGATCTTGTTAGGAGCCTTGTCGGCGCGCATGGCGTCTTCGAGCGTCTGCATCACCTTCTGGCGATTCTTACGCTCGTCCATATCGATGAAGTCGACGACGATGATACCGCCGAGGTCGCGTAACCGGATCTGGCGGACGATTTCCTTGACCGCCTCGGTGTTGGTCTTGACGATGGTATCTTCCAGGCGGTTGGACTTACCGACGTACTTACCGGTGTTGACGTCGATGGCCACCAACGCTTCGGTCTGATTAATGACGATGTAACCACCGGACTTGAGCCAAACCTTCGGCCGGAGGGCCTTCTCCAACTCGGCGGTGATGTTGAAGGAGTCGAAGATCGGGACGGGCCGGGTGTACATCTTGACGCGGCCGACCAGGGCGGGCTGGAAGCGCTGGACGAAGTTGAGGATGCTCTCGTAGAGGTCCTCATTGTCCACCCAGATGGCCTTGAAGTTCTCGGCGAACTGGTCGCGCAGAATGCGCTGCACGATGTCGAGGTCGTGGTGGAGTAGAGCGGGGGCGGGACGCTTATCCGCTTTCTGGCGAATGTCGAGCCAGAGGTTGGAGAGGTACTTCATGTCCGCGGCGATCTCTTCTTCCGATTTGCCTTCGCCGGCGGTACGCATGATGTAGCCGCCGGGAATGCCGATGCGGTGCGTTTGCAGGATGCGCTTGAGGCGCAGACGCTCTTCGTCGGTGCCGATCTTGCGGGACACGCCGAGGTGGTCAACCGTGGGCATGTAGACGACGTAGCGCCCGGGCAGGGCGATGTGAGAGGTGATGCGCGCGCCCTTTTGGCCGAGCGGCTCTTTGGCGATCTGGACGAGGATTTCCTGCCCTTCCTTGAGAAGGTCGGTGATGGAAACGGTGGGTGCCGGCTTGTCGGGCCGGGTGACGGTTCGTTCCTCACGGGGCGCACTGCGTTCTTCGCGCGGCGCGGGTCGCTCTTCACGAGGGGGCGCGATTACCGGCGCGGCTGCTTCCTGAGGAGGACGCGGTGTTGGACCACCCTGTGCCGACTGCCCGTCTGCGCGGCCTTCATAACCGCCACGGCGGCGGCGCATGCGGCGGGAGGATCGGTGGGGATAGCGGCCACCCTGCTCACGCAAGGTTGCGGTGAGGCTTTGCGGGATGCGTGCGGGTTCGGGCGACTCGCTGTCTGCCTCCGGATCGCCAAGCTCCCCGCTCTCTGACTCAGCGGATGCTTCGGCAATCTCATCGCCGTCGAATTCGTCGCCTTCGTTTTCCGACCCCTCGGCAAGCGCCGTTTCGTCGCCTTCGGCGGCGGCCAGCAGTTGCTCTTCGATCAGATCGCCAGCCGGGTCCAAGAGCAGAACCGGCGCGTCCACTTCGGGTTCATTCTCGCCGGGTGCGGGCTCAGTGTCGAGAATCTCACTGGCGGCATAGGAACCGGTGGTCATCTCCCGTTCCTGTTCTTCGGCTTCGGCTGCCTCAACACGATCCAGGATGGCTTCGTCGAGGTCGCTAGAGGCATCGATCGCTTCCAGTTCCTCGATTACGGTGACTATTTCGATGGTGAGAGGTTCAGGTTGCTGAGAAACCAGCGGCTCGGCGGCGGGCACGGCTTCGGCCACGGCTTCTTGTTCGATGAGGTCGTCGTCGGCCTCTGTTTCGAGATCGGCGACGGCTTCGGCGGCCAACGGAGCCTCATGGTGAACGGGACGGCTGTACTTGCGGAGCGTTTCGCCGGGCAGCAGCATGATGTCTTCGCTGGGGGTGGCTTCGCGGGGCTCTTCGGTCTCGGTAGCGGTTTCCTCGCCGGCAGGGGAGTCGCTAGCGTACTTGGAATCGGGGAAACCGCGTCCCCGGCCACGGCGGCGGCGGGAACGTCGTCCGCGATTGGCGTCGTCCTGGCGGCCATCGGCAGGCGGAGCGAATGGCGCGGCTGTGGCAGGAGCGATGGACGATGCCGCCTGAATGGCGGGAGGTGCGATGGGTTCGACGCGGTCGGGGCGCTCAGGCCGATCATTCCGCTCAGGCCGATCATTCCGCTCGGGCCGATCATTCCGCTCGGGCCGATCATTCCGCTCGGGCCGATCGGATCGTTCGGGCCGTTCCACTCGTTCGGGACGATCCGAGCGCTCAGCAGGCCGATCATTCCGTTCAGGCCGATCCGATCGCTCCGGCCGATCAGACCGCTCGACGCGTTCCGTCCGTTCCGGCCGTTCCTCGCGTGGACTACTACTGCGGCGACCCTTGTCGTCGCCAGGTAGAGCCTCATACTCTTCGTTTTCTTCGAAGAAGTCGGAGACGTAGAGAAATGTATCGCGCTCCAGGCCGAGATCGACGAATGCCGATTGCATGCCGGGGAGAACGCGCGTGACGCGGCCCTTGTGGATGCTGCCGGCGAGGGAATACTCGTTGGCGCGCTGAAAAAAGATTTCGACCAATTGGTCGTCTTCGAGAATCGCAACCTTGGTTTCGTGACGATTCGCCGAAACAACTAGCTCTTTACCCATGACCACTCTCCGTAATAAGCACGGAGGGCGGAATCCGTTTGGACTGACAATGGCAGGCGGTTCAAGTCACCCGGGCGGAGCGACGTCGGTCCGGCGGGCGTACGTAACGAATCTTGTAACTTCAGGCCGCGCGGGAGACGGAGCCTACTCTAAAGAACATCTCCCGACAGCCTCAGGGAGACCGGCCGTAGCCGCCGGTCCCGAGAGCCAATCACTGAACCACAATCCTGCTAGCGCTATCCTGGCGGGTTCTCACCTCCGCCGCTCAGTTGACAAAACGCCGGAGCCGGACGTTATTGACCAGCCCCAACATCAAGAAAAAAGTGATTGTGCTCGACCCGCCTGAACTCATAAGGGGCAGCGGAATCCCGGTCACGGGCATACGTCCCACTACCATCCCGACATTCACTAGCAGATGAAACACCAACACAGCCGCCACTCCCATGCAGATGAAAATACCAGCCCGGTCTGGAGCCGTCTGGGCATTCTGAACAATCTGCATCAAGAGCAGAAAATACAATCCTAATACGACCACTACTCCGACGAAACCATGTTCCTCGCTGAAGGCGGAGAAAATAAAATCGGTATGCGGAACAGGCAGGAACCGGAGTTGCGTCTGGGTTCCGCGGGTTACTCCTTTACCCCACATCCCGCCCGCGCCGACCGCGATACGGGACTGAATGACCTGATACCCTGAACCGCGGGGATCGCCCTCCGGATCCAGGAACGACACCAACCTCTGCTTCTGATAATCCTTCAAGAAGTGCCACCCCACGGGCAGCACCAACACCACTAAAACGACGACCGAAACCGCATACTGCCAGCGCAACCCCGACAGAAAAACACCCATCGCCAGGATGGGCAGGTAGGTCAACGACGTCCCAAGGTCTGGCTGTTTCAGCACCAGCGCCATGGGGAGACCCACGAGGGCCGCCAGCTTCAAGAAATCGCGAATCTCCAGCCGTTCACTCTTGATCTCGGTTAGAAACCGCGATACCAGCAATATTATCACCAGTTTGACGAACTCCGAGACCTGAAAGTGAAAGCCGGCAAACAGAGGGATCCAGCGCCGGGAGCCAAAGATCGTGGCACCGATCAAGAAAGTCAGGATTAACAGGACTACAGAAGATGCGTACAGCACCGGCACGTTATCGAGCAGAGTATGATAATCCAGTTTTGTGGCCAGCCACAAAAGGACCAAACCGATAGCGATGTAGACGACCTGCTTCCACCACGCGCCGCGCCATCCGGTATCGTGAGTGGCACTGTAAATCTGCAGCACGCCAATGGCACAGATGGCGAGCGCGATGAGCATCATGGACCAATCGAGGTCGCGGATGGAGCGGTAGACGGCCATCTTAGTGGACGCTCCACGCCTGCGCTATGAGGGGCAACTTTTGCTCTTTGCGCGCCTTCTTGTCGAAGTAGGCTTTGATGACATCGCGGGCGATGGGGGCGGCGAAGGGGCCATGGACGCCATTTTCGAACAAGACAGCGACGACAATTTCGGGCTGTTTGGGAGCGAAACCGACAAACCAGGCGTTATCCTTCATTTCGCGGCCGGCGTTTGTACCCTTGAGAAATTCGTTGGAAGCCAATTGGGCGCTTCCTGTCTTGCCACAGAACTCGATACCCGGGATACGCGATTGGGCGGCAGTACCACCTTCATTCACCACTCCATACATGCCGTTTACCACCTGCATCGCGTTCTCGATGTTGATGTTGGCGCGACGGGCGGGTTCCATACTCTTAGATTCCCTAACCACATGCGGCTTCATCCACACTCCGCCATTAGCGAGGCCGCCGATGGCGTAGGCGATCTGCAGGGGCGTGACTGTTAACGCGCCTTGGCCGATGGACACAGAGATGGTCTCTCCGGCATACCATTTCTCTCGCGCTGTTCGTAATTTCCAGGCGGTAGAGGGGACGATACCCTCGGCCTCATGAGGCAGGTCGATACCGGTCTTGTGGCCTAGTCCTGCCATGTCGGCATATTTGGCGATGGTGTCGATTCCCATCCGGTTGCCAAGAGCGTAGAAAAAGACGTCACAGGAACCGACGATGGCGCCGTGCAGGCCAATGCGCCCGTGGCCGCCCTTCTTGTGGCATTTAAACGGGCGTCCGTACCACATGGCACTGCCAGT
>JBDTMC010000391.1:0-7413 GCA_039934475.1 Bryobacteraceae bacterium | reverse complement strand
CCTTGGCCGGGTCGAAGCTGCCACCGGAAACACCGGTGCGCGGATCCTGCCCGGTAACCGAATCCGGCGTGTTGCCACCATTAAACAGGGGCAGCGTGTTGTTGACGCCGATCTGAATTGGTGTACCGGAGTTGTACGTCAAAATCCCGTTCACCTGCCAGCCCTGAAGGACCTTACCAATTGGTCCCTTCACGTTTAGCAGCGCTTTACCCGGGCCGATCGGCAGTTCGTAGTTGAACGCCGTGACGAAACGGTGAGGCGAGTTGTAGACGGCCAGTGCCTTTTCTAGCGAACGATTGTATTGGTCGCGCGCACCCGGTGAGAAGAATCCGCCGAGCGACGAATTAGCGTCGGTGATGGATTTACTAAATGTGTACGTGGTGAGCAGGAAGAGTCCCTTTGAGAACTGCTTCTCCATCTTCACCTGCAGCGAGTTGTAGGTCGCATTGCCGACATTCGACGTGTTTTGCTGTCCCACACCCAGGTATTGGGGGAATGGACGCAAAGCCTGTGCCAAGGATCCAACAAAGCCTGAGTAAGGAGCGGTAAAGCCCTTCGCGGCCACGGCGGGATCATAGATGCTCTTGTTCAACAGGTCCGATCCCAGGCTCAAGTATTGGGTCGGCGTCTGGTTGATGTTGAAAGCGCCTGTATTCAAGCGAGTGGTCTTGGCTCCGACATAGGAGACATCCAGCAGCATACCCGCCTTCAGCTGATACTGAGTGCCGAAGTTCCAGTCCTGCCGTTGTGCCGGTATCGCTGCCTTGTCGCCCCACATTGTTGCGCCTGATCCGACGTTCAAGCCGGCTTGGATGAACGGCGGGTGGTCGAAGTTCTGCGGGAAGCCATTGTTCCAGTTGTACGCGGGGGTCAGTCCGTTGTCCTTGGTCTGGAAGTTGGCCTGGCCGGAATAGCCGTCCAGGGAGCCGAAGTTGTTGCCGCCTGCGAGGGCGCCGCCGGGTGCGTAACTGATGCCATACGCGGTGCGGATCACAAATCGATCCGACAGCTTATACGCCAGCCCCAGCCGTGGGCCGAATGCCTTCTTGTAAGTGTTTTGCGCTGTTGTCAGACGGTCCGTGCCCGTATGAGGAGCGCTGCCCTCTCCGGCGAAAACATAAGCACCAGGAATGCCGCCTGCCGCGGGATTAGGCGCCGTAGGGTCCATCACGGACTGGCGATCGAATACTTCCTGTACTGGTGTGTAGGAATCCCATCGCAGTCCCAGGTTCAGCGTGATCCGCGGCGTCAGCTTGAAATCGTCCTGAACGTAGAACGCCAGGTACGTCCAGCGGGCGCCCTGCACCACGTCGTTGATGTACATAGTCGAGCCGTCTACCGCGCCCAGCAGGAACCCGGCATAACCCGATCCTGTCGTGGTGCGAAGATCCCCTGACGGGAAAGCCGTCTCGCCTGTGCCGAAACCGAACTGCGCCGGCCGGCTGGGATAGACACCCTGATGTTGCAGTTTGCGGAAGTCGAACCCGAACTTCAAGTTGTGCTTGCCCCGCGTCCAACTCAGGCTGTCCGCCACCAGAAACGTGTTTGAAATCGGCTGGATCTCATCCTGGTTCTGCGCCAGGGGAGTGAACTCCCAGCCGCTGACCACAGGGAATCCGTTGTTGATTCCCGAAATGCCGACCTTCTGCCCGTAGTTCGTCGCAATCTCCTCGCCAATCAGATACTGGTGCTGACGGTTGAAGCCTGCTTTGAACTGGTTCAGGATCGCCGGACTGATAGACCAGTCATACGTGGCACGCGCCGTCTTTTGCGTGTTGGTGCCATTTCGTGTGCTTGCCACGGGATGAGGCAACTGTGCGTACGGGCCGTTGTCGAGGTTGCGGCCGTCGTTGTAGGTCGCGCTCAGACGGTGCGAGGACGTGATGTAATGGTCAGCCTTGAATGTGAAGTTGCGATTGTCCGCCTTCGAGTTCCCCGATGCCGAGTAGTTGTTGAACGGCTGGTTGATCTTGGCGTTCGGCACATAGCTCAGGATGGCCTTCGATACGGGGCTGATCCGGTCGTCGGGAATGATGTTCCCGGGGAACGGGTCGCGCACGAGGTTCCCTGAACTGTCCGTGCGGGTTGTCGTGGGATCGTAGATCTGTTTCAGCGATCCGTCGGCGTTCGTTAAACCGGACAAGTCGCCCGCGCGCATCGCATCGTCTGGAACTGACGCCACCGAGTTCTGTGCGCCGCCCCGGTTTTTGTACCAGTTGAACGACGAGAACCAGAACGTCTTGTTCCGGCCGTCATATACTTTCGGAATGTAAGCCGGGCCTCCAGCCACAAACCCATATTCGTTTTCGTGATGAACGGACCGGGCGGAGTTGAAGAAGCCGCGCGCGTCCAACTTCTCGTTGCGCAGGAATTCCCAACCCGAACCGTGTAGGGCATTGGTGCCCGACTTGATCACCATGCGTTCCACGCCGCCGCCGCTGGTGCCGTACTCAGCCGGGTAGTTGCTGGTGAGTACCGACATCTCCTGGACCGCGTCAGGAGGGAACGTCAAAGTACGCGGGTCGCCCTGTACTTCGGCGATCACCGTGCTCATGCCGTCAATCTGAATTTCCTTCGACAGCGTCTGGCTGCCATTGATGTGTGCGTCAAATGTGTTGCCGGTGAAGCCGGGCGTCAGGTACAACATGTTTTCCGGAGCCCGTCCTCCGCCTGCGTTAATTGGCAGGTCGTTGAAGGCCTTCGAACTTACGAACGTGCTGACATCGGTTGTTTCGCTCTTCAGAGACGGCGCTTCCGCTTGAACCGTTACGCTATCGGTTACGGCTCCGATCTCAAGAGAAAGGTCCAGGCCCGCAACGCCCGAAATCTCAACGGAGACGTTTTCCCGGATCAGTTTCTTGAAGCCGCTCTTCTCCGCCATCACTATATATTGCCCAGGCGGCAATTGCGGAATATTGTAGTTGCCGGAATCAGTGGAGGTTACGGTGGTTTGCACGCCTGTCCCGACATTGCTCGCCGTCACCTTTACTGCCGGAATCACACCGCCGGACGCATCATGCACCGTGCCGCGGATGCTTCCGCGATCAGACTGTGCGGAGAGCACTGCCGCACACAGCACTAAAAGAACAACGAGGTGCCCAAATGCTTTAGTCATCATGGTTTCCTAAATCTCAACAATCTGCCCCTACAAGCAGGGAGTCCATCGCTCGTGGAACGCACTCCCCAAAATCGATTCAAAAAATGGAAGATTTCCCTCAACAGGCGCCCAGATGACGCTGTTTGTTGCATACTTTACAAATTGGTCAGACCATCTTGAGGTAAAACACTCCCACTGGAACTAGCGAGATGTTATGTGTTTCAAAGCTGTTTTGCAAGCAGAAAGCGCGAGAAGGCCTAATCGGAAACAACTAGACACGTCGAATCCGCCTCCAGATAGGCGAAAGACGCTTAGAATGAATCAATTAGCGGAAAACATCTAGACGGCTGACCTGGTGGTGCCTCGACTCGATTTGTTTCTCATTGAGAAACAGTCCCCTTCCGTTCAGTGCCCCTTGGCGTTATACCAATAATTGAATCTTCCGGGAGGCGCCGAGTCGCCGTTCACGGTAAAACTGTCAATATTTCCCTCGATTTGCGTGTTGTCAGCCCATTTGAATTCGAAGGAAATGTCGCCCTCGCTGAGCCCGAGATCCTTCCTCGGGATCGCCAACATCATTTCGTTGCCCGAAACGCGGTACTTCACCTCAGCAGTCGGATGCCAGTTCCAGCCCGTCCGGGTCCGTTCCAGAAACGTCACTCCCCCGTCTTTCACACGATTGTTTACAACGAAGTCATACCCCTCCCACCCGGTCGTGTGATTGCGGTCGATGTCGATAAACAGCATCATCCAATGCGGGTCCGTCTGCGGCGTGATCGGGTCCTTCGTGCGGGCATAGAAATACACGAACGCGGCGTCCCGGGACACCTTCATTGACACCAGATCGTTCCGCCCCGAATTGTTTACATACCGCGTCGCCGTGTTGTACCCCGGATGGTTTCGTGGATAGGTATCATCCATCGCGTCCCGATACTCCGGCGTCACTCCGTTCCACGCTGCGAAATCTCCCCCAACGTCGATCGTCTTCGGCGGTCCCGCCACCGGAGGCGTCCGCGCCCCCTTGTACTTCCGGATTCCCGCCACCATCTGGTAGTAGTAATTGTCGCCATGCCCGCCCTTCATCGGCTCGATATCGCGGCTGTTTTCCTGATTGAACTCGTCCACAAACATCACCGGCGCCCGCACGCCATTGAATTCATCGAAGCGCCCCGCAATCCATTCGTTCCACCCGGTGATGAACAGGCTTCGCGGGTCTTCGGACAGCGCCCGTTTCCACTGCTCGGCGAAGTTATAGCCCTGCGCCACCGCCTCCTTGGCCGTCTCCCACTTGCCATCATGAAAACTCCGGCTCAATGCCCCCGGGGCGCTGAGCACCGCCAGTTTCCCCGCTACCGCATTCTGCGCCACGCCCACCGACATCTGTTCCTTTTCCCCGCGACTGTTCCGGAACACGTGCTGCGGATATACCTCCAGCCAGCTCCACATGTCTTTGGCCACAGGTCCTTCGAAATAGGAAGGCTGCGGCCGGCGGAACGTAAAGAAGCCACGCAAATCGGCATCCACCTTCTCCGGATCGGCCAGAATGAGCGGTTTCCCTTCCCACTGAAACCAAAACTCTTTGTACAAACCCTTACTGTAGAAGTCGTCGTACAACTGGCGCACCGTTGACTTCGGATCCCAAAACGGGGTGAGAAACGCGATCTGCGGAGCACGGTTTCCGGCCGCCCGCTCCTTGTCGAACGCCTTCAGCAGCGCCAGGTACTCGTGTGCATATGTGGCCTTATTGCTGGTATCGAAAATCAGCGTATCCACGCCCGCATCGCTCAGCATCTCGGCGTGTTTCCGCAGCACCCACTCGTCGTCCGACAGGTAGTACCCGAACAACGGCTCGCCCCAATGATGTGGCGCGTGCATTGGCCCCCACAACGGACTGTCTTTCTTACCCAACGCAGCGGGGTCGATCGACAGAATCCGGCTGATGTCCCAAGGTCCGCCTTGTACATGCGGCCCCAGCCACAGGAAGTAGAACATCGCTACGGTTCGATCCCGCTGAGGCACGCGCTGTCCATCGCTTACCCGGCGCCCCAAATCGTCTGTGGCCACCCAAGTGTCGCTATAGTTGTCCCACACGGGCCGCTGGGCTGCCGCTGGTCGCAATAGGCAAACCGCCAACCCAAGAATCCAACAGGTTCTCTGAAGCACGTTAACCTCTCTTGCCGTCACGATCATACAGACAAACGAAAGGGAAAGCGAGATAATAAGAGGTAAAAAGGTCTACAACTATACGGGCTGTTGGGAGGCATACACTTGTTCACGAAACTGGCGGCCATCGCGGTAGGGTCATTGGCCTTGCCGTGGCTGGGGTTCGCGCAAACATCCTCATCCCACGAAGGATGGAGTTTCTCCGACACTTTGCAAACGGCAACGGACGTCGTCGTTGCGGATGTTACCGGCGGTGAGAGCGTCGATACGGGTTCCCAAGTTAAGGTGACCGCTACAGTGCACATCGTCCGCGTAGTTAAGGGGAATCTGCCGCTGGACTCGACGTTGAGCCTCGCTTTCACCTACTCGCCGTCGCCCGGCGAGGGTCCGGAAATGACCACAAAGGTGTCACTGATCCGGGCCTTGTTCTTCCTCGAACAACAGGCAGGACAAGGATACCGTCCGCTCCAGGCGTCGCCAGGTTTCTTTCCCATGGGCGCGATGATGGTTCCCGTATCGCACGCCCTCATTGTCTATGAGCCCGATTCTACGCTGAACGCCCGCTTGGCGCGGGAGTACGAACTGGCGCTGAAGGAACTGGTCACCACCCACCAGGCAGATTTCGCCCAGGATCGTTGGATTCGATATTCAGGTGGGACGCTGCCGCCGTTCGCGGTGGCACGCAGTCAGTTTGAAGGACTTGTTCAAGGCTTGACGCAGTTGGAGCCGGACAGCCTGGCTGTGTACCGGTCCCTATCGGAATCGCCACAAACGATCCTGCGAATCCTGGGTTTAACCGGGCGCTTGCACCATGGCGACGTCACGGCACTCGCTGAGATTGAGAAGGACTTGCCGCAATTCACCCGCACGATGGAGAGCCATCGGTTCACCCTCGGAATGATCGGACTGAAACTGGCCGACAACCCTGAGGCGGCTCACACACTGGCGCGCATTGCGCTGGCTGACCCGACGCTGCCCAATTTTGAGACCGCCCTGGGAAATGCTCTAGCGCAAATGCGGAGCCTCGAGTTCATGCCTTATGCAATCCTGCTCCTCGACAGTTCCGATGCCTTCGTCCGCGCCATCTCGCTTGTAGCCGCCTGCCAGATCCTGCAGAACAGCCAGTCCGAGCTGTGGACCGCTTCGATGCAGCAGCACTGCCCGGACCAGTCACCGCCGAATGACTTGTCGCTCCATCAGTCCAACATCCAGTTCTGGAAGGATTGGTGGGTACCGCAGCGCGAGCGCCTGGCGAAACTGATGACTCTGCCCGACCCGCGTCCCCCGGTCCGCTGGTTGGTTCCCCCGCGACAGGCGCGAGTCTCTCAGTGGAAACCGGTCCTATTGGAGATAACCATGGGAACACTCCTGCGGCAGGTGATCGAACGCCCGAGCCACGCCCATGATGACGCTGGCGCCATCATTAACGCGCCGGAGTCTCCCACCATCGCCGATTCGCTGCTTAAGAATCCCGACGATCGCGAAGTGTTCCATGCCGCAGCGAAAGAGGCCAGTGCGCAAGCTGAGGCTCTGAACGCGCGCGTCACATCGCTGTTGAATGCCGCCCGGTTGAAGGGCGCCATTCCCGATCGTGAGTCGCTGATTGCCATCGAATCCGAGCGTCGCGCCACTCTTAAGAAGACCATCAACGATTTGCTGAACCGCTTCACGCCCGAGGGCCGAAAAGCAATCGAGGACTACAGCCACGCGACGACCAGCGGAGGGGGCGGGCTTGGCACTGCGCCGCTCCAGTGATGTCGAGCGCGTGAGCATCTGGCCCAGGTGGCCAGCAGGAGCGACCGATCTGCCCATCCGAGGACCTACGGGTGCTGCCCTACATTCCACCGCCGGTCCGACCGCCCCGATTCGCCGCGCTGTGCCAACTACGCTTTGAAATCCTACTTCCGTTTAGCCACCCACGTTTTCGATAAACACCTTATATCGCGGGTGATTGCGTAGAAATGCATTGTTGATCGCACCGCGAGTTTTAGAGGGGGCCGCGTTCCACAGTGCGAAATAGTGGACCGTTTTGGGTCGTCTAAAGAAAAGATCCAAACGTTTATTGACACCCATGCTATTCGCGGATAGCATTTGAGAGGATTCCCTCCGTGCCAACATTGGTGAGACAGTTCCCCCGGTCGTAATTACTGAGC
>JBDTMC010000390.1:0-7434 GCA_039934475.1 Bryobacteraceae bacterium | reverse complement strand
GGGAAATACCAATTCGTGATCGAGCGCGAGATCAACGCAGATCCGTGGGCGGATCTGGCGGTTTATGGGTGGATCGTCCTGGTGCTGGTGCTGCTGTGCTGGGCCTTGGCCCATACGCTAGCCTCCCCGATCCGGCGCTTGCGCGAAATCGTCGTGCGCTTTGGAAATGGCGATCTCTCGTCGCGGATGGTGACGAAGAGGCGAGATGAGATCGGGGACCTGGCCGGCGCGTTTAACCACATGGCGGACCGGCTGCAGACGTTGCTCATGGCCGAACGGCGTTTGCTGCAAGACATCTCCCATGAGCTGCGGTCGCCACTGGCGCGCCTGCGGTTTGCGCTGGAACTGGCACGAACGAGCAAGGCGCCGGAGATAGCCTACGCGCGGGCGAACAAGGAAGTGGAGCGCCTGTCTACCTTGGTGGGCGAACTGCTGCATGTGACACGCGCCGAAGGCGATCCGGAATCACGCAACGTTTCCTCAATCGACCTTCGCGGATTCCTGAAGGCGATGGTGGACGACTGCACCATTGAGGCGGAAGCGCGCGGCTGTTCGATCGATCTGTTTGTGAAGAGCGATGTGGTGTGGCCGGGAGACAAGGAACTGCTGCATCGGGCCGTGGAAAACGTACTGCGCAACGCCATCTCTCATGCGCCGGCCGGCACCTCCGTAGACGTAGACGTGGACGCGGATGTGCGGCAGGTTTCGTTGCATGTGCGCGATTACGGCCCGGGCGTGCCGGATGACGCGCTGGATCAGTTGTTCAAGCCGTTCTTCCGGGTAGAGGAAGACCGGAGTCGCGAAAACGGCGGCGGCGTAGGCCTTGGACTGGCAATTGCGGAACGCGCGGTGCGCCTGCATCACGGCGAGATCAAGGCACGTAACATGAATCCAGGTCTGCTTGTGGAAATGGTTTTACCGCGATAATCGCGGTCTTTACAAAACTTAAAAGCACTGGCACCCTAGCCCGGTTATCCTTCTATTTGGAGCAATTAATGCGTCGTTACTTCTTGATCCTATTCGCGCTGGCCGCTACGTTGGCGGCGCAGACGGCTACCCGCAGCCGCGTGATAGGCATCATCACTTCGATTGACGCCAAAGGCGGCACTGTAAAGCCAGACAGCGGCGAACCGCAATCGTTCGGATTCCTACCGGAGACAAAGATCCAGAAAGTGGCTCCGGGCGAGAAGGACTTGGCGAAGGCGCAAGTGATTCAGCCTACCGATATCCAAGTGGGCGACCGGGTGCGTGTGTTGGGCGTACCGGCCGAGAACAATGCCGGTATCATCGCGCAGTCGGTGGTGGTGATGAGCAGCGGCGACATCGCCCAAAAGCAGCAGCAGGAGCGGATGGAGTGGCAGAAGAGGGGCGTCGGCGGATTGGTTGTCGCAGCGGATACAGCCGCCAATGAGATCAAGATCAAGATCCCGTCCTTGATGGGCGGCGAAGCGACCACGTTGACAGTGGCGCTGGACGCGAAGACCAGGATGCGGCGGTATGCACCCGATTCTGTGAAGTTCTCCGATGCGAAGACCGCTACGCTGGCTGAGGTGAAGGCTGGCGATCAGTTACGGGCGCTGGGGAACAAGAGTGAAGACGGAACCCGGCTGACGGCGGAAGAAGTAGTGACGGGGAGCTTTCAAACGATGGCAGGCACTGTGACGAGTGTCAACGTAGACGCCAATGAGATTCTGGTCAAGGAATTGGGCACGAATAAGCCGATTACGGTGAAAGTGACCGCGGATTCGAACCTGCGCAAGATGTTCTCATTCGGCGGCGGCGGAATGCCGGGTGGCGGTATGCCCGGCGCAGGAGCACCGGGCGGCATGAGGCCTCCGGGAGGCCCGGCGGCGGGCGGTCCTGGCGGTATGGGAGGCGGGCGTCGGCCCGATGCGGCGCAGATGATGGAACGCCTGCCGAAAGCAATTCTAGCTGAGATCAAGCCTGGCGAATCGATTGTGGTGGCCAGCACGCGCGGCGCAAGCGCGGACCGAATAACAGCGATTACGCTGCTGGCAAACGCCGATGTAATTATCGCCATGCAGCAGCAGAAGTCGCAGCAGCCCGGTGGCCGCGCAAACGGTGCGGGTCCGGGAATGGGCAGTTGGAACATGGGCGAGATGTCCATGATTCCGATGCAATAACCGTATTTATTTAACGACTCTTGGAGATGATGATGAAACATAGTTACTCGAAGTGTGTTCGCTCTCTGGCTCTACTGTTCGCGGTGCTGTTGGCCGCCTCGGGGGCATCGGCTCAATCGCAGTTTGTTACGCTCCGTGGGCGCGTTACCGACCCTTCGGCGTTGTTCGTGCCGGAAGCCGTAGTGACTGTGACGGGCAATGGCGTCACTCTTCGACAGACCACCGACGTGCAAGGGCAATACACGTTTGCCAATCTTAAACCGGGCGCTTATACCATTCGCATCACCAAGCCGGGCTTTGCGATCTTCGAAGTGGGCGACTACGACGTCAGCTCCTCGAAAATCCTTGACGCGCAGATGATTGTGTCGATGGAAGCGCAGAAGGTAACGGTGAAGGAAGACGCCGGCGGCGTGAGTGTGGACCCGAACAACAACGCCGGGGCGCTGGTGCTGAAGGGCACGGATCTGGACGCGCTCTCCGACGATCCGGACCAGCTCTCCGACGACCTGCAGGCGCTGGCCGGACCGAGTGCCGGTCCGAACGGCGGGCAGATTTTCATCGATGGCTTCTCCGGCGGTCAGTTGCCGCCGAAGGCCTCGATCCGCGAGATCCGCATCAACCAAAATCCGTTCTCAGCGGAGTATGACCGGTTGGGCTTTGGCCGCATCGAGATATTCACCAAGCCCGGAACCGACAAGTTCCGCGGACAGTTCATGATGATGGCGGGCGACAACGTATTCAACGCACGCAACCCGTTTGTGGCAGAGAAGTCGCCGTACGAATCGAAGATGTTCATGGGCAATATCAGTGGTCCGGTGACGAAGAAGACGTCCTTCAACTTCGACATCGAGCACCGGGGTGTGGATGAGAACGCAGTGGTAAACGCGACCGTACTGGACAGCAACTTCCTGGCGACGCCGTTCAGCCAGGCGATTGTGACGCCACAATCGCGGTGGCATATCGTGCCACGGTTCGACGTGCAGTTGAACGACAAGAACACGCTTACGTTCCGCTACGGATACTCGAGGACCGATAACCAGAACATGGGCATCGGCCAATTCTCTCTGGCTTCGCGGGCCTACGACTCGCTGAACTCGGATCACACATTCCAGGTCACGGAGACTGCCGTGTTGAGCCCGCACGCGATCAACGAGACGCGCTTTCAGTTCATTCGCAGCAACGTCAATCAGAACGCCGACAACTCGATCCCGACCATACAGGTGCTGGACGCGTTCACGGGCGGCGGGTCGCAGATCGGCCACGCCTATGACAATCAAGACCGCTACGAGATTTCGAACAACACGTCGTTCAACTCAGGAACGCATGCCTGGAAATTTGGCGGGCGTGTGCGAGTGGTGAAAGTGACGGATCAATCCCCGAACAACTTCGGCGGCACGTACACGTTTTCCGGCGGCCTCGCGCCGCAACTGGACGCCGGCAACAACGTTGTGACCGACGGGAGCGGCAACCCGGTAATGGTGTCGATCGATTCGATTGAGCGGTACCGGCGGACGCAGTACTTCCAATCATTGGGGTTGACGAATACGCAGATCCGCAATCTGGGCGGCGGCGCATCGCAGTTTGGCCTTGCCGGCGGCAATCCTTTGGCGAACATCAACCAGACTGACCTTGGCGTGTTTGCCTTAGACGACTGGCGCTGGAAGCCGAACGTCACGGTGAGTTACGGCGTGCGCTATGAGACGCAGACGAACATCCACGACTGGAAGGACTTCTCACCGCGCGTGGCGGTGGCATGGGGTGTGGACGGTGGCAAGAACAAGTCGGCCAAGACCGTGCTGCGTACCGGCTTCGGCATCTTCTACGATCGGATCGACGATACACTCTCGCTGTCGGCGCTGCGCTTCAACGGCGTGACGCAACAGCAATACCTGGTGCCCAACCCGGACTTCTATCCGACGATTCCGTCGGTAGCCGACCTCTCGGCGAACCTGGTGCCGCAGACAATTCGCGAGAAGGCGAACGACCTGCGCGCTCCGTACATCCTGCAGACGGCGTTGTCGCTGGACAGGCAACTACCTAGGAATACGGCGTTGTCGGTGACCTACACGTTCTCTCGCGGCGCCAACATGCTGCGCGCGCGGAACATCAACGCGCCGCTGGCGGACGGCAGCCTGCCCTATGGCGCAACGGGCAACCTGTATCTCTACGAGAGCACCGGCCTGATGCGCCAGAATCAGATCATTACGAACCTCAACACACGGTTCAGCAAGCGGATCAGCCTGTTCGGCTTCTACATGCTGAACTTCGCCAAGGGCGACAGCGACGGCTCATCGAGCTTCCCCGCCAGTTCCTATGACCTGCATAACGAATGGGGCAGTACGATGTTCGATGTGCGGCACCGCGTGTTTATGGGCGGCAGCGTGAGCGCTCCGTTCAAGGTGACGTTCAACCCGTTTGTGACGGCGAGTTCGGGAGTGCCGTTCAACATCACAACTGGCGTGGACGGCAATGGCGACTCCATCTTCAACGACCGGCCGGCGTTTGCCACCGATCCTTCAGCGGAGGGCACCAAGGTGACCCAATGGGGCGCGTTCAACCCGAATCCGAAGCCGGGCGACACAATCATCCCGCGCAACTACGGGCGCGGTCCGGGGCAATTCTCGGTGAACATGCGCGTGAGCCGCACGTGGGGCTTCGGCGAGAAGAGCGGTTCCTCGGGCAATCAGAACCAGATGGGGCCGATGGGCGGACCCGGTGGTGGTGGCGGCCGCGGCGGTCCGATGATGATGGGCGGCGGTGGTGGGCGCGGCGGGCCGGGTGGAATGTTCGGAGCAGCGAATACGGGCAAGCGGTTCAACCTGACGCTATCGGCTTCGGCGAGGAACCTGTTCAACCGTGTAAACCTGGCGACACCGAACGGCAACCTCAGTAGCGCTCTGTTTGGCGAGTCACTCTCACTGGCAAGCGGAATGGGTCCGGGCGGGGCGTCGGCGGCATCGAACAGGCGGCTGGATTTTCAGCTACGATTTAGCTTCTAGCAGGGGGTCTGAATGTTGATCGCAAGAGCGGCCGTGTTGACGGCGATTACCTTGCCGACCTTGGTGTTGGCGGGAGACTTCTGGCAGGATAAGCCGGCGTCGGAGTGGAGCGACAAGGACGCACGACGACTGGAGACCAAATCGCCGTGGGCGAAGGAGACGACGGCCACCTTCGGCGAGATGCCTGGGGGTGAGGGCGGCCCGATGCGGCGGCGTAATCCGGGCGCGGGCGGAGGTATGGGTGGAGGCGGAATGGGCGGCCCGGGTGGCGGCGGTATGGGCGGTCCGGGCGGGGGAGGAGTGGGTGGTCCGGGCGGCGGCGGGATGGGCGGCCCAGGTGGCGGTGGCATGGGTGGTCCCGGGGGCGGTGCTGGAATGGGAGGCCCAGGCGGAAGGGGCATGGGCGGCCCAGAGGGCGGAAGCTTTGAAGCACCAAAGGTGAATGTGCGCTGGGAGAGCGCGTCACCGATGATGGAAGCAGCGAGTAAATTGGAGTCACCGCTAGCTAAGTCGTTGGCAGAGTGGTCAAAGGACTACTACGTAGTTACTGTTTCCGGCATGCCGATGATGCGGCGGCGGCCGGAGGGTGCAGCTTCTCCCGACCCGGCGCGGATGAAGCAGATGAACGACCGGTTGCGTGGGATGACGGCACTGAAGCGCAAGGGCAAGGACGACGTGGCTCCGGAGCGTGTGGAGACGGTGCAAGGCGCCGACGGGATGGTGACGGCGTTCCTGTTTCCGCGAACGTCTGCCGTGACGGCGGAAGACAAGGAAGTGTCGTTTGAGACGGCATTTGGCCCGATGCAGGTGAAGTCGAAGTTCGTCCTGAAAGAGATGCAGGTGAAGGGTAAGTTGGAGTTGTAGCTGTATACTGGCCGATAATGCTGCGGCCTATTTTGATTGCCCTCCTACTGGGACTGCTGCTTGCCGCGGCAGTCCCCTTCCCGGTCCTCAATCCTGTTATATCCCCCGTTACGACGTCCCTGCGCGGCGTGAGCGCCGTGAGTGCTACGACGGCGTGGGTGAGCGGCGCCGACGGCACTGTTCTGCTGACCACCGACGCGGGCAAGACGTGGGAGCGCAAGAGCGTTCCAGACACGGAGAAGCTCGACTTTCGCGACGTGCAGGGGTTTGACGCGCGAGCGGCGGTGATCATGAGTGCCGGGCCGGGAGCGGCATCGCGTGTGTACCGCACGACGGACGGCGGCGCGACTTGGAAACTGGTCCTACAGAATCCCGATGCGGACGGGTTCTTCGACGGCCTCGCGTTCTGGGATGCGAGGCGCGGGATGCTGATCGGCGACCCCGTGGATGGAGCATTCACGCTGTACGGGACGGAGGATGGCGGCGCCAGTTGGACGAGGGTGAGCGGCGCTCCGGCCGCGGGGCAAGGCGAGGGCGCGTTTGCGGCGAGCGGGACATCGCTGGCGGTGGCGGAGGGCGGATTCGCGTGGTTTGGCACTGGCGGAGTGAAGGGCGGGCGGGTGTTCCGGTCGACCGATTGGGGGGCGACGTGGCAAGCGGTTGAGACTCCAATCCGTCATGACGGGGCCGCGGCCGGTGTGTTCTCCGTTGCGTTCCGGGACGGCAAGCACGGCGTCGCAGTGGGCGGCGACTACCAGAAAGGCGGGGAGCGTGAGGGGACGGCGGTGGTGACAGACGATGGCGGGTTGACGTGGCGCGTGGCGGCGGGTGCGCCGGGGGGATACCGGTCGGCTGTGGCGTGGTTGGATGGCAAGACGGTAATGTGCACGGGGCCGTCAGGGAGCGACATTTCGATGGATGATGGGCGGACGTGGAAGGCGTGGGGGGAGGCGGGGTATCACGCTTTGAGCGTGGTGAAGGGCGATGGGTTCGCTACGGGGTCGGGCGGGCGGATTGGGCGGATTTCGGCGGCGGGACACTAGCCCACTAACGGAACACCACCCCACGAATGGTCAGCCCAGGCAGGGCGTCAATGAGATCAGCAGAGGCGGCGTTGAGAACAACCGGCGAAATAGCGCATGATGGCTATCCGACCGGTCCAGGAACGCGATGAATGCTGAAGTGTCCACATAACTTTCAGTCCTTGGCGCCATACACTATGTCATCCAAAGACTGGCTCGATCCGGAATCACCACTCTCGACGAATCCGGCATACTTCATCCACGGACTGTCCTCGACAGGAAGGGCATCCCGAATCGCGCGCCGGACGAATTCCGCCAGCGAACTTCCCAACGCCTTGGCCTCCGCTTGCGCTAGCGGGAGTTTACTCGTAAGCCCGAAAACAGACTGGTAAGTAGCTTTCTTTT
>JBDTMC010000389.1:0-7435 GCA_039934475.1 Bryobacteraceae bacterium | reverse complement strand
AGCGCCTTCAGGCTTCAATCGGCCCGTTATTGGAAATCCAAGGACGCAACAACAGCATTCTCTTCATGCCGAGAATACGGCTGCGGCGTACGACAAACAATCCACATTCGCGAAGTATCGTCACAGGTAAGTCTCTGGGTCCCCTAAGAGTCCGTAATCGGTCCGGCCTTCTTCATCGCATCGGCCATTGGAGCCACAGGAGCCTACCCTCGCATCGTTTCCAATAGGCGCAATTCCGAAGACCAATCGGAAAGCGCCAAGCGGCTCACCGAACGAGGCAATCCATGGCTGACCCTCGTACTCTACCGTGGTGTCGGCGGTCAGTCCCTGGAAGAATTAAGCTCGCGTGCCTTGCCATTCCCCCAGCCCAATCGCCGTAGGCCAAGCGCGCGCAGATACTTGGATGGCGCGGAAATGGTTGTTCGCGATGTCATGAAGCGGTCACGTCACAAACATCCGGCCAGATCTACGTCATTCGGTGTATAAAAGGTCTTGCACAAGGAGACCGAGTGAATTCAATTGTGAGCGGGATTGGCTGGCATATGGTGGGCGCGGCGGCGGCCGCATCGTTTTATGCTCCCATCAGTAGAGTGAAGCGATGGTCGTGGGAGACCACGTGGGCGGTTGCGGGTATCTTCTCCTGGGTTTTGCTGCCTATTGTGGTGAGCCTGTTTCTGCTGCCCGACTTCCGGGGCTTTTACGCTGGACTGGACTCCGGCACCGTGACCAAGGCCTTCCTATTTGGCTGTATGTGGGGCGTTGGCAATGTGAACTACGGCTTGACGATGCGCTACCTCGGCATGTCTCTGGGGATTGGAGTCGCCATCGGCACAACGCTCGTCGTGGGCACGATAATGCCACCCATCCTCAACGGCCAGTTTCTGTTCCTGTTCACCTCCCAAACTGGAATGATCACACTGGCGGGGATTCTGGTAGCGATCGTCGGAATCGCCGTGGTCACCTACGCGGGGCATCAGAAGGAGCAACAACTCGGTTTAACGGCCGAGCAGTTCGACCTGAAGAAAGGACTAGTGCTGGCGATGATGTGCGGCATTTTCTCCTCCGGAATGTCGTTCGCCATTGATGCCGCCAAGCCAATCGAGACTGCGGCGCTGCAGCTCGGAGTGGACTCGTTGTACGCAGCTCTGCCCAGCTACGTCATCATCATGGGCGGCGGCGCGCTGATCAACTTCGCCTATTGTTTCGGCCGGCTGGCGTTCAATCGCAACCTCTCCTTCCTAGCGGACTGCTCCCAGCCGCTTGGCGTCAACATCAAGAACTTTGCGATGGCAGCCACGGGCGGCATCATGTGGTATCTGCAGTTCTTCTTTTATGCTTGGGGCGCCGCCAGTATTCCACAGCGCCTCTCGTACGTGAACTGGATGCTCCACATGAGCGGTTATGTTCTGTTTGGAGGTCTAGTGGGGCTGGCCTTGGGCGAATGGCAGAGGGTGGACAGGCGTCCCGTTGTGATCCTCTGCGTGGGAATGGCGATCATTATTCTGGCGGCCAACCTGGTGGGGTTGGGCATGGCTGTGTAACCGCCATCGGACGAGGTAGCCGATGGCGTCTCAAGAGTGTACCCACAACCAAGCATCACTACACGCCGATTCGCTTGGCGGACGGCCGTCGAATGCAGTCGCGGTTTCAGCCGCCAAGCATGGCCTTGCAGTTGTGGAACTGCCTATCGCACATACCTCTGGGACCGCTTACGCTAGTCGGGGGCATTAGGCCACTCACCGCTGTTCGAGCGATATCCACACCTGCGCTGCGTCCAGTGCCGCTGCTGACAAATTGAGTTCTATTAGTGCTCGGTCGGCAAAACTCGACGCTGATTTCAGGTCTCCGCGGCTGCGGGAGGCAGTGGCGCTGCGCAGCAGAGAAGAGGCAGACGCTAGATGGGCCTGTGCATCGTCTTCCTGCGCGCGGACAGAGGTCTCCAGCACACCGGTGGTGAACCCGCGTCGGGCGATGACCGCGGTGGAGAGATCGCGCGACAGCTGCTGCATGTACCGACCGCTCATTTGCACCAAGACATCCAGTGAACGAATCCCCTTCTGTCCGGCCATGGACGCTTTCATTTCGATTAGGAGCTCAGGAACGAAATGCCAGCCGTGCCCGCCATAGAGCCCGAAATCGGGACTGCAACTGCCTCCACAAGAGTGCTTATAGATGAGCTTATTGTGATTGCCATCTACCCAATAGCCGTAGGCATCGTCGATTTCGATGGCTCCGTCCCATCCGCTAGGCATATCGATATGATCGATGCTCACGCCTCCACCGTTGCATGTACCGATCAGGATCTCAATGTTGCCGGCAGGCAATTCGGGACCCTCAATGTCGTACGGCAGGATGAATGACTTGTCGTCTACTTGCTCGAAGACCATGCCGCAGGCGCCAGCCGGCACGGCAAGCGGTGTGGCATTCAGCGAGCCAGCGGCAATCCATCCGGGCGAAGAGTTAGTAGCGGTGAAGTGCACGTAGTAGTTGTTTTCCGCGGCGCGCATCAGTGGCCCGATCGCCAGCGCGAGTGCGGTGACCACGCAGGTGCGCAAAATTAGCGTTTTCATGTCCTTGTCTCCTTTGGTAGCAGACCACTTGTCTTCCGATGCTTAGTGCAACCACGGGCCAAATCGTTACACGAAGAAGAGTCGTTTGTTTAGGCGCTCGATGACGGATAGCGCTGCCGAACGGCTGACTGAGCATCGGAAGCGCCGCGTTCTAGGAACCACGATATGAACTGGGGATTGTGATCAGACGGGTCTCCTGCGCGATGATGGTCCTGTCTGTCAGAAGGGTAACGCCATGCAACACTATGACAATTTCATCAACGGCCGCTTCGCTCCCTCCACGGGCAGCAATCGCATTCGAGTGGTAAATCCATCCGATGGAAGCGCGATCTGCACTGTTCCGGATAGCACGGCTGCTGACATAGACCTGGCACTTGATGCCGCTGCGTCGGCCCAGAAGGACTGGGCCCGGCGCCCCGCCATTCAGCGCGCCCAGACGCTTCGCGCCATCGCCGCGAAAATCCGCGAACACGTGGAGCCTCTTGCCCGTATCATCACCGAGGAGCAGGGCAAGGTCCTCGACCTCGCCCGAGTTGAAGTCGCATTCACTGCGGACTATCTGGACTACATGGCCGAATGGGCGCGCCGCATCGAGGGCGAGATCCTCGAGAGCGACCGTCGTGGCGAAACAATCTTCCTATTCAGGAAGCCAATCGGAGTAGTGGGCGGTATACTCCCGTGGAACTTCCCGTTTTTCCTCATTGCGAGAAAGGCGGCGCCAGCACTGGTCGCCGGCAACACGATCGTCATCAAGCCGAGTGAGGAAACGCCGCTCAACGCTGTCAAATTCTGCGAACTCATGGCGCAAACGGACTTGCCGCCGGGTGTCATCAATGTTGTGCACGGACGAGGCGCCATTGCGGGTAAGGCTCTCGCATCGTCTCCCAAAATCGGTATGATCAGCTTCACCGGGAGCGTCGAGACAGGCTCCGCCATTATGTCAGCCGCCGCTGCGAACATTACCAAAGTGAATCTTGAACTGGGCGGAAAGGCCCCGGCCATCGTGATGGGTGATGCGGATATCGAACTCGCTGTCGGGGCCATCAAAGCGTCGCGCGTCATCAACAGCGGGCAGGTTTGTAACTGCGCTGAGCGTGTCTACGTGCAGTCCTCTGTCGCCTCCGAGTTCACTGATCGTCTTGCCTCTGCCATGAGAGATACTCGCTGCGGCAACCCGCTCCTTGACTCCACGGTCGAATACGGTCCACTCATCAACGAGGGCGGATTTCGAAAGGTGGAGGCCCTTGTGCAGGGTGCCCTCGCCGCCGGGGCCACACTCGTCACCGGTGGCAGGCGGACGGCGACCGAGGGCGGCTTCTACTTCGAGCCCACCGTGCTCTCCGAATGTAAACAGGAAATGGAGATCATACAGCGCGAGGTGTTCGGCCCCGTGATCCCCATCGTAAAGTTCGACGATCTCGACCAAGCCATCGCATACGCCAATGACTCCGACTATGGCTTAACGTCTTCCATCTACACGCGCAATCTCAATGTTGCGCTCAAGGCTTGCCAGGAGATCCACTTCGGAGAGACCTATATCAACCGCGAGAACTTCGAGGCAATGCAGGGGTTTCACGCTGGCTGGCGTAAGAGCGGTATCGGGGGCGCCGACGGGAAGCACGGACTCTATGAGTTCATGCAGACCCATGTGGTCTACATGCAGGGCAGTTGATCTTGGGAGAATGGACTGATCACGAACTCCACGGACGAACTGCTGAGCGTTATTCACGAATATCGGTAGCCTAACCGCAGAGAGTGGCTGCAGAAGGCTGCTGTGTAACTGAAGAGATGGTTGCACTCTCGGTGTGCATGACGATTCAGTCATCCTTCTTGATGCACCTCTCAACGCGCTTTCTCAGGAGTAGAGAGCCCGGGAGAATTCGGCAATCGAAAATCTCACACCTGGAGCCGGACCGCGAGAACTGCCACCAACCCACCGGCAACTGGTGGATTTGGACTCCAAGTTGGACTCCAGATGGGGTTGAAGTCGGTACGGAGACTGTGAGTTGTAGGGGAAATTGGTCGGGCCGCCGGGATTCGAACCCGGGACCTCTTGCACCCCAAGCAAGCGCGCTAGCCAGGCTGCGCCACGGCCCGAATTGTCCAGTATAGCGCGTTCTCGCGCGAAGTAGGGTTTTCATTGACCCTCCGGCCCGGCTGGTGTATTCTGGTTGGAGGTATATTTGTAAGGATTGGAACGATAGTACATGGCGAATCATGTTTCCGCGCTAAAGCGGGTCCGCATTACCGAGCGTCGCACCGAAACCAACCGCATGCGGAAGTCCCGTTTGCGCCATCAGATCCGGGCTATGCGCCGTCTTCTGGAACATAAGGATGCTGCCGGCGCCGAGAAGGCCCTGCCCGCAACCTTTTCTCTGGTGGATCGCGCGGCCAAGTGGGGAATTATCAAAGAGAATACGGCTTCCCGCTATAAGAGCCGTATGCATCACCGATTGAAGGCTCTCTCCGCTCCCGCCGCTGCCTAAACGATATCTCTTGCGGGCGCATTCGCTAAAATGCGCCCCCAATAACCCTTCAGTCCGTTAGTCCCAGCACGAACTCCTCCATCACGATGCGATCGTCGGGACGCGTGTCTCGCAGGGCACGGTCAGCCGCAAATACGCGGGCCATCGCTTTCTCCAGTTTCGGTTTGGAGAAGGATGACATCGTCTGCTGCACCTGTTTGGCGAGCTGGCGCCACATGGGAGTGCCAATCTTCGTGAAATACCCTTGATGTCGTACCCGTTTCGTAAGCCTGCCTCACGCGCCACCAACGCCAGGCGAAACTGAGTCCGAAACTGATCACGTCGGCAAGCGAATCCAGTTCGCGGCCGAACCACTGGTCCTATTGGTGAGTCGGGCGCTGCGTCCGTCGAGTCCATCGAGGAAAACTGCGGCGCCTGTCCGGCGTCAACTATTTCTTCGGGCGGGTCCATCAACGACAATTACTCTTTTACTCTTCGGCGGAGCGATGCGCTCGCCGGCGGGCCCCGGCTTTTTGCTTTGAGAGAAACATGGGATTCGTCGCCGGGGCCTCTGGTCTTCCTTACAGAGATGGCGTGAGAGGTCGAGGCAAGGTGGCTTCATCGGACGTCCGTTTGGCGGGCAAGAACGGAGGAGCCGGCACTAACGCGGTCACCGGTATCTACCTGGACTGACCATTCGGGTCCGAAGAGCACGTCCACGCGGGAACCAAACTTGATGAGTCCAATGCGCTCGGCGATGGTTACGTAGTCTCACGGCTTCTTGTAGCAGACGATACGGCGCGCGTTCATTCCGAGCGGACTGCTCCCGGCTCTACGCCCCTTGCTGCTGGCCAGCCGGGAACTGGCGAGATCTGGACGCGACGGGGAAAACCACAATTTCGAGATCGCACGGAGCCGTTGACTGAGGCCTTCATGCAACAGCTCAAAGTTACTGACATTTATAACGTCGATGTGGAACAGCATCGGGAGATCTATAACGCCATCTGCAAAGGCGATTGCGTTGCGTCACGGCAGGCGTTCCGCAGGCTGACGCGGACTACGTTGGAAGATATCCGCAAGGCGTTGCGTGTGCTGGATGCTCCTGCTGAACCGGAGGGCGAGCCGCCCCAATGCGTCCTCGCATACATGATGTAGTTGAACGGATGACCAGGGCGGAGAATTGTTCCCAGTAGCCCGGATCGTAGGCCCATTCCCAGGCGTCGCGAGTTCGGATTTCTTGACGCTAGAGTTTACAGTTTGTAAACTCTAGTTGTGCGGGTGATTAGCAGGCCGGCCATCCTCAGGTTCTCCGAACTGCACCCGGATGCGCTGGTCCCTCTGATGAACTGGTACCGGATTACCGGGAGAGCCGACTGGGGTTCTCTGGTCGAGGTGCGAAGGGACTTCGCGCATGCAGACATAGTGGGTCGGCGAACTGTGTTCAACATCCACGGTAACAACTATCGGTTGATTGCTCGGGTGAACTACAAGACCAAACGTGTGTTTATCCTACATATCCTCACTCACGTCGAGTACAGCAAGGGGGACTGGAAGCGATGAGTACGACAACCGACATCAAGGACTCTGTCTACGCCAAACTGCTGGTGAAAGCTCTCCCTCGCCCCATCCATAGCGAGATCGAGCATGCGCGTCTCACTGGAATGCTACTTGAACTAGACGAGCGCGAGGATCTCTCGCCGGAAGAGGAAGCGCTGGCCGAGGTTCTGACCCTTTTGATTTATGACTACGAGGAGAAGTACCATCCGCTCCCCCATGTCTCCCCCAACGAATCATTGAATGCACTGATGGAGGAGCGCGGGCTGAAGCACAAAGACATCTGGCCTATCCTCGGCAACAAGGGCGCCGCCACCGAGGTTTTGAGTGGCCGGCGGTCAATTAGTAAGGCGCAAGCCAAACGGCTGGCTGAGTTTTTCCATGTTCCGGTCACCCTCTTCATCTAGCGGGTGAGCAAACCCAGTCAATAAATGCCGTCGGGCCAGGAATCCACTTACCGCTGTTCGGTGGCCGGTATTCGGAAAAACAACCAAGTGTCGTCGAGGTTAGAACAACAGCCACCAAACAACAGCAGTCCCTGCGAAATGGGATTGTAGCTGATGGGTGCGGCCCATCTTCCTGGAGGAATTGCACCGGCAGGAAAAACGCGTGTCCAGTTGGAATCCTTCCAGATCCAAGTGTCGTTCAATGCCGTTGCTCCGGCTCCGCCAAAGAGCACCACGCCACCAAGCCTCGGATCCCAGGCGAAGGAACCCATCGTGCGGGCCGACGGAGAAGACTGAGGAGATTGCTGCGTCCAGTTGACACCATCCCATATCCAGGTATCGCCATAGTGCACGTTGCCGACGTCTCCACCAAAGAGGACGACATTCTTCGAAGCGTAGT
>JBDTMC010000388.1:0-7493 GCA_039934475.1 Bryobacteraceae bacterium | reverse complement strand
TTTTTCCGGCACACGGCGTTGCACCACGGGCTGTTAGTCGTGCCGCAGCGTCGTCATAGCGTCTACCCTGGCGGCCTTCAGCGACGGGAACAGCGACGCCAGCAGGCACGCTGTCAACACGATCGCAGTGCCAAAGCCCAAGGCCGCTGGGTCAACGCCTTCCACCACTACCAGTTCAGCCGCTAGGAATCGCGATACTCCCAGCGAGATGACTCCGCCGATGCCGATTCCCGTCACCGCCAGGCGCAGTGATTGCTTCATCACCATCGTCACCATCGACACACTGGTTGCGCCCAGCGCCTTTCGAATTCCCATCTCCTTGGTTCGCTGTTGCACCAGGTAAGCGATCACGCCATATACACCCGTAATCGTCAACGCCAGTGCCAGTGTACCCAGGAACATCGAGATCCACGATGTAATGCGGAACGGATAGATACGTCCGGCCAAGTGTTCTTGCATCTTATGGATCCGGTCGATCGCTCCAGGAGCGGCCAACGCCAGCGCGCGGTCAATCGCCTGGCGCGCCGTCTCCGTATCTCCGTTCACCCGCACCACCAGCTTCGTGTCCGCTCGTCGATGTGTCGCCGGGAAATACACCAGGCTGCGGCTCGCCTGGTCTTCCACCAACCCAGTGTTAACGTCACTGGCCACGCCGATCACTTCCACATTGGGGTACCGCATCGGCGTGCGCCTCCCCAGATAACTGCGCAGGTCCGGTTCCATGTGTACCGATTGGCCAATCGGGTCGCGGCCAGGCCACAGCCGTCTCGCCACGGTCTCACTCACTATGGCCACGGGGACATCCGATTGCGCTTCCCCGCTCGTGAAGTCCCTCCCTCGCCTGATCGAAATACCGAAAACGTCGAAGAACTCCGGCGAGACAAAATCGTAGCTGGAGACATCCAGCATCTTGTCCCCTGCCGTCAGGCGCAAAGAAGGAAACCCTGCATCGAACGGCACGTTTGATGTGACTGCCAGTGTGTGAATAGAAGGCTGCCGCTCGAGTTCGGTGAGTGCCCGCTCACGCCATTTCTCTGTCAGTTGAATCCAGATGACGTCGTTGGTGCGAAGGCCCGTATCGAGACTGTGCACGCGGTTCGCACCGCCCAGTAGAATGCCGGCGCACACCAGCAGCAGCGACGAGATCGCAACTTGAAAAACCACCAGCGCGTTGCGCAGCCCCTGCGGCCGGTAAGCTCTGCCGAAATCGACGCGCGTCGCCTGGATCGCCGGAGCCAGTCCAAACAGCAAACCCGACGCCAATGCGGCAAGCAACATGAATCCAAAGACGCGCGGGTCGGCATCCAGTGGCGCGACGTGAAAGAACTCAGTGAACTCGGAAGGCAGCGAAGCCACAATCAGGCGCACTCCGCCGCTCAACACCACACGCGAAATCAGGAATCCCACCACGGCCCCGGGCAGCGCCAGCACAATGCTTTCCGTAAGCAATTGCCTGATCAGCCGCCGTCGCGCAGCTCCCAACGATAGCCGTATGCCAATCTCGCGCTGCCGCGCCATCGCCCGCGCCAGCATCATGTTGGCGACGTTCGCGCACGCCAGTAGTAGGATCAGCCCAAACGCCGTCACAATCGGCATCACCACCAGCATCCCTTGGTACCCGAGATGGACCGATGTCGCCCGGGATTCCAGAGTCACCGCAGCAGCCTGCTCCGAGGGTTTCGCATTGGGTTTGATCAGCCCCAGCGTGGCCGTCAGGAGTGACTTCGCTTGGCTCTCCGTCACGCCCGGTTTCACACGCACGATGACGTCGATCCACTCAGGTTCGGATTTCGCGAACGGGTCGCCTGTCGGCAGCAGAAGAGGAGCCATCGTCAGCGGGATCCAGAAATCCCGCGAGAAATCGCCCAGTCCGCCAAAGCCGTCCTGCGCCACGCCCACCACTTCTATCGGATAGCCGCGCACCAGGATCTTCCTCCCAATGATGTCTGGGTCCGATGCGAACTGGCCGCGCCAGGCGGCACTACTCAGCACCATTACCGGGCTCTGGCCAGGCGTCGCCGAATCTTCAGGAGTCAGCGTTCGCCCCAACTTGGCGTTCACGCCGAGCATCCCGAAATAGTTGCCGGTTACCAGCTCAGCGAAGCACTGCCGCCCACCCACACGGACCGGCATGTGAATAACGCCGTAAACTTCCGCGAACACGCGGGCGTTGGCTGACTGCAGTTGTTCGTACTGCCGCCACGTGAAACCGTGCTGTTTGCCGGCGCGGTCACGATAGCCGTAAATGTAAAGCGAGTAGGGATCCCGAACGGCCAAGGGCCGAAGCACGTAGGCGTTAAAAATCGTGAACACTGCGGCATTCACACCCAACCCAAGTCCAATCGTTGCGATTACCGTCAGTGTGAAGGTCGGCGTCTTTTGAAAGCTGCGAAAGGCATAGCGGATGTCCTGCCACACCGTTTCAATGAGGTTGATCCGCCGTTCGTCGCGGCATTCCTCCTCAATCGCCGTCGTCCGCCCGAACTGCGCACGGGCAGCCCGCGATGCCTCCGCCGGCGACATGCCCTGGGCCATGTTCTTCCGCGTCTGCATCTCGATATGAAAGGCAAGTTCGTCGGCCAGATCTTCTTCCATCTTCTGCCGGAAGAAGATAGCTCGCAGACGCAGTAGTAGGTCTTTCCAGTTCATTGGCGTCCCCGGTTAAGTGGATTCAACCACGCGGTTAATGGCCGCCGTCAACCTGGTCCAGTTCTTGCTCTCCAACTCCACTTGCTTTCGTCCCGCGGCCGTAAGCGTATAGAACCGCGCCCGCCGCCCCAGTTCCGAAATCCCCCATTCGGCTTCCACCCAACCCTGGTGTTCCAACCGGTGCAGCGCCGGATACAGCGAACCCTGATTCACTTCCAGTACACCTTCTGAGATCTGCTGGATGCGCTCTGAGATAGCCCATCCGTGCATCGCGCCAAGACGCAGCGTGCGCAATACCAGAAGGTCCAGCGTGCCTTGCAATAGGTCGAGTTTGGAAGTGGATGGCATGGTGTCGAGTGTCTACAGCAACAGCATGCCACCGCTTGGTGTCGAATGTCAACAACAATAACGAGCCCTAGGCCCGTGGAGCTGTCTCGTTCAACTGTTGGATTCCGTAAACCGGCATTGGAGCAGGGAACGTTCCATCGCCCAGTACTTCGCGAATCGCCATGTTGGTGTCGAAATAGACCTGCCAATAGTGGTCATTGTTGGTGTACGGCCGGATCGCCAGCACCGGCCCCACTGCCGTAAAGGACGCGATCACCACATCGGGTTCCGGCGACGTTGCCACATTCGGAATCTTCATGATCCGTTGCTTCAGGGCACTGATCACCAGATGCTGATCCGCGGCGCCGGAGATCTGCGCCGATAGTTCCACTCGCCGGTAAGGATTCGCCGAGAAGTTCTGAATGTTATCTGAGAACAGCTTGTTGTTGCCGACATAAGTCCGAACGTTGTCCGGTGTGTGGATCGTTGTCACAAAGAGACCCACTTCTTCTACCGTCCCCACGGTCCCCCCGGCGGCGATAAAATCGCCCACCTTGAAGGGCCGCAGCACCACCAGGAAGATGCCGGCTGCGAAGTTAGCCAGTAATCCGCCCCATGCCGATCCAATCGCCAGCCCGGCGCCCGCCAGCAGCGCGGCAAAACTAGTAGTCTGAACCCCGAAATAGCCAAGGATCGCGATGACCAGTGTGATATTCAGGACAACCGAGATAGTGTTGCCGATAAACCGCAGCAACGTCGGTTCCAGTCGCTGTCTTGCCAGTCCCTTCTGCACCAGTCCGACGGCAAACCCAATCAGCCATCGCCCAATGATGTAAAGAATAATCGCGCCCAGTACCCGCAATCCAACCCCCGCGATGGTGGCTTCCGCAACCTTGATAATGTTGTCCCAATCCATGGGTCTCTCCTTCTGTGTCCTTTCGGATTCCCCGTATTGTACAACGCGCTGTAGGCCCGTCATGCCGAAACTGAAACTCTATTTCGAGTCCCACCAATCAACACGATGTTTCGTTGAATCGCTCAGCACCCTCTCCGATGGTGTAGATTGTCGTTATCATGAAACGCCGTTCTCTTATCCAGTCCGCCATCGGTACGGCTGCTGTTGCCGGAGCCGCCAACTTGGCCGCCGCACCCGTTCGTCCCGCCATCTTCGAACTCCGCCGCTATCAGTTGCGCAACGGCGACGACAACCAGTCGCAGCGCCTCACTGATTTCCTCAGCAAGATCGCGCTGCCCGCTGCCACCCGCGCTGGCGTCGGTCCTATAGGGGTCTTCGGTAGCGTCATCGCAGAGAACACGCCGTTCGTGATCACCGTAGCCAGCCATACCAGCCTCGCCGCCCTCGAAGCCTCGCAGGACAAGCTGGCTGCCGACAAGGAGTACCGGTCTGCGAGGGAGATATTCTTCGCCACACCCCACCTCGCCTATACTCGTGTCGAAACTCGCCTGCTGCGTGCTTTTCCCGGCATGCCCTCCATGGAAATTCCCTCCACGGAAGGCCGGCAATCGCCCCGCATCTTCGAACTCCGTACTTACGAGTCGAATAACTCCATCACCCTCGCCCGCAAGATCCGCATGTTCGAAGAAGGCGAAATCGCTATCTTCCGCCGCACTGGTCTGCTCCCTGTTTTCTTTGGAGAAACCATCGTTGGCCCTAACATGCCCAACCTTACTTACCTCCTCGCCTTCGATGACATCTCTACGCGCGACAAGAACTGGGGCGCCTTCGTCCGCGATCCCGCATGGGAGAAACTCCGCACCCAGCCCGGTTACGCTGACGCCGAAATTGTCTCGAATATTTCGAACTCCATCCTTCGGCCGCTGCCCTTTTCCCAGATCCGCTAACCGCGGCATCTGGAAGAACTCATGCGACGGCCCACGTTGGCTCTCATCGCTCTTTTTGCTGCCAGCCCTGTCTTAGCGCTGGCCCCGGCCCAACTGAAATGCGAAGGCCTCACTACCCCTATCGCCATCCAATCGCTGAACCCGCGGCTCAGTTGGCTGCTCCAGGCGGACACCCAGTCCGCCTATCGCCTTCTGGTCGCGTCTACCATTGACTTACTCAACCGCAACCAGGGCGACCTCTGGGACACGGCGAGAGTCCAATCCTCTGAGACCATCCAGATCCCTTACCAGGGCCGTCCACTCGCCGCCGCTACTGAATACTTCTGGAAGGTGCAGGTATGGGACCGCGCGGGCGCGCCATCGCCGTGGAGCGCCCCGGCCACTTTCCGCATCGGCCTGCTAACACCGCAAGACTGGAACGCGAGATGGATCGCCGCCCAACCCGACGGAGAAACCCCTGCCATCCGCATGCCGGTATTCCGCCGCTCCCTCCGCCTCGATCAGCCCGTCCGCCGCGCCATCGTCTACATCTCAGGACTCGGCCAATACGAACTCAGCATCAACGGAAGCAAGGTCGGCGACGCGGTCCTCGCCCCCGGTTGGACAAACTATCGCAAGACCGTCTACTACAACGCCTACGACGTCACCACCGCCCTCAAGACCGGTGACAACACGATTGGCGTTATGCTCGCCAGCGGCTTCCTGGATGTGCCGAACATCCCTCGCCGCTATACCAAGCTGGTGGAATCCTTCGGCCAGCCCAAACTGATCGCCCGCCTGTTGGTCCTCTTACAAAACGGCCGCACGCTCGACTTAGTAACTGACCGCTCCTGGCAGTCTCTCCCCGGGCCCATCGTTGTATCGCATGTTTACGGAGGGGAAGACTACGATGCCCGTCTGGAACCGCTGCCCGGCAGCGATTGGAAAGCAGCTCTCGAAGTCGCCGCC
The DNA here is from genome assembly GCA_039934475.1 of Bryobacteraceae bacterium. Taxonomy (GTDB): domain Bacteria; phylum Acidobacteriota; class Terriglobia; order Bryobacterales; family Bryobacteraceae; genus JBDTMC01. The sequence continues at coordinate 1,706 of JBDTMC010000388.1, read as the reverse complement.
CCGGGTGGCCGTCTGGTGGCGCAGTTGAATCCAGAGATCCGCGTCTTCGAAACGTTCCACACCGTCGCTACCACCCAGCCCCAACCGGGTATCCGCGTCTACGACCTCGGCCAGAACTTTTCCGGATGGCCGCGTATCACCATGCGAGGGCCCGCCGGAGCCAGCGTCAAGATGATCCCCGGTGAACTCCTCGCCGCTGACGGCACCGTCTCTCAGCGCAGTTCCGGCTCGCCCCAGTGGTACACCTACACACTGAAAGGATCGGGCGACGAAACCTGGAGTCCCCGCTTCAGCTACTACGGCTTCCGCTATCTCCAAGTGGAAGGTCTCGAACCACTCAAGGTGGAAGGACAATTCATCCACTCCTCGGCTCCGGTCATCGGTGAGTTCTCCTGCTCCAACCCGCTTTTCAATCGCATCCACAAGCTCATCGATATGGCGATTCTGAGTAATATGCAAAGCGTTCTTACGGATTGCCCGCATCGCGAGAAGCTGGGCTGGCTCGAAGAATCGCACCTACTCGGCTCCGCCGTCATGTACAACTATGGTGTTGAAGGCCTCTACGCCAAGATCTCCGCCGACATGGCCGACGCCATCACCGCCGAAGGCCTTGTCCCCGACATCGCGCCCGAATACACGGTCTTCGAGCAAGGCTTCCGCGATTCCCCGGAATGGGGAAGCGCCGTTATCCTCGACCCCTTTCTGGCCTACAAACACTACGGCAACCGCTCCATCCTTGCGGCCCACTATGGCGACATGAAGCGCTACGTCTCTTATCTCGCCGGCAAGGCAAAAGACGGCATCCTCTCCCACGGCCTTGGCGATTGGTACGACATCGGGCCGAAGCCGCCGGGCGAAGCCCAACTCACCTCGAAGGAAGTCACCGCAACCGCCATCTACTATGCCGATCTCACGGCCCTGGCTTCGGCGGCGCGCCTGCTCGACAAGCCTGCCGACGCCAAAGCGTTTGACGCCCAGGCGCAATCCGTGCGCGCCGCTTACAACGCGAGGCTATCCAACCCCACAAGCCAAACCGCCTACGCCATGCCTCTTGCGCTCGGCCTGGCGCCCGAAGACCGCCGCGCCGAATGGCTCGCCCAACTGGTTGCCGACATTCGCCAGCACGGCAACCACACTACTGCCGGCGACATCGGCTTCCACTTCGTCATCCAAGCCCTCAGCGAAGGCGGCCGGTCAGACGTCATCTTCGACATCCTTGCGAATCCCGAGGCGCCCAGTTACGCCGCCCAGGTGGCCCACGGAGCCACCACGCTCACCGAAGCCTGGGATGCCAACCCTGAATCCTCGCAAAACCACTTCATGCTGGGCCACGCCGAAGAGTGGTTCTATCGGTATCTCGCCGGCATCGACGTTGACTTCTCCCGCCCGGCAGAGGACCGTATCGTACTGCGGCCCACGCCTTCAGGTGACGTCACCTCCGCCCGCGCCACTTACCAGACGCCCTATGGTTTGATTGCAAGCCGTTGGTCCAAGCAAGGCCGAAAGTTTGTCTACGACGTCGAACTCCCGCCCAACACAACGGCAAAAGTATTACTGCCCGGTGGCACGCCTTCGCAGAGAATCGAATCGGGCCGCCATCATTTCGAACTTGACCAGTGACCGGACAACGAAATAGACTGCGCCTCAGGATTATGAAAAAACGAATCATTACCGCCGCCGTGTTCGCGGTGCTTGCCGGATGCAAC
>JBDTMC010000387.1:0-7548 GCA_039934475.1 Bryobacteraceae bacterium | reverse complement strand
CAGCGGGCGCCTTTCATTTTCGGCCGCAAGGATCAGCGCAAGACCCACATTGTTTCGCTGGTGAACTTGTAAGGCGGGCTGGCACTGTCAAGCGGTCAAACGGCGCACCCGCAAGTGGGCGTCGTTATAGTGAAGGCAGGCCAAGTGGCTCTCCTGAAGGCCATTACTGGAGAGTGCCTGTCGACAACCTTGATGTCCGATACTGCCGGCCGCGCTGTCATCGGATTCGCGTTCTGGCGGCGACAGTCTGTAACGAGTTGACACAATGAATCACGAAGTGCCTGGCGGCTCCCAATCGAGGGTGGAGAGTGTACCTTCAGCTCCCGTCCGAATTCCAAGCTTGGATGGCCTACGGGGACTGCTTCTTCTACTGGTTCTACAGGCGCACTTGGCGATGTCTCATTTCTTGCCACCGTGGTTGCGTGCAAGTCCCCTCGGCTTTGCTGCTCTTACGTGTTTCTTTGTAATTTCCGGATACCTCATTACACGACAATTAATGAAGGAGCAGGACAAGCACGGCTCGGTTTCTTTGAAGTCGTTTTATATCAAGCGCGCTTTCCGCATCTTCCCTGTCTTTTTGGTGTACGCCTTGAGCCTGCTGGCGCTACGAGCTGCCGGCGTCGTCCATGTAAGCAATTACGAATTCTTCCGTGCGTCGACCTTCACTATGAACTATCTCGACCCGCCACATCGAATTCTGGAGCACCTGTGGTCACTCTCGGTGGAGGAGCAGTTCTATCTGATTTGGCCCTTACTCTTGGTCGCGTTGACGCGGCGCAAAGCCATATACGTCTGTGCCGCCGTCGTGATCTTATGTCCGATGTTCCGGGCGCTGGCGTGGGACTTGAATGTAAATCGAACACTGATTCCTCGAAGGTTTGAGTTGATCGCTGACTGCTTGGCCTTCGGCTGCCTCTTAGCGCTTTGCGAAGCGAGTCTGAGGAGATCAACATTGTTCCGACGGGTTATCACCGACCTCGGTGCTTCGCTCGCTTGTTGCGCGATGCTGGCCACCGTTTTGATCGAACGCTTTCGCCCAGAGACGATGATCGTTGGCCGAACTATAGTTTCTTGTGGCGCAGCAATCGTCATCATGTGGCTGATGAACAATCCAGATAGAGGATTCGGAATACTGGTCAACCACCCAATTCCAGTGTTCCTCGGTCAGATTAGCTACTCCGTCTATATGTGGCAGCAGTTGTTCTGTATGCCCACGCCGGGCGAACCGATTCTACTGAGATTTCCGGCGAACATCGTTGCTACTTTTCTAGTCGGCATTCCCACATACCTTCTGGTGGAGACCAAGATGATTGCGGTTGGACGACAGGTTGCGTTCAGATTTAAGAGCCGCTGAAGCCTCCCGATACCTTGACAATCAGAGAAAACGTGGTCAGTAGTCCAGGACGCTCGTCACCGATTCGGATAGAATAGGGAAAAACATGGCCACGAAAAAGCAACCACCAGCGCCAGAGGGAGTTCTAGTGTCGGCCGCTAAGGCCCTTGGCGCAGCAGCAGGAAAACTCGCGGCGGCGGTCGGCGCTGTGAAACCTGCCGGGCCAACGGCAAAGAAAGCCGTCAAGAAGAGCGCGCCTCGTACGAAGGCCGCAGGGAAAAAGGCAGCCCCGAAATCTGCCAAGTTGAGCAAATCGTCGAAACCTTAGGGGAGCGCTTATTTTGCCGGTCCACGTCTTTAGCTCCACCACGAGGGACATACCAGGGTTACTGCTGACGCAGGGCGTCTACAGGATCTATCTGCGCTGCCTTCCAGGCTGGAAGAATACAAGCGATGAAGGTGATGGCAAGCATAAATAGCGGCACGCCTAGGAATGTCACCGGGTCAATCGCGGGAATGCCATAGATAAAGTTCGCCATCCCCCTCGCCAGCGCCAACGCTGAACAAACACCAATCGCTAACCCGGCAAATGTCAGCTTTAAGCCCGAGAGAATGACCATCCGGACCATGCCGCCGGGGGTAGCTCCGAGCGCCATGCGGACACCAATCTCGGGGGTTCGTTGTCTCACCGTAAATGCGATGAGTCCGTATAAGCCCACGAGCGTCAAAAACACCGCGACACACGCGAATGCTGTAAGGGCCACAGTCTGAAACCTCCGGCGTGCCGCGGCTTGATCCACATACTGACTCATTGTCTGAATATCGGTTAGCGCAGAGCCTGCACCGAAGGCGGTCACCTCGTTGCGAACCAATCCCACGATGGACTCCGGCCCGCCGAGAGTCCGGATCACAACGCTATCGGCCGATCCATTTTGAGCATAGACAATCGGTTCCGCGGCCTCCTCCAGACCGGAGTGCCGAACATCGCCTACGATACCGACAATCGTGTTCCTGGCCGGCGCGTTGATCCCCAAACGACGGCCCAGGGCGTTGCGGCCGGGGAAATAGCGTTTGGCAAAACTCTCGCTCACAACAACACTCCCCTCCGTCTCAAAGGGCTTGGCCGCAATATCCGAGTCATTCAAGTATCGTCCCGCGATGAGAGGAATTTGCATTGCCTTGAAGTACTCCCCGGCAGTCCCACGGGCGCTCACCCATTCTTTGAGTTTGCTGGAATAGCCCTCTGCTACCAGGAAGCCACGGTCTTCATTGGCGCTGAGAGGCAAATCATCAACGGAACCGGCCGCCTGCACGCCGGGCAAATCCTGAATGCGCCTCATGAGCTGACGCCGGAAGACTTTCACGCCTTTGGCCTGCTCGTCTAGTGTGATGTTCATGGTGAGAGTGGATGGCGCGAAGCCCTTGTCTTCCCCCTGCACCACACGATAGCTCCGAAGCAGCAGACCCGCGCCAGCCAGCAGTACGACTGCCAGCGCAATCTCCGCTACCACCAGTGCGTTTCGCGCGCTCGACGAGCCCCCCGCCACTCCACGCCCGCCCTGCCGTAGCAACGCGCTCACACTGACGAACGACGCAGAAACCGCGGGGAGAATTCCCGCGGCAAACCCGGTTGCCATCGCCACTGCCAGCCCGAACAGCAGTACCCGCCAGTCCACCGCCGTCTCCTCAAACCGCGGTATGTCACCCGGATTCAGCTTCACCACCAGCCGCATTACCGCCAGACTCAATACCACCGCCAGCGCACCGCCCACCAGCGCCAGTAGCATCGCTTCCGTCACCAGCATGCGAATCAGGCGCGAACGCTGGGCACCCAGCGCTGTCCGCACACCCAACTCATAAACGCGATTCGCCGCACGTGCCAGCAGCAGGCTTGCCAGATTCCCGCACGCTAGCAATAGAACCAGGCACACCGCGCCCATCAGCAAACGCATGAGCGGCCGCACCGGACCAAGCGCCGTTTCCACAAAAGGGACCAGCAGCGCTTGCAATGCGCCCTCTGGATGCACCGGCGCCAGCCGTTTTTGGATGGCTGAGACCTCCCATTGCGCTTGCGAAAGGCTGATTCCCCCACCCAGCCTGCCGACCACAGCATCCGCCTCATCGGAATCCCGCGCCGAGAGTTCCTTCGCGCTCAAGGCCGCAGGAACCCAAACGTCCGTCCTTGTGAACCGCGCGAACTCGGGTTGATGCGGGAAGTCATTTCCGCCCGGATAAGAAAATTCTTGCGGCATCACACCGATCACGCGATAGGGCTGCCCGTTAATGAGAACTGTCTTCCCGATGGCGTTAGGATGTCCTGCGAACCGCGACCGCCAAAGAGCATCGCTGATAACCGCGACAAACTGATTCCCCAGCCGATCGTCATCCGGCTGAAGCGTGCGGCCCAATTGAGCGTGGGCTTCGAGCGTCGGGAAGAAATTGCCGAGGACTCTCGCGCCCCCCACGCGCTGCGCACTCTCGCCAGTCAGCAAAGCTACATAACGCCGCATCCCCGTGATGGCTTCGAACGATTTGCTGTCCCTTTGCCACGCGACCACATCAGAATAATAAGGCCCAATTTCCCTCGGTAAACCAGCGGTGCCGGGTACCGGCGTCCACATATACACGAGCCGCTCCGCATTTCCGTACGGCAACGACCGGACCAGCACGGCGTTGATCAGGCTGACTACAACGGTGGTGCTAGTCACGCCCAGAACAATCGCCAGCAGCGCGGCTAATGCGAACCCTGGAGCATTGGTGAGCACCCGGGTTGCCCGCCACAGATCGGCTGCAAGAATGTGGAGATGTTCCCCCAGAGTAGTTCGCCTGGCTGGCATAGAGAAACACTAGCATTTCGGAATTCTGGTTAGTTGGTCGCAAGCACGGCAACCTAAAATTGTGCCCTCCGGTGTCCTTCTTGCGCGGACAAATGCGCTTTAACTGGTAGACGAAAGAAATCGCCATTCGCGAACCAACCCCTAAAGGAGAACCCATGACCAAACCGCGGAAAAAGAATGCAACCCCGAAGCCGGCTAAGCCCCCGGCCGGCGTGAAGAACGTGGCCGTGTGGGAGGATGATCCCGGCCCCCACAATCCCAGCACGCTGACGCCGGTGGATGTGGCGGCGCCGAATCAAGCCGCCAAGCCCTATCCGTACAAGATTTCGGGGACCACTCCCCCTGCGGCTGTTTATGCCACCGGCACTGCTCATTTCCGGTTCTATGCGACCGCTGCCGCCCTCCGTCGCACTGCGGATTTCTGGGCGAAGGTCGTGCCCGCTGGTACCAAGTGGCAGGTGGGCAAGACGCTGCCTGTCGCCCTCGATTCCGGTGTCGATTTAAACGCTTTTTACACGCGGGGCGACGGGCAGGACACCCCCGGTCTGCATTTCTTCCATGCCACTGTCGCCGGCCATACTTACTTCTCCTGTGAAAGCCCCGATGTGTGTTGCCACGAGATGGGACATGCTGTCCTCGACTCGATCCGGCCTCAATTATTCGATGCCCAGACCATCGAAGCCGCGGCGTTCCATGAAGGGTTTGCGGACGTCGCCGCCATACTGTCCGACTTGCAGGTCCCGTCTTTCCGCGCTGCTGTTCTGGCTGAGACCGGTGGAACGCTGAATCGGACCTCCCGTCTGTCGCGCCTCGCCGAACAACTTGGTGCGGCCATCCGGATTCAACACCCCGACGCGGTCGATCCGGACTCGTTGCGCAATGCCGCCAACTCCTTCTTCTACCGCGATCCGCAAACGTTGCCGCCCTCGGCTCCTGCCAGTACCCTTTCGTCCGAGCCTCACTCTTTCTCACGTGTCTTCAGCGGCGCGTTCCTGGACATCTTGTCTGCGATGTTCAAGCTGCAGAACGCAACGCCTACGGCCGATGATCTGGTGAAGGCCACACTGGACGCCGCAAGAGTCTTGGTCAATGCCATCCTGGCGGCTCCTGTGGTGCCCGACTACTACAGCCAGATCGCCGCGCATATGGTCACCGCCTCACAAACCGCGCCGTTCGATGGCAAGTACACGGCCGCCATCAAATCCGCGTTTGTCCGCCGCGGCATCTTATCCCTGCAGGCGGCCACCACTTTGTCCAGCATCAATGTGCGGAACCTGCCCAAGGCAGCCGTGACCGCCGCCACTATTAGCAAGGCACCCGCCTCCCTTCCGAAGGCGAGTATCTCTGCCGCCGCTTACGGCCTAAGTCGCGCTTCGCTGGTTGTTCACACGGCCGAAGACGCCAAACGCTTCGGCGTGACGTCCGCGGCACTCGGAGTTCTCGGCTCTCTGGAACCGCGCTCGCCCCAGAACGCCGCTGAGTCCTATACTGAGGACCTCTTTCAGCGTGGCCGCGTCTCGGTGGGGGAACACGCCAACGCCACCACTGGCGCCCTTCACAGCATGGCCTTCACGACCCACATAGTAGTAGAGGAAAACGGTGAGCTGGTGCTGAAGCGTCGCGCCTTCGAATGCGGACTCACCTTTGACTAGGAGCAATCCGTGGGGTACAGTTCAGGCAGAGGGCACTCTATGAACAAGAAGTCCACTGTTTCAAAGCCCCGGCGTGGCAGCAAAGCAGCCGAGGCCGCGAAGGACAGTACCCCAGACCCTCACACGGAAGCATTCCAACGAGGCGTCGAAATCCGCCAGGACGTCGACGAACTGACACCCGATGGCAAGCTGCCCCTGGGCGTTAATTTTGTGCGCACGAAGAAGTCCGATGGAACGCCGGGCATCAAGCGTGTTCGCGTCAACCTTGTCTGAGAAACTCAAACTGAGGTGGGACGTCTTCCCTGTGACCAAGGCAGTGGGCGGTCACTCGCAAGGCCAAGGCTCGAACGGCTGAAATCGCCGCTTCGGATAGGCCTTTACACTCGCCGCCGGCTCACCAGCGGCCGCCGGCTTCCTCCCCAATAACAGGACTCGGACGAGCGGCAAGCCGCCGGAACATGCCTTCCAGGGCGGAGGCGAGTCGGTCCCACTGCAGCCTTGGTATCTATAACACTAGTCTTTTTGTAAATAACACTTGACACACATCCAGTGCGAAGCTACGCTGGGGATGTCAGGTATACTTTACATTAAGACAACCAAGGGTGACATTGTGAACCAATCAATACCACGCGAGAGTAGCTATCAGTCGCGGATTCGGACGAGCATCATGCGGCTCGCCCGGTGGAACGGTGCCTGGGTGGCGTCCACCGCGCTGATGGCATTCGGGCCGAAATTCCTTTGGGACAGGGCTTTGGTGTTCACGCTGTTGGCGGTCGGCCTGAACGTTGCCGTGGGTATCGGCATGATCCTGGCCAACAAAAAGCACATCATCGAGTTGGATGAGCTCCAGCGGAAGGTTTATCTCAATGCCTTGGCGATCACGGTGGGCGTCGCCATAGTGGCCAGCGTCCCGTATTCGGTGATGACCACGTACCACGTGATTCCCTTCAAGGCGGAGATCGCGCACTTGGTGATCCTCATGGGTCTGACGTTCTTTGTGTCTATCTTGTACGGTACGTGGCGGTACCGATGAAGAATCGGCTGAAGGTGTTGCGCGCCGAGCGCGACTGGACGCAGGCGCAGTTGGCGGAGGCACTCGATGTGTCCCGGCAGACCATCAACGCCATTGAGACGGGCAAGTTCGACCCGAGCTTGCCGCTCGCGTTCCGGGCCGCCCGGCTCTTCGCTGTGCCTATCGAAGCGATTTTTCATGACGAGGATCGCCGTAGTCTTGCGACGGAAATCAAAAAGGATACTGATAAATAGCGGGCCGCCAGGATCTCGCCATGGGGAATCGAGACGGTGCCGGTCATCCGGCCGCGCGACGCCGTGGGACGGAAGCAGCCCGTGGTGCAAGCCGTGTGCCGGAAAAATTGGTACAGGCACGAATTTCCTCCCTTGGAAACTTCCGTATTTACAGTAGCTTACAGGGGTCGGAAAATCATGCCAGCCCCATTTTTCGAGCCTGACCACTTGCGCCACGAACTGCGGGATTTTAGCCTAAAGCTAGTCGGCGAACAGGCGGAGCATGCGGTCCCTGACGTAGTCGATGTGCACCGCCATCGCCTGGGCCGCTTCATTGGAGCGGCGAGCTTCGAGGGCGCTTCGGGCCTGGTCGGGAGCGGCAGGATCCATCTTTTCGCGAACCTACCACGCATCCTCGCTTGCGAACCCCGCGCGGAGGCGCTAGGGCTGCCGCGCGTTTCGCATGCCTCTATTCACCATC
>JBDTMC010000386.1:0-7564 GCA_039934475.1 Bryobacteraceae bacterium | reverse complement strand
CCAATGCCTGCCTCGACGTTCGTTTTGTGGGCTGCCCTGACGCTGCCTCTGCTTGCGGCCGAAGGTTCGTTGGATGACTGGGATTTGCACATTACCCGGGCGGCGAATCTGCGCCACCAGGGAAAGATCGATGAGACGATCACCGAATGGCGCGCGGCACTGGCTGCCGCCGAAAAGTTTGGCGAGCAGGACGTCCGGCTGCCGCGCACGCTGAATAACTTCGGCGCGCTATTACACGAGCTGGGGAGATACAAAGAAGAAGAACCCTTCTACCGCCGCGCGCTCCCGCTGTGGGCAGCGTTGGAAGGACCGCAGAGCCTCAACGTCGCCGCCGCTTCGAATAACCTGGCGGAGTGCCTGCGCATCCAGGGGCGGTTCGTTGAGGCGGAACAGAGTTACCTTCACGCAATCCACATTCGCGAGTCGCAGCCGCTGATGGCTGGGTCAGCCAACACACTCAGTCTGGCCACTTCCCGCAACAATCTGGCTTCACTCTATCGGGCGGTGGGAAGGGTGAAGGAGGCCGAACCGCTGTACAAGCAAGCGCTGGAAACGCGCACCGCGGCGTTCGGCGCGGACAGTCCACAAGCAGCGGCCATCCTGAACAACCTGGGTTCGCTGTACACCGCCACCGAACGAAGCGATGAGGCCGAGGCGCTTTTCCGCCGTGTTGTGGCCATTCGTGAGAAGGCGGGGGCCAAAGGACCCGAGTTGGCGGCGTCATTGAACAATTTAGGTTCGTTGCTGCGCCAGCGAGGAGAGTTTGAGCAAGCCGAAACCCTGCTGCGGCGGGCGCTGGAGACGTGGCGCGGCAGCGTTGGCGACGAGCATCCAGATGCAGCTGCCGCCGTCAGCAACCTCGGCGAGCTCTTCTACGCCCAGCAGCGTTACGAGGAAGCCGAGCCTTTGATGCGCGAGGCCATGACGCTGTATGAGAAGATCTACGGCTCCACGCATCCGCTGACTGCCACACTGTACTTCAACTTGGGTACGTTGTTCCGCGTCCAGGAGAAGTTCAGCGGTTCAGAAGTGCTCTATAAGAAGTCCATCGCCGCCCGCGAAATAGTGTTTGGACCCTCGCATCCACTGGTGGCGGAAGCCTTCGAAGCGCTGGCACAGACATACTTCCTCAGCAAGCGCTACTCACAGGCCGAGGTTGCCCTGCAGAGCGCCCTCACCATCTGGGAGAAGGACGATCGCACGCCGCCCAAGGATCTGACCCGCTGCCTGACCTCGCTAGCCGATCTGTACGCTGTGGAGCGCCGCCTGGATCGGGCGACGCCCCTCTACGAACGTTCCATTGAAGTAGCCAAACGCAACGACGACAGCGCGCAGGTCAGTAAGGCCCTTTCGCACTGGGCGGCAGCCTTGCGGCAGAACCGGCGCGACCGCGAAGCGCGCGAGGTTGAATTGAGAATGTTCCGCTAAATGACCTCCCACTCCACTTCCGTACAGAGCCGTCCCACAAGCGAACACCGCAGACCCTAAAACCGGGTGGGGCATGTTAGCTAAGCTGCTGATTGCTCAGTAACTTGTCCCTTGGCGGCGGCGTGGTCAAGCAAGTGCCCTTGTAGTTCGGGAGAAAACCATGGACGTCCCAAGACAAGGCGCTGCACGAAAGAAGCTGATCCGGCGGATCATGTGGCTCACAATCATCCTGATTGCGGGCGCAGGCGTGACCGTTGCCCTCATGCGAATGAAGCCCGCGGCGCCGACGGTGGAGCGCGGCACGGCGTGGATCGACACGGTGAAGCGTGGTCCCATGAAGCGCGAAGTGCGCGGCCTGGGGACGCTGGTTCCCGAAGAGATCCTGTTCATCCAGGCGGCCAATGAAGGACGCGTGGAGAAGATCGTCCTTCGCCCGGGCGTGAACGTCAAAGAAGACACCGTCCTGCTGGTGCTGAGCAACCCGGATCTGGAACTGGCGGCGAACGATCTGGAGTGGCAGGTGAAGCAAGCCGAAGCGAATTTCCTGGACTTGAAGGTGAAACTGGCAACTACGCAGTTGGACCTGCAATCGGCAGTGGCGCGCGTGGAATCGGAGTTCGTCCAATCGAAATTGAAAGCGGATCGCGACATCCAACTGGGCAAGGAAGGGCTGGCTCCGGATCTAACGGTGAAGCTTTCGGTGGCGACGGCCGATGAAGCAGGCAAACGCCAGACGATCGAACGGAAGCGGCTGGATATCAGCAAAGATTCAGCTGACGCCCAGCTCGCCTCACAGATGGTACAGATTGAGAAGCTGAAGGCGGCCTACGCCTTAAAGAAGAAGCAAGTGGATCAGCTCACCATTCGCGCTGGTTACCCCGGCGTGTTGCAGCAGTTGCCGGTGGAAGTGGGCCAGCGCGTGATACTGGGCGCCCTGCTGGCAAAGGTGGCGCAACCCTGGAAGCTGAAGGCCGATTTGAAGATCGCCGAGACTCAGGCAAAAGACATCCAATTGGGGCAGATTGCCGCCATCGATACGCGCAACGGTGTGATCCCGGGTAGAGTGTGGCGCATCGATCCTGCGGTGATCAATGGCACCCGAACCGTGGACGTGAAACTGGAAGGCGAACTGCCTCCCGGCGCGGTACCCGATCTAAGTGTTGACGGAACGATTGAACTTGAGCGGCTGGACTCCGTAGTGTATGTAGGACGTCCGGTGTTTGGACAGGCCAACAGTCTGGTGAGCCTGTTCCGTTTCGACCCGGAAACCAAGGAAGCGACCCGCGTCCAGGTGAAGTTGGGGCGCAGTTCGGTGAACACGATCGAGATCGTGGACGGCTTGAAGGTTGGCGATCAGGTAGTACTGTCGGACATGTCGGCGTACGACAACCAAAATCGAATTCGAATTTCGAACTAACTTGTAACCTTCTGGTGCGTATACGGGTAGAGAGCTAAGAAGCAGCGAGCAGCAAAAGAGAGGGATACGAAACATGGCCACCACTGGAGAATCTTTGATCCGCCTGGATGCAGTGACGAAGGTATTCGTCACCGACGAGGTGGAAACGCACGCCCTAGCCGGCATCCACATGGAGATCAAGCGCGGCGAATATGTTTCGATCGCCGGCCCATCGGGCTGCGGGAAGTCTACCCTGCTGGCGATTCTCGGCCTGCTCGATTCGCCATCAGGCGGTTCCTATACGCTGAACAGCAAGCCGGTGCAGAACCTGAAGCTGAGCGAGCGGGCGCGCATCCGCAACCGCGAGATCGGCTTCATCTTCCAGGCGTTCAACCTGATCGGCGACCTGACGGTGTACGAGAACGTGGAACTGCCGTTGACCTATCGCGGCATGCCGGGCGCCGAGCGCAAGAAGCGCGTGCATGACGCACTGGAGCGCGTTGGGATGTCGCATCGCGTGAAGCACTATCCCTCGCAACTTTCGGGCGGTCAGCAGCAGCGCGTCGCCGTGGCACGCGCATTGGCGGGCGATCCCTCCATCCTGCTGGCTGACGAACCGACCGGCAACTTGGATTCGGCGAACGGCGAAGCGGTGATGGACCTGCTGCGCGAACTGCACCGCGGCGGGGCGACGATTTGCATGGTGACGCACGATCCGCGCTATGCGAAGTACGCCGACCGAGGCATCCGGTTATTTGACGGGCGAGTGGTGGAGGAAAGCGTGGAGGCGGCGTCATGACGCCCGCGCCCATACGCACGGGGAGCAGGCACCCCGAAGTGTTCGCCCTGGTGGCGATCTGCCTGATCTGTGCCGGTGCAAGCCGGACCAGCGAACGAGTAGAGTTGAAGCTGTCTACGGCGCCCTATCAAGTGGAGCAACGCTCCACATTGATGTGCGAGCGGACGCAGATGCTGGTGACCAAACTGCAATCGAAGTTCGAAGCCGCCGCAATGCGGCTTCAGGAACGCGTTCAAACCCGCACTCCCCGTATTTCCGGACTCTAAGATAATCTGCCCATGAGCGGACTGCTGCAGGACTTTCGCTACGCCTCACGTGTGCTTGCCAAGAGCCCCGGCTTCGCCCTGATGGCCGTATTGGCCTTGGGCGCAGGCATTGCTTCCAACGCTTCCATGTTTGCCGTGGCCGACGTACTGGCGTTCCGGCCGGTGGACTTTCCGCACCTGGAGACGCTTGTCTCAATGGTGGGATACACACCAGGCGAACGCGAATGGGACTCCATTTCGGCAGCCGACTTCGCGGATTGGAAAGACCAGACGACGACGTTGGAGCACGTCTCCGCGCAGCTCTGGCGAAGCGTAAACCTCACCAACAACAGCGGAGCAGAACGGCTGCAAGCGTTCCAGGTGACCGCAGACTTCTTTGCCGCGATGGCAGTGGCACCAGAGCGCGGCCGCGTCTTCCGGCCGGGAGAGTTTGAAGCGGGCGGCGGACGGGCGGTGGTGCTGAGCCACGGTTTGTGGATGCAGCGCTTCGGAAGCGATCCTGCGATTGTCGGTCGGTCGATCCAGCTAGACGGCGCCAACTACGAAGTAGCAGGCGTGATGCCGGCCAGCTTCCTATATCCTCTGACAGCCGAAGTGTGGCTGCCGCTTTCGATCAGTCCGGAGATGCGTTCGATGCGCGGGCTACTGAATCTGCAGACGGTGGCGCGGCTGAAACCGGGCGTGACCATTGAGCAGGCGCGGGCCGAGATTGCGGCGCTTGGGCAACGGGTATCGGAGAAGTATCCGGATACACATGCCAGGCGTTCGGCCGGCGTAATGCTGGTCAAGGACAAGATCGTCGGCGGGATGACTTACAGCTACACGATGCTGATGCTGGCGGCGGCGGCGTTTGTGTTGCTGATCGCTTGTTCAAATGTAGCGAGCTTACAGTTTGTGCGGGCCACGGCGCGCGTGCGGGAAGTGGCAGTACGGACGGCACTGGGCGCGGGGCGGTGGCGCATCGTCAGACAGTTGTTGTGTGAGAGTCTGCTGGTGGCAGCCGCGGCGGCTGTGCTGGGTCTGTTGTTAGGGCAGTGGGGCGTTGAAGTCATTAAGTCATACATGCCGCCGGAGATCGAGAAGTACCTTCCCGGCTGGAGCCGGATGACGATCAACGGCGTGGTGTTCGCCTACACGATGGGACTGGCGGGCGTGGCGGGCATCCTGGCAGGCATTTTGCCGGCGTGGCAGATCAGCCGCGGCGATGTGAACGAGGCGCTGAAGGAAGGCGGGCGGACAGGGACGGCGGGGGCGGCGCGGCATCGCATCCGCAACGCGCTGATTGTGGCCGAGGTGGCAGCCGCGCTGGTGCTATTAGTTGGCGCAGCGTTGATGACACGCGGCGTTTCACTGATTCGCGAGCCGATCGCGAACTTGCAGGCCGAACAGGTTCTGACGATGCGGATGATGCTGCCGGAATCGAAGTACGCGGCGGAGAAGGATTGGACACGGTATTTTGAGGCCGCGCTAGCGCAAGTGCGGGCGACGCAGGGAGTGGAGTCAGTGGCGGTGATCAGCAATCTGCCGTTCAGCCAGAACCGGTGGACGATGGATTTCGCAGTGGAAGGTTATACGCCGGCTCGCGGCGAGGCGCTGACGGCGAACCGCCAATCGGCGAGCGAGGACTACTTCCGAACGATGCGGGTGCCGCTGGTGCGTGGGCGGGCGTTTGCAGCCGGCGACGGCGCGGAGGCTCCGCTGGTGGCGATTCTGAGCGACAACATTGCACGGCGGTATTGGCATGGCCAGGATGCGTTGGGCAAGCACATCCGAATGGGCAAGGGGCCGTGGCTGACGGTGGTGGGCGTGGCGGCGGACGTGATGGACGAGGCGTACGACCGGGCTCCGCGGCCGACGGTGTACCAGCCGTTCCGTCAGGCGCCATCGCGGAGTTGGGACCTTGCGGTGCGGTCATCAGGGGGTGGGTCGGCTGCGATCCTGCCCGGAGTGCGGGCGCAGTTGACGGTGGTGGATCCGAATCTGGCGCCGTTCGATGTGCGGTCAATGCGGAAGGTGATCGACGATGCACTGATCGGGTTAGCCTATGTGGCCGGGATTCTGAGCGTGTGCGGGGCGATTGCGCTGGTGCTGGCGTCGGTAGGTTTGTATAGCGTGATGGCGTTTGTCGTGGCGGAGCGGACGCACGAGATTGGGATTCGCATGGCGCTAGGGGCGACGGCAAACGACATACTGGGCATGGTGGCGCGGCAGAGCCTGGTGGTGACGGGGTTGGGCCTGGCGATCGGATTTGTTGCGGCATTTGCGCTGGCGCGCCTGCTCTCAGGGCTGATCTTCGGGGTAAGCCCGAGCGATCCGGTTGCATTTGTGGCGATTCCGGGTGTGCTGGCGCTGGTAGCGGCGGCGGCGACCTGGGCGCCGGCGCGCCGGGCAACGCGGCTGGAGCCAGTGGTGGCCTTGCGGCACCAGTGAGCGGAATTTCGTCTCAACGAAAATCGTGTTGAAGTGTTGAAAGAGTTTCGGCCAAAATCGTTGTAAGCGATTCACTGTAAATCACTTACGAGATTTGAGAAATTTCGGCCGGTGTTGAAAGTGTTGAAAGATTTCGAGGTGCTGTTGAAGGGGCCGATCCCCCACGGACTGGTTAAATTGTCAAAGAACGGTGCGCCCGTCCGCCGACGGTTGAACGAAGACGGAGAGACCACAATTTCCAGGAAACGAGCGGGTGCAGCGGTTGCCCAGCGAGGTTATTAGACCACCAGGCGAGGTTGAAGCGTTCGGGTCGTTTTGTAAGTAATTGAAGACGCAGGGAAAATAGTCTCTACCCGGTTGTGACCGACTTGCAGAACTCGACCTAATCGGCCTTGACTTGGCGGCGGGCTTGTGAAACGAGTCTGATAACAGCTGCTATATTCTGAAGGGAGGCGAGAACCCGATGAAGTATCCCGTTGCGCTAACCCGAACCGAAGAAGGATACAGTGTCTCGTGTCCCGGACTGCCTGGCTGCTGGTCGCAGGGGAACACCGAGGAAGAGGCGTTGTCGAACATTAGAGACGCCATACAGGAGTATCTTGCTGTTGCGCGACAGCTGGCAGGCGAGCGCGAACTCCGCGAAGTTGAGATTCCGGCGTAGATTGTGGGCAAGATCGCAGGCATCCCGCATCTTAGAGCCGTCAAAGCCCTTGAGAAGGCGGGGTTCAGCATCGCGCGGCAAGGCAAGCACATCGTGATGACGGACGGCACGCGAATCGTAACGATTCCTCGGCATGATCCCGTCGATGCGTATACTATGGCCGGGATCGTTCGCGATGCGGGACTCACGGAGCAGCAGTTCCGTGAACTAGTGTAACTGGCTGATAACGTTTCATCGGCAGTATCGCGGGATTCAACGCTGCCGGCGCCGCAATGGGCCATCCCGGGGACCATGAACAGGCGAAGCCAGTTGTCCTGATTCGGGCCCATCTGTTTCAGGACGGAGTCGTAATACGAGATGGTATTGAGGGCGGAAATCGCTCCGCCGGAACCGCCATCGCTCCAACGGTGATAGATGAGGAGCTTGCCTCCGCGGGCCTTGAATTTGGAGAGGTCGGGGTTGACGGCGTGGATTACCTGGCCGTGGAGGAGCGCTCGCTCGATGTCCTTTTCCAGGTCGAAGGAGTGCCAGTCCCAAGCTGGATTTTGGTTGGCGACGTAGCGGAACATGTTGCGCTATCAAGG
>JBDTMC010000385.1:0-7617 GCA_039934475.1 Bryobacteraceae bacterium | reverse complement strand
AGCGAAGCGCTCTGGCGGTCCGTGTATCTCCTGTCACACCGGCGTTACCTATTTACTGGCGCGGCCCGCGCTGCGGCGTGTATTGGGCGAAGCGGAGCCCACCATCTACGAGACGGGACTGGTGGAAGGGTTGCGTGCGAGGGTGGGGAACGGCGTGGCGGAGGCGCTGAAGACCGGGAAGGAGCCGGTTGCTTCGCAATCGGTGGGAGTGGAGGCGATCTTCGCGGCTCTGTTTCTGGACCAGCAGCAGCCTGCGGCGCAACAGGCGTGGGACCGGCTTTGGTCAACGCAGATCCATGACGGCGTGTCCAAGGGCTCGTGGCCGTGGTTCGACTTCGACACCGATCCTTATGAAACCTCCGACTCTGGATTCTTTGGCGCATCGCTCGCTGCCCTGGCAATCTCGGCCACACCACCGGAATACCAGGCGCGGCCGGAGATCAAATCACATGTCACGGAATTGACTGCATATCTTCGGACGGCGACGGCGGCGCAACCCCTGCACAACCGGCTGCTGCTGTTGTGGGCCACGGCAAGTCTGCCCGCAACTGTTCCGGACGCAAGACGATCGATCATTGAAGAGGCATTGGAAAAGCAGCAGCCCGATGGTTCGTGGACCGTCGCGGCGCTCGGGCCCTGGAAGGATCGCCCTGGTGCGCCATCGGCCGCGGGAGGCAGCGCATACGCTACGGCAGTGGCTGCCTTCGCTCTCGAACAAGGAGGCGTTTCGCGCTCCCATCCCAAGTTACGGAAAGCCCTGGACTGGCTGCGTGCGAAGCAGGATCCGCAATTCGGCTACTGGGTAGCGGATTCCATGAACAAACGTCGTGAGCCGGGCTCCATGCCAGAAGGCTTCATGCGCGATGCAGCGACCGCGTTTGCGGTGATGGCCCTGATCGAACCGCCTGCGCATTAGCCGTCCCTAGAACGGGTTGGCCATCAGCGCCTTGATCCGTTCGTGATACGTCCGGCCCGATTGCAACCTTACGCCGCTGTGTAACAGCAGCACATACTCGCCATGGCTGGCGGTTTGGATCTCCTTCACGCGGCGCACATTGACGATGAAGGAGCGGTGAATGCGGACGAAGGTCTCTGGATCGAGGGACTTCTCCATCGTATTCATTGCCACGTGGAGTAGATGGGTGGCTTGTGCCACGTGCAGTTCCACGTAGTTCTCGGCCGCCCGAATCCAGTCCACATCTTCGACGCCGATGAAAGAAGTCTTGCCCGCGGATTGCACCGCCATCCGCTTCAAGTAGCGGGGCGGGGAAGCGATGGTTTCCAGTAGGGAGAGAATCTGGCGGCTCTCTTGCTGCGGTTCGCGGGTACGCAGCCTGGCCTTGGCCCTCGCCAGCGATTGCACGAAGCGTTCCGCCGTGACAGGCTTTAGAAGGTAGTCGATTGCGTTGATCTCGAAGGCGCGAATCGCGTACTGGTCATGTGCGGTGACGAACAGGACGGCCGGCATTTGTTCCGGGCCGATTTCATTGACCACCGCAAACCCGTCAATCTCCGGCATCTGCACGTCAAGCAATACCAAGTCGGGCTGCCCGTCGCGGATACGCTGAAGGGCCTCCCTGCCGTTCTTCGCTTCGTGAACGGCGCCGATTTCGGCATCTTCCGCCAGCAGCATGCGCAGGCCCTCCCGCGCCAGCGGTTCATCATCCACGATCAGAACTGTCAAAGGCATGGGTGTCGGTCTCCGGAATTTCATCGGCCGGACAGTAAGGCAACGTGAGAGTGGCAATCACGCCCCGCTCTCCGTTTTCCACCTTCAAATTCGCCGCATCGCCGTAGAGTTGGTGCAGGCGCGACCGCGTGTTGGCGAGGCCGATTCCGGTGCCACCAACCAGATCGCCGGAGCCAAGGCCGGGGCCGTCGTCCGCCACGCGGATCACAAGGTTGTGGTCAGTGTGGGAAGCGGAGATGCGAATTGTGCCCGCGGCGGCAACGCGGCCGATGCCATGGCGCACGGCATTTTCGACAATCGGCTGCAGAGCCATATGCGGGACGGCGGCCTCCAGGGCTTGATCGTCGGCAGATATCTCAATACTGAGGCGATCCTGAAAACGAACTTGCTCGATGGACAGATACAACCGCAGATACTCCAACTCCTTCCGTAGCGGTATCAGTTGTGTTTCGACGTCCTCCAGGACGCAGCGCAGCAGGTCACTAAGTCGTGCCAGCATCTCTTCGGCCTGACGGCCGCGCTGTTGCCGGACTAACACCATGATGGCGTTCAGCGTGTTGAACAGAAAATGCGGCTGAAGCTGCATTTTGAGGGCACTCAACTGCGCCCGCACCAGCTTCGCCTTGAGTTCCGAGGCATGCAACTCGCGCTCCTGAAATCCGCGGTAGTAATGGAAGCCCGACTGGATGCCTAAGATGGCCCAGTAAGTGATAATGTTTTCATGAAATCCAGCGACTACTAACAGCGGGAAGCCGATGAGGAAGGAGTGCTTCATCAATGACTCGAGCAGGCCAAGTTGCAGGAATGCCACTGTCTCTACCGCCAGTTCCACCGCCGAGAAGACAATGCTGAGCGCGAGATGAAGGGGCACACGGGTGCGCCAGTTCTGCCCATCGATGGGCCACCGCCGGCCGAACCATAGCACAGCCGGGGTGAGCGCGGCCGTGAGGTAGACGCCCACCATCCACGAGGTCAGCGTCTCTACCCAGCGTGTCGGCTCATGCCAATAGAGCCGTCTCGTCAGCTCACGGCTGAAATTGAAGAGGCCGAAGGCGGTCCAGGCGAGGAAGTACGCCAGATACCGGTGGAGTTTGCGCCTCGAGGTGACTTCCATCGTCCGCCGCAGTTCGAACCATATTTATATCAGGTCCGGCGGGTTCACTTACGGAATCCACTGAACACGAAGTCGTGCTCTTTGCGCTGGCTATGGCAGGAGAAGCAGGCCGCCCGGACTTCGCCGGGAGCGCCTTGTGCGCGTTCCTCTCCGGCAAACACGTCGAATCCCCAGCCTCCGGTGCTCTGGTAGTGTTCGGCCTCTTTAGTCATCACGGCCACGCTTTTCCGCGATCCTTCGAAAGTGGAGCCGCCTTCCTGGCGCATTTCCAGTCGTTCGTCCACCACCACCGAACCCTCAGGGAAATGGCCAGTGCGAAAGCCCTGCATGGCCTCGTCGTTTGCGTAGTAGTGATGGAACCCGCCGTTGACGGCGAAAAATTTGCTCTCCGGACCCACCACCAGGCTTCTCACCACAGCCCATTTGCGATACTCCGAGGGGAAGGGCACTGGCGCGCCTGTGTCTCCGGCGGACGCCAGCGCCGCCGCCATGAGAACGATCGACGCGCCGGCGCGGGCGGCCGCGCGTCGCTTGGATGAGTTAGGGTCGTGCATGTTCGGAGTTTGCCCCATATCGCGGAACTGCGAAATGGTATTTTGACGAGTTGGAGCTGTGGGGGTGCGAACTGCTATTTTACGCGATCATGAAAGGCAGTACTTCGAGAAGCTAGACGACTGCTGCTGGCGTCGTGAAGGTTCTGATACCAACCGGCTGCTCGGTTCCTTCGGGGAGGCAGTGTATCTTCAGGAACCTGCGCCCGAGTTCAGAGACATTCATCATGTGTCGATCTGGCGGACAGTCCGATGGAAATCGCTTACGGCGGGGTTCATTGGGAAGCGGCAGTGAGAACCGTTTCCTGACGGCACCAGGGTAGCGGGCGGCTGGTGTTTTCTGCGAGACTGAGCAGCATGACTCACTCGGATCGCTGGCCGCCGCTCCCTTTCCACGAGTGGCAGGATACTTACCGTACCCTTCACATGTGGACGCAGATCGTCGGGAAAATCCGGATGGCCTTGTCCCCACCCTTGAATCATTGGTGGCACGTTACTCTCTACGTCAACTCGCGGGGGCTAACCACCGGGCCGGTCCCTTATCCCGAGGGCATCTTCGAAATCCAGTTCGACTTTCAGCGGCGCCAACTCACCGTCTCCACCAGCGAAGGCGCCAGTGTCGCGAAGCCGCTGCATGCCGAGTCCGTGGCCGACTTCTACAACGGCATCTTCGAAATTCTGGCGTTGCTGGGCATTTCCGTGCAAATCAACGCCAAGCCTCAGGAGGTCGCGGATGCCGTGCCGTTCCACCTCGATACTACCAACTGCTCTTATGATGCCGAGTATGCCGAGCGCTTCTGGCGGATCCTGGTCTCAAGCGGCAAAGTGTTCGAGCAGTTCCGCGCGAAATTCTTAGGCAAATGCAGCCCGGTTCACTTCTATTGGGGTAGTTTCGACCTGGCGTGCACGCGCTTTTCCGGGCGCCCTGCGCCGCCGCGCAAGGGAGCAATCAGCGGCCCCGCCTATTCGCACGAGGTGTGCAGTGCGGGCTTTTGGCCCGGTGGCGGCTCCTTCGATGGCCCGGCATTTTATTCCTACACCGTGCCTCAACCGCCCGGTATCCAGAGTCAGCTCATACGGCCCGCGGCGGCAGGCTGGAACGCGCAGTTGTCGGAATTCGTTCTAATGTACGACGACATGCGTAGCGCGGAGTCTCCTGAGCAATCGTTATACGATTTCCTGGAGAGCACGTACGATGTAGGATCTCGTCTGGCCGGATGGGATCGCGCCGGCCTGGACGTTTGAACGCGTCCCTTACCTCACGACGATATTAACCAGGCGGTCCGGCAGCACAACAATCTTCACGATCTGCTTGCCGTCCAGCATCGCAACCACCTTCTCGTCGGCCAGGGCAACCTTCTCCAGGTCATCCTTAGAGAGCCCGAGGGCCACGGTCACGCGTGAACGCACTTTGCCGTTGATCTGCACCGGCACTTCAATGGAGTCCTCGCGTGCCAGATCGGGGTCCGACACCGGCCACGTTTGCCGGATGATGGCGCCAGCGCGGCCCATTTGCTCCCACATCTCCTGCGAAGCGTAAGGGGCGAATGGTCCCAACATCAGGACCAGCGTTTCCATCGCCTGGCGGCGCACGTCCGTTGATAGGCTCGCTTCCAGGCTGTAAAGCTCATTCGTCAATTCCATCAACGCGGCGATGGACGTGTTGAAGTGCCAGCGGTTGTCGAAGTCCGCCGTAACCTTGGCGATTGTCTGGTGGATCTTTCGCAGCGCTTTGCGGTCGGCGTCCGGATTGCCCTCATTCACCACGTCGATATTGCGCGTCACAAAGCGGTAGACACGGCTCAGGAAACGATATTGGCCTTCCACACTGGACTCGTTCCAGTCCATGTCTTTTTCCGGCGGCGCGGCGAACAGAACGAACAAGCGGCAGGTGTCTGCGCCGAACTTCTGCGTCATCTCGTCGGGATCGACGATGTTGCCTTTCGATTTCGACATGGTTTGTCCATTCAACTGAACCATGCCTTGCGTGAATAGATTCTTGAAAGGCTCGGCGAACGAAACCATGCCCAGATCGCGCATGACGCGGCACCAGAAGCGCGAGTACAAGAGGTGGAGAATCGCGTGGGTGACGCCGCCGATGTACTGATCCACGGGAAACCATGGCGCCACTTTTGCCGCATCGAAGGGCATCGTGGCATTGGCATGATCGACGTAGCGGAAGAAGTACCAGGAGGAATCGACGAACGTGTCCATCGTATCCGTTTCACGCCGCCCCGGTTCACCGCACTTCGGGCAATCGACGTTGACGAACTCGGGAACGTTAGCCAGCGGCGAACTGCCCTTTCCCGTCACCTCGACATTCAACGGCAGCACTACCGGCAAATCCTTTTCCGGAACCGGAACCACCCCGCAGCTCTTGCAGTGGATGACGGGAATCGGCGTGCCCCAGTAGCGCTGGCGCGAGACGCCCCAATCCTTCAAACGATACGTGATGGCCGCCTTGCCAAAGCCTTCATCGTCGGCCCTTTGGCTCATCTGCTTGCGGGCCACGGCGCTCGCCAGGCCTGACCATTCGCCCGAGTCTTCAACGATGCCGTACTCTTCGAACGGGGCGGCCATGGTCTCGCCGTCGGCAAGCGCGCCATCCACGGGACGGATCACCGGACGCACCGCGATCCCATACTTGCGGCAGAATTCGAAGTCGCGTTCATCGTGCGCCGGCACGGCCATGATGGCGCCAGTGCCGTAGCCCATCAGTACGAAGTTGCCCACCCAAATGGGGGTGCGCTGGCCGCTATAGGGATTGGTGGCGTAGTGCCCGGTGAAGAAGCCGGCCTTTTCGAGGTTCTCCGGATCCTTGCGGCTCTGGTCGTCCACCATGGCTTTCAATTGCGCCGCCAGGTCGGCGGTGTCGCAGAGTTCTGACGACTTACGATGCTCCGGCGCGAGGATCAGGCAAGTGGCGCCGTAGATGGTATCCACGCGTGTGGTGAATACGCGAATCCTGTCGGCGGAACCCTCCATCGCGAAGTCGGCTTCGGTGCCTTCGCTCCGGCCAATCCAGTTCCGCTGCATGGTGATCACGCGCTCCGGCCAGTGACCCTCCAGCAGCTTCATGTCATCCAGGTATTCCTGCGTGTAGGCAGTCGTGCGGAAGAACCACTGCTCCAACTGGCGCTGTTCCACGGGCGTGGTTTCATGACGCCAACAGCAGCCGTTCACCACCTGCTCATTGGCCAGCACGGTGGCGCATTCCGGACACCAGTTGACGAGCGAATTCTTGCGGTATGCCAGCCCGCGCTCCAACATTTTCAAGAAGAACCACTGGTTCCAGCGATAGTATTCCGGTTCGCAGGTGGAGACTTCGCGATCCCAGTCATAGGCGAAGCCCATGCGGTCGAGCTGCTTCTTCATATGGGCGATGTTCTCCATCGTCCACGTGCGCGGGTGCGTGTTGCGGCTGATGGCCGCGTTCTCAGCCGGAAGTCCGAAGGCGTCCCAGCCCATCGGGTGCAACACATCGTAGCCGCGCATCCATTGATAACGCGCCAGGGCGTCGCCGATGGAGTAGTTGCGGACGTGTCCCATGTGCAGCCGGCCGCTGGGATAGGGCAGCATCTCAAGCACGTAGTAGCGCGGACGCGAGCCGTCGTCTACGGCGCGATACAGCGTCGGATCGTCCTTCCAGCGGGCGCTCCACTTCAGTTCGATTTCTTGGTGATCGTACGGCTTTTCCGGCATAACCTTTTCAATGCTTCAATGTTTCGGAGGTCGTCGCCTTCGACGTCCACCGGGGTTTCCAGGATAAACGGTTTTGTACGCAGCTTGGGATGCGTCAGGATGCGGCCGAAGCCTTCCTCGCCAATGAATCCTTCTCCGATGTTAGCGTGGCGGTCAAGATGGCTGCCGCGGCTGCCCTTGGAATCGTTGGCGTGGATGACTTTCACGTGGTCAATGCCAAGTACGGTTTCCATTTGTTTGACCACGCCGGTGAGGCCTTCCGCGGTGGCGACGTCGT
Organism: Bryobacteraceae bacterium; assembly: GCA_039934475.1. Classification (GTDB taxonomy): domain Bacteria; phylum Acidobacteriota; class Terriglobia; order Bryobacterales; family Bryobacteraceae; genus JBDTMC01. Next base: position 283 of record JBDTMC010000385.1, on the reverse strand, counting down.
AGCCCGACACCAGGCAGTGACAGGTGTCGATGCAGTAACCAATGCCGAAGGGCGCGCGGGCTTGAGTTCGCGTCGCGATCTCGGCGAGCTCCTCAAACACACCGCCCAGGGCGTTGCCGGCGCCAGCGGTGTTTTCCCACAGCAGGGTGAACGATTGCGATTCCAACCCGCGAGCGGCTTCTTCGAACGAGTCCACCAGTACGGCAATCGCCTCCGCCGGAGTCTGTCCTTTGTAACTGCCCGGATGGGCCACCAGGAATTCCGCGCCAATGGCCTGGCAGCA
>JBDTMC010000384.1:0-7628 GCA_039934475.1 Bryobacteraceae bacterium | reverse complement strand
AGGAATGGCGAACCCCAGAATCTGTATGTCGAAGCCGTCGAAGATCACCGCCAGCGCGGCCAGCAGCGTCAGCAGCTTTTGATAACCGGTCCACGGGCTGCGATCGACCAGTGCCCCCGCGTCGATAGCAGGCGTCACTCGCCCTGCCCTTTCCAAAGGTACATCTTGAAGACCATATCAGAGAGGCGGGTCCAGCGGCAGGCCCGTGTAGTTCTCCGCAAGCGTGGTAGCGGCAGCGCGCGACGTCGTCACCTGGTCCAACTCCGCCAGTTGCCGCTTGTGGTCGAACCCATCGCCGCTCTCAAAGCGGTGCAGCAGAGACGTCATCCACCAGGAGAAGTGTTGCGCCCGCCACACACGCCGTAGGCAGACCTCCGAATAACCAGCCAGCAGTGCGCCGTCGCCGGTTCGATACCGGTGCGCCAGCGCGTGCGCCAGAAAGTGGACATCGGCCACCGCCAGGTTCAGCCCTTTGGCGCCCGTCGGAGGCACAATGTGGGCCGCGTCTCCCGCCAGAAACAAGCGCCCGTACTGCATCGGCTCCACCACGAAGCTGCGCATCGCCGTCACGCCCTTCTGCACAATCGGGCCATGGTTCAGCCGGAACCCGTCCACGGTTTCAAATCGCCCATCAAGCTCGCGCCAGATCCGTTCATCGGGCCATTCATTGATGTCTTCATCGGGACGGCATTGCAGATACGCCCGGCTGATCTGCGGGCTGCGCATGCTCAGCAAGGCGAACCCGCGCTCATGGTTGGCATAAATCAGTTCATGCGAAGCAGGCGCGGCCTCTGCCAAAATCCCGAGCCACCCAAACGGATAGCTCTTCTCATAGAACTGCAGCGCCCCCGCCGGAATCGCCGGGCGGCAGATGCCATGAAACCCATCGCACCCGCCAATATAATCGCAGGCGATCGTATGCGCCTCGCCCTCGTGGAGAAAGTGCACCCGAGGTGCATCCCCATCCAACTGATCCACCCTCACGCCATCGACGCGAAAGAGGATCTCCCCCGCCGCCGCCAATCGCGCCGCGATCAGGTCTTTCACCACCTCATGCTGTGCGTAGACTGTAATGGCCCGCCCGCCGGTGAGTTCATGCATATCGATGCGATGCCCCCGCCCGCGGAACCGCAGCTCGATACCGCGATGCACCAACCCCTCGCGCCGCAACCGCTCGCCCACGCCGGTGGCATGCAAGAGGTCCACCGTACCCTGTTCCAAAACGCCCGCGCGGATGCGTTCTTCCACATGCTGCCGGCTCTGCGTCTCAATAACGATGGACTCGATGCCCGCGCGGTGCAGCAGGTGCGACAGCAGCAGACCCGCCGGTCCGGCCCCCACGATACCCACCTGCGTGCGCAGTATCTTGGCCATTCAGACGCGTTCCACAATCAAAGCAATCCCCTGCCCCACTCCGATACACATAGCGCACAACCCATACCGTCCCCCGCAGCGATGCAGTTGCCGCACAATGGTGGCGACCAACCGCGCCCCGCTCGCTCCTAAAGGATGTCCCAGCGCGATAGCGCCGCCATTCGGATTGACATGCGCGGCATCCTCCGGCAATCCCAGTGCTCGGAGCACGGCCACCGCTTGTGCTGCAAACGCCTCATTGAGTTCGATGACATCCATCTGCGCGAGCTGCAGCCCGGTGCGTGCCAGCAGTTTCTCGATCGCCGGCACCGGACCCAATCCCATCACGCGAGGAGCAACCCCCGCGACAGCGCTACCCACCACCCGCACCAGGGGCGTAAGCCCATACCGCGAGGCAGCCTCTTCGGAGGCAAGCAGAACCGCCCCCGCGCCGTCGTTAATGCCGGAAGCATTCCCGGCCGTGACGGTACCATCAGGCCTGACGATCGGTTTCAGCGCCGCCAGCCCTTCCAGCGTAGTATCCGGCCGCGGATGCTCGTCGCGATCGACCGATGCTTTCCCCGGAATCACCACCGCCGCAATCTCTTCAGTAAGGAGTCCGGCGCGAATCGCCGCGGCCGCCCGCTGCTGGCTACGCCAAGCGAACGCATCCTGATCCAGGCGAGAGATCCCCCGCTCCGCAGCGACATTCTCCGCCGTTTCCGCCATCGAATCGACGCCGAACCCTTCCCGCATCAGAGGATTGACAAAGCGCCACCCCAGCGTGCTGTCTTCCATCTTCTGCGACCGAGCCCAAGCCCCATCGGGTTTAGAAAGCACCAGCGGCGCCCGCGACATACTCTCGACGCCCCCCGCGATAGCAAGCGTCAGTTCCCCCGTCCGGATGCCTCGAGCGGCGATACCCACGGCATCGAGGCTCGACCCGCAGAGCCGATTAACCGTGGTGCCCGGAACCTCCATAGGCAGGCCCGCCAGCAGCAGAGCCATCCGAGCGACATTCCGGTTATCTTCCCCAGCCTGATTCGCGCACCCAAAGATGACATCCCCGACAGCCGAAGGATCAAGTCCCGGATTCCGAGCCAGCAGCGCCCGCAGCGAAACCGCCGCCAAGTCATCCGGCCGAATGGTAGCGAGAGAACCCCCATAGCGTCCAAAGGGAGTCCGCAAAGCGTCGCAAATGTAGGCGTGATCCATGCCTGTAGCGCTCCGCCCTAGTAGATCGACAAAGATAGGGGCTTGTCAAGGGAAAACAGACGAGTATATGAGGCACCTTGTAAGTGCCACGAGGTGGTTCCCGGTAAGATGCTTGTAGTCCCAACAACTACGACGATGATGCTGTTTCAAAACAAAGCTCCCCTAGACTAGCAGTCCGTGGCGCAAGTGGTCAGGCTCGAAAAATGGGGCTGGCATGATTTTCCGACCCCTGTAAGCTACTGTAAATACAGAAGTTCCCAAAAGAGGAAATTCGTGCCTGTACCAATTTTTCCGGCACACCGGCGTTGCACCACGGCCCTGCTAGAGCGCAAACATACCTCTGGCTGCGCGCGCACCAGCGCGTGCTGCCGTCAACTTGGTTGTGAAGAGTGATGGGAGCCAGCCCAGCCGGCCGCTTCAGTTACGCGGCAGCGAGCAAGCTCGACGGGATTGAGAGGTGTGCAATAGGGGACATAAGTTCCTCCGCTCGTCTATCGAGTCTGAGGATACTAAGCGCGTTATCGGCGCATAGTAACTACGTATGGATTATCGCCGATACTCAGGAGAGATGCAACATCGAGCGAGCCCGGTTTCCCCGGACAACGGGGGATGCTACGCAGGGAGGCGTCTCAGGCCGAGGTTTGGTGCAGACTACCGAAGGTGCCGGATTTGCCGTGCAAATGGATCGCAGCGTGGCTGGGGCACTTCTCGTTTCTGAACCAGCACCCAAATGACGGCGAGCACCGTATTACCATGTGGCTATGCTCCGCTATCACGTCGCCTTCTACCTTCCGCAGGCACCGGGCGAAATGGTGGTGGCCGAGGCGCTCGATCTCCCCGGTGCAGTTACGCAAGGCTTCGACCTGCCGGACGCGCGCCTGATGATTGCCAGTGCCCTCAAAGACCTCGCTCAGGCGCTGCTCGAGGAGGGGAAACCGCTGCCTGTCCCGTCGGAGGACGCACACAACCTGGCGGCTGACTTAGTAGAACTGGTGCCGCTATCGGTCCACGCCGGGTCCGCCCCGAAGGGAAGCTGCACGAATTGCTAGACCACCTGCGCCGGCAAGGATGCGCCCTTTCGCGGGAAGGTGGTCGGCATTCGATCTTCTCCAACTCGGTGTTCCCTCGATACGCTGACCCAGCAGAGTAAGTGGACGGTACTTGCGCGGTGCCAAGATGAAAGTCACCGCGAATCAAAATATTCCCACCCGCAAGAAACCACAGCCCTTAGTTCTCATCCGCGCACCCCGCTCGAACCGTTTTCCGCCCTCGTCATGCTACGCTCCCCACGGAATTGGCCGCCCTCTACCCCGCGGCCCAAACAGAAAGGAACGCAAGAATACATGGCAAAGACAATGACCCCGGCGCAGCGAAAATCCTCCCGCAGAAACGGGTCCACCTCGCGCGGCCCTATTACCGAAAAAGGCAAAAAAGTAAGTTCCATCAACGCCCTCAAGCACGGTCTCGCCGCCGAACACAGCATCCTCCCCGGCGAATCCATGGGCCGCTTTGACGACCTCCTCGAAGACATCATCCGCCGCCGCCCCAACGCCGGCGAACTCGAACTCGCCCTCCTCCGCGGCCTCGCCCAGGACCTCTGGCGCCTCGAACGCGCCCGCCACCTCTCCCGCGACGCCCACGCCCTCCGCATGCGCCTCCAGGAAGACGAAGTCGATGAAGCCTGGGACAATCCTAACTACGACCTCCGCGCCACCGTGGCCCTCGCCTTCGAACTCGGCCCCACAGGCGACATCAAAAACTTCGCCATCTACGAGTCCCGCATCCACCGCCACATCAAGCAAGTCCTCCAGGAACTCGAAACCATCGAACAGTTACTGCCCCAACTCGACGAACCCGCTGTCGACCCCGGCCAAGAAGATCCCGATGAGCAGGGTCCCCACAGTCAAGGCCCTCAAATCGTCCCCTTCCCTCAGCCGCCAACCGAGCCCGAAACAACGGCAAGAACAAACGAACCTGAGACTGACTCAACCCCAGTGGATTCATCCGCCTGCGGACTACGAAAATTGAAAGCCAAGCCGCTCGCCGCCCGCGTCCCCTACCCCGCCTACGTTCTCCGCAAGCCCGCCGGCGGACAGAGTGAGAAAGTCATGACCGCAGCGGCGGGCGAGGGAACTTATAACCAGTAAACTAACCCATCTAAGGGCCCGAAAGTAGGACAATCAATTACTTGGCTCACCAGCACACTCCACTAGTGTGCGCCCACCCAGCGAATACCGACGTCGGCCGTCGCGCGGACACGGTCGATCAGTTGCGCGCCATGATGTTGGATGTGGCGGATACTAACGAACTGGTGTTCCAGCTTAGTCATGCGATACCAGCTGAAGCCACTCTCGGTGCGGTCGAAATCCAACGCATCCACGGCGCCATCCACCATCCGATCGCAGAACTCCCAGTACTTCAGCGCCTGCGCTTGCGTGTACGGCTCGCCCTTGGTGCCGTCGCCTTCGCCGCGATGGTCTGCCCACAGCGTAAACGCAGCTTCGTCGTGCTGAAGATACAGGTGTGCAAAGAAAAGCGTGTGATACGACACCTGCCAGAACGCATTCTTGTGGCCGGTGCTCAACCACTCCTCGGGCGGACAACGCTCGATCGCTTCGCGGAGCATCGCCAGGGACGCGTGATACTGGCTCTTCAGCGCGGATCGAAGCATCGGATTCGTGTCGCTCATCGGTCTCGATTGTACATCGAGGCCGCTCTCACAGGCACATATTCTCGTACCGCTTCTAATTCAGAGTCACCGATCTCTTATACTTATTTCTAACCTGTTTTCAGAAACTTACCTAAAGTCCCGTTCGGAATTCGCCCACCGGCCTGCTACGGTACAGGCGGTTATGATCGATGTTTCCAAAAAATCGCAAATGAAGCGCTGGCCTCGTCCCTCAAAGAGGGCGACACCTGCCAAGCCGATGACACTTAGCGATATCGTCACGTTTGCACGTGAAATTCTTCGCTTCGATCCCGACGAAAAGCAGAGTGAGGTGCTCCGCGCGAAGGCCAAACGGGGGCTCCTCTGTTGTACCCGGCAGTGGGGTAAGAGTACCGTCGCCGCTATCCTCGCTCTGCATCATTTACTGGTGGAGCCGAAGGCGTTCGTCGTCGTCATAAGTCCCAGCGAAAAGCAGTCGGCTGAATTGGTGCGAAAAGTAAAAGGGTTCCTCCGGCAGATGGGGACCAAAGTAAAAGGCGATGGGCACGTCCGGCATTCAGTGCTGCTGCCCACTGGCGCGCGCATGATCGCCCTGCCCGCCACGGAAGATACCAACCGCTGCTTTGGCGGCGTCACCCTGATGCTGGTGGACGAGGCCGGGCATGTGCCGGATTCGGTGTACGACGCCGTACGGCCGTTCCTCGCCACCACCGATGGAGCCCTCTGGCTGCTTAGTACGCCAAATGGCAAACGGGGGTTCTTCTGGAAGGCGTGGTCGGCGGAATCAAAGCGCTGGACCCGCTTTACCGTTCGCGCCAAGGACTGCCCTCGCATTCCCAAGGACTTCCTCAACGAAGAGCGCGAAACGCGCGGCGAACGGCGATACCGCCAGGAGTATGAATGCGAGTTTCTCGATGCGGCCGGAAGCGTCTTCGACGTTTCCCTGATCTTGACACGAGTTACTAAGGACTTTCTCCCGCTGGAGTAAGCGCCATGGAATACTTTCTTGGATTGGACTTAGGACAACAGCAGGACTATACGGCGCTCGTGGTGCTGGCGCGCGAACAAGCGCCGCGCGTGCAGAGCCCGGTGACGTATCAGTGGGAGCCGGCGAGGCCCGCGAGGTTGGCGGTAGTCAAAGTGGAGCGGGTCGCGCTGGGAACTCCCTATACCGACGTGGCGCGCTGGGCCGCTGAAGTCACTCGCCGCTGCGCTCTGAAGAGCGCCAGAACGTTGTTGTGCGTCGACGTCACCGGCGTAGGCGCGTGCGTAGTGGATCTCCTGCGCGAGCAGGACCTCTGCGGCGGATGGCTGTTGCCGGTGCTGATCACAGGCGGCTATCAGCGCACCTATGAAGGCGACCGTTACCACGTCCCCAAGGCCGACCTGGTGGATGGAGCCGTACAAGCGATGCAGAAGGGAGTACTGTGCGCGGCTGACGGCGTGCGCCTCGATCAGTTAATGGAAGAGATGCAGGAGTTCGGCATAAAGCTAGGCGTACGGCAAGACCGCTACGAAGGCCGCAAAGACGACTTAGTCATGGCCCTCTGTCTGGCCATATGGGGAGCCGGAATGGCCAAAGTCCCCTAACAAGCGCCACCGGCGTTCATCGGCCTTGATTGTCGTGATATGCTCTTGCGATACCTGGGAAAGGACATTTTGAAATGGGAAGACCCACTAGACTTCTGAGGACAGCCACGCCGCTTCTCCTCTCTGCCGCCTTATTGTGCGGCATGGCACTCAAACTGAGTGCAGACGGCGAAGACGCTCGCGGGAGAAAAGACAGGACTCTCTACATCTGGGCGCAGGACCAAGCTCACGTCGCGCCGGACTTTCTCGCAGTCATCGACTTTGACGAAGAGTCCGCCAACTATGGCAAAGTTATCCGCACCGTGCCCCTGCCGCCGCCCGGCAACATCGGCAACGAACCGCATCACTGCCATCTCAATTCAACCCGCACCGTCCTCGGATGCGGTGGCTTGCTTAGTCTGTTGAAAGGACAGAACGGGATCTTCTTCTTCGACGTGACCAATGCCCGGAACCCGCGCTTCCTCTTCTCCACCAAAGCCGTGGAATCCAGCATCACAGACGACTTCCTGCCCCTTGAGAACGGCGGCTTCCTCATCACACAGATGGGCGCAGCCGACGGCACGGCTCCCGGACGCGTCGCCGAATTCGATGGCCGCTTGCACCTCGTCGCCAACCATTTCGGTACCTGGTCGGCGCTGCGGGAATGGCCTTCGTCGCCGCCGCTCGATGGGTTCAACCCTCACGGCATCTCGGCGCGGCCTGACCTCAATCTGATGATGACCGCTGACTTCCTCCTGCCCTCAAGCACCCTCGCCGCCAGCAGCCTGCTCCTGTGCGCGACCCTCTTCGCGGCGGAGTTTCC